>DASSPF010000031.1:0-2580 GCA_035699805.1 Candidatus Limnocylindria bacterium | reverse complement strand
GGCGCGGTGGTCGAGGCCTTCGACACGCGTCCGGTGGTGAAGGAGCAGGTGCAGTCGCTGGGCGCGAAGTTCCTCGAGATCGACCTCGGCGAATCCGGCGCGGGCCAGGGCGGCTACGCGAAGGAGCTCTCCGAGGAGGCGCACCGCAAGGAGGTCGAGCTCCTGGCGAAGGCGGCGCGCGAGAACGACATCGTCATCACCACCGCCGCGATCCCCGGCCGCAAGGCGCCGGTGCTCATCACCAAGGACATGGTCCCCACCATGAAGCCGGGGTCGGTCATCGTGGATCTCGCCGCGGAGACCGGCGGCAACTGCGAGCTCACCGAGGCCGGTAAGACGGTGGCGGTGAGCGGCGTCACGATCATCGGCCAGGTGAACCTCCCGGCGTCCATGCCGTTCCACGCCAGCCAGATGTACTCGCGGAACATCGCGAGCCTGCTCGCGCTCATGATCAAGAAGGACGGCACGTTCGACCTGAACCTCGGCGACGAGGTCGTCAAGGGCACGGTCATCACGCACGGCGGCCAGGTCGTCCACGAGGGCGTGCAGAAGGCCATGCAGCCGGCGGGAGCGCGCGCATGAGCACCGAGCTGCTCCTGGGCGCGTACATCTTCATGCTCGCGATCTGGGTCGGTAACGAGGTCATCTCCAAGGTGCCGACCACGCTGCACACCCCGCTCATGTCCGGCGCGAACGCGATCCACGGGATCATCGTCGTGGGTGCGATGCTCGTGGCCACCGCGCTGCCGGGTCCGCTCGGCACGGTGCTCGGATTCCTCGCGGTGGTGCTCGGCACGATCAACGTGGTCGGCGGGTTCGTGGTCACCGACCGCATGCTCCAGATGTTCAAGGCCCGCCCGCGTGCGGCCAAGCCGGCGGAGAAGAAATAAGGTGGAGCAGCTCCGCGAGTACGTGCCGTGGGTCTACTTCGTCGCCTCGGTGACGTTCATCTTCGGCCTGAAGGGCCTCTCCGGCCCGACGACCGCGCAGCTCGGCAACCGCGTCGCGGCGACCGGCATGCTCCTCGCGGTCATCGCGACGTTCCTCGAGACGCAGGTGGCCGAGGCGTGGCTGCTCATCCTTCCGGCGATGGCCATCGGGACGGTCATCGGCGTCGTCGGCGCCCGCCAGGTGCCCATGACCGCGATGCCGCAGATGGTCGCCATCTTCAACGGCGCCGGCGGCGGCGCGGCCGCGCTCGTGTCGATCCTCGAGTTCGAGCACGCGACGCACGCCGCCACCGGCCAGGGGCTCGGCTTCGCGGGCGTCGGCGAGCCGATCGCCATCCTCCTCGGGCTGATGATCGGTGGCGTGTCGTTCTCGGGCAGCATCATCGCGTTCGGCAAGCTCCAGGGACTCATCGACGCACGCGCCTTCAAGTACACCGGCCAGCAGGTGGTCACGTTCGGCATCTTCGCCGGCATGATCGCCGCAGCGCTCGCCATCCTGGCCGCGGCGCTCACCGGCACGGAGATCGCGCCGGCCAACGTCCTCCTCGTGCTCGTCGCGGTCCTGGCGCTCGCGTTCGGTGTCGCGCTGGTCATGCCCATCGGCGGCGCGGACATGCCCGTGGTCATCTCGCTCCTGAACGCCTACACCGGGCTCGCGGTCGCGATGGCCGGCTTCTCCATCGGCAACCAGATGCTCATCGTCGCCGGCACGCTCGTCGGCGCGTCCGGCACCATCCTCACCCGCCTCATGTCGAAGGCCATGAACCGCAGCCTCGGCAACGTCCTCTTCGGCGCGTTCGGCGCCGCGGGCACGGCCACCGCGGGCGCGAAGACCGATGACGGCCGCACCTTCCGCGAGGTGAGCGCCGAGGACGCCGCGATCCTGCTCGGGTACGCGCAGAGCGTGATCATCGTCCCCGGCTATGGCCTGGCCGTCGCGCAGGCGCAGCACAGCGTGCGCGAGCTCGCCGATCTCCTCGAGGGGAAGGGCATCGAGGTGCGCTACGCCATCCACCCCGTCGCGGGCCGGATGCCCGGGCACATGAACGTGCTCCTCGCCGAGGCGAACGTCCCGTACGAGAAGCTCTTCGACATGGAGCAGATCAACGACGACTTCGCGCGCGCCGACGTGGCGCTGGTCATCGGCGCGAACGACGTCACCAACCCCGCCGCGCGCAAGGACACCGCGAGCCCGATCTACGGCATGCCGATCCTCAACGTGGACCAGGCGCAGAACATCATCGTCATCAAGCGCTCCATGAAGCCCGGCTTCGCCGGCATCGACAACGAGCTCTATCTCGACCCGAAGACGGGCATGCTGTTCGGCGACGCCAAAGAGGCCGTCGGCCGGGTCGTCGCCGAAGTGAAGAAGGCCGGCTAGACCGAAGCGGCGTTGACGCGAACGCGGCTCCCGCTCACCCGCGCGCAGATCCTCTCGTTCCGGCGTGATGCCGGCGCGCTCGATGTCCGCCTGCCGCGCTCCGCGGCGTCGCTGCGACGCGCCGCATGGGCCGGGCTGCAGGACAGCATGCCCCGGTCCGCGCTCCTCTCGCTGCACGCTCGCGTCCGGGACGTCGGGCCGTCGGCGTGGGAGCACCCCTCGCTCGTCCAGGTCTGGGGACCGCGGTTC
>DASSPF010000030.1:0-3230 GCA_035699805.1 Candidatus Limnocylindria bacterium | reverse complement strand
CGACGCGCACGCGCACCTGGACGATCCACGTCTCCGTGACGACCTCGACGCGGTCATCGCCCGCGCGGCCGCGGCGGGCGTGGTCCGCATCCTCTCCTGCGGCGAGGACATCGCGTCGAGCCGGCGCACGCTCGAGATCGCAGCGCGCCACCCCACCGTGCGCGTCGCCGTCGGCGTGCACCCGCACCGCGCGGCCACGTGGGACCCCGCGGCCGCCGATGCGCTCCGCGCGCTCGCCGCGGATCCGCGCGTGGTCGCCCTCGGCGAGATCGGCGTCGACCTTTCTGGGCGCAGCGCGCCACGCGAGGCGCAGGAGCGCGCGTTCCTGGAACAGCTGGTGCTCGCGCGCGAGCTCGACCTCCCGGTGGTCGTCCACGTGCGCGATGCGGGCGACCTCGCTCGCGAGATCGTGGACCGCGTCGCGGGAAGCCGCGGGATGATCCACTGCTTCAGCGAGGGTCCGGCGGAGGCCGCCGCGTGGGTGGCGCGCGGCTTCGCCGTGTCGTTCGCCGGGACGGTCACCTATCCGAAGAATCGCGCGCTCCGGGACGCGGCCGCCGCCGTGCCGGTGGGCTCGCTCCTGGTGGAGACCGACGCGCCGTACCTCGCCCCGCAGTCGCGGCGAGGGCAGCGGAACGAGCCGGCGTTCGTCATGGACACCCTGGCGGTCGTCGCGGCGGCCCGTGACGTGACCGCCGGGCCGCTCGGCGCGGCGATCGGCGAGGCCGCGGGCCGGCTCTTCGGCCCCCGCTGGCCCTAGGGGAACCCGCGGGCGGTCCCCGGCGTCTTGCCTGCTGGAACGCACACACGGAAAGCAGGTGAGCTCGATGCCTCGTCGACTCCTTCCGCTCCTGGCCCTGGTCCTCATCCTCGGCGCGGCGTGCGCGGGGCAGAGCGCGCCCACCGCCGTCGCGCCCCAGCCGGGCACCGCCCAGCGCGACGGGTTCGCCTACGGCGGCGCGGCCGACACCAAGGGCGTGGCCACCGCGCCGGAGGGCGTCCCCGCCGGTCAGGGCATCCCCTCGCTGGCCAACGCCACCCGCGATCTGATCATCAGCGCGAACATCACCATGCGCTCGACCGACCCGTGGGCCACGGCCGACGCCGCCCGCGGCATCGCCGCGAGCCTCGGCGGCGACCTGCTCGGCCTCTCACAGTCGGGCACCGGCGACCGGCGCAGCGCGTCAGTCGTCATGCGCGTGCCGTCGTCGCGGGTCGATGACGCCCTCACCCAGCTGAAGAAGCTCGACGGCGAGGTCCTCACCTCCAGCGTGGACGCGAAGGATGTCACCGACCAGTTCGTCGACGTGCAGGCCCGACTCGCCGCGAAGAAGGCCGAGGAGCAGCAGTACCTCACGCTGCTTGGCCGCGCCGGCACGGTGGACGAGGTCCTCAAGGTGCAGTCCGCGCTCTGGAGCGTCCGCATGCAGGTCGAGCAGCTCCAGGCGCAGGTGAACTCGATGAAGGACCGCATCGACTACTCGACCATCAGCATGTCCATCACGCCGATCGCCCCGGCCATCGGCGAGCCGGTCGGCACCTGGGACCCCGCCCGCACGTTCGCCAAGGCCCTCGCCACGCTGGCCCTCGTCTTCCGAGGACTCGCCGACCTGGCGATCTGGGCTCTCGTGTTCATCTGGGTGCCGTTCCTGGCCCTCGGGCTCACCCTCGTGGGGCTCCGGCTCCGGCGAGCGGCGCCGACCGCCTGAACGAGCCCCCGCTTGGCGTCGCGGCTGGCGCGGCGTATGCACGCTGCGCCAGCCATGACCATCGAACGGCACCACATCGAAGCGACCCATGGCGAGCGCATCACGCGCGAGTACACCGATCGCGCCGCGGCTGACCGCGCCGTCGAGCGACTCCACGAGGCCGGCTTCGCCGACGATCAGGTCACGCTCACGACGCACGGTGGCCGCACCGAGCCGGACGGCACGTTCGTCCCGGGCGGCATCGAGATCGTCGTGCTGGCGGGCGATCGCGCGGACGAGGCGGAGCGCATCCTCGCCACCTGAGCGTCCGCTCCACCGCACGCCCCTCCCGGCGCCCTGACCCTTCCCGAGCGACGGGGCATACTCGCGTGCGTGAGCGACGCCGTGACCATCCGACCGGTGACCGAGCTCGACATCGAAGCGATCTGCCGGATCGACGAGCGCATCACCGGCCGCTACCGCCCCGAGGCCTGGGAGGACCGGGTCATGTACTACATCCGCCGCGACCCCGACAGCTCCCAGGTGGCCGAGGCGGGCGGGAGAGTGGTCGGCTTCATGCTCGGAGAGGTCCGGGGCGGCGAGTTCGGGCTCGAGGAGCCCACCGGATGGGTCGAGTTCTTCGGCGTCGATCCCCAGGCGCGCGCCAAGGGCGTGGGGCGCTCGCTCATCGACGCGCTGCTGGAGCGCTTCCGCAGCCGTGGCGCGCAGGTGGCGCGGACCATGGTCGCCGAGCGCGACACCGAGATCGACGCCTTCATCCGCCGCATGGGCTTCGCCCCGGCCCCGGTCACCGCGCTGGAGAAGCGGCTGTAGCTCCGTACGGTATGGCGAACGGTCATACCAATCTCCTTTGGACCTAGGTACTCTGGAGCACATGTCCGAGGAGCTTCGCACCCTCCCGCCGGCCTACCACCAGGCGGTGGAGCACTGGCAGCAGCACAACTTCCCCGAGTACCCCGAGCTCTCCAAGCGCTGGCAGAAGCACTTCCCGAAGGACGCCGAGTTCTGTCTGTGCGCGCGCATCGAGAAGGAGATGCCGAGCACCATCCAGGTGGGCGAGCGTCGCGGCCAGCCCAAGGCCCTCGTCCCCCGCGAGCTCGACCGCGAGGCCGCCGAGCAGCTGCTCATGATCATCCGCGCGCAGGCATCGACCGAGTTCGGCTCGATCCAGCAGCACCACGGGACCTTCGAGCGCGCGAGCGACGTGCAGGACCAGACGTGGGTGCTCCGGGTCATGGCCGAGGAGCTCCGCCACGGGTACCAGATGATCCACCTGCTGACGTCGGCGGACTGGTCGAGCGTCACGGATACGAAGCCGCAGGACATGGTCGAGGAGATCCTCTCCATGCAGACGGGGTCGCACGTCCTCGCGGCGTTCAATCTCGAGTACGACTCGTTCGGAGACAGCATCGTCTTCGCCGCGTTCATCGATCGTGTGGGGAAGTACCAGCTCACCATGCAGAAGGTGAACGCGTACGCCCCGATGGCCGCCTCGATGCCTCCGATGCTCCGGGAGGAGGC
>DASSPF010000029.1:0-15347 GCA_035699805.1 Candidatus Limnocylindria bacterium | reverse complement strand
CGGGAGGCTTGCTGTCCGCTTGGTCCGCTCTGACGTCAGCTGCGCGCGCCTCCCTCGCCGGCTTCGGTGAAGCCGATGACGACGATGACGACAGCGATGACGCCGGACATCAGGCGGTCGACGCTACGGGCCGCGCAGCCTGCCCGTCAACGCCACGGGTGGCCATGGTGCACGTTGACCAACGGGGGCCGGGTACCGCTATGGGACGACCGTGGCCCACCAGTCGAGCATCTCGCGGAACGCGCCCTCGCGGGAGAGGCCCGCGGCGGCGACGCGGCGGAGGTATTCGCCGAGGGCCACGTTGATGTGAGCGGGCAGCCCGAGCGCGGCGCAGTTCCGCCGAATGCGCTCACGGGTCCACTCCTCCGTTCGGTCCATGGCGGCGGCGATGACGCGGAAGCCGTCCACGAACTCGTCGATGGCTTCGTCGTCGAAGGGGTCGCGCAGGAAGTGGCCGTTCATGATCGAGTGCCTTCCGATGGGGATCCGGTAGGCCCTGTCGCGTTCTCCAGCTGCGCGCACACGCGTGTGGCACTCGCGGCAGAACCAGACCGACCAGCGTGAACCGGATGGCAGAAGCTCCTGCGCGCAGCAGCGGCACAGCTCGGCCGGAAGGTGGAAGTCCAGCCGTGGATCCGGATCCCGCGGGATCCATGGGCCGATGACCCGGCCGGTCGCGCGATCGATCCGCAGCGCGGAGCCGTCGTAGCCGGCGTAATGAAGAGCCCACCCGGTGTCCGTCATCGCGATGCGCCTCCGTGTCGAAGTGCGCACCAGGAGCCTTGGTTCGGATCGCTCCGCACATCCGGGCTCTCGCCCGATCCACCGTGCCGCTCCCGGCCGGTTGGCAGACCCTTGCGGGTCACTCCTGATGCTTGGCTTGAGTATGCGAAGTGATGTGCCCGTGCGCAATCGGCGCGTTGCGTTAGGAGGCGACCATCTCCGCGACGATGCTCGCGACGTCATCGGTCCCCTGCAGGCCCGCTTCGACTCCCTTGATCTTCCCACCGCGCAGCCCGTCGCGGATGGCGTTCTCCACCGCGTCGCCGGCCTCGATCTCGCCGATGTGACGCAGCAGCATCGCGAGCGCGCCGATGGAGCCCAGCGGCGAGGCCACGTTCTGGCCCGCGTACTTGGGTGCCGATCCATGGATCGGCTCGAACATCGAGGTCTTGCCGGGATGGATGTTCCCCGACGCCGCGACCCCGAGGCCGCCCACGAGGGCCGCCCCGAGGTCGGTGATGATGTCGCCGAAGAGGTTCGTCGTCACGATCGTGTCGAACTGCTCCGGCTTCTGGACCATCCACATGCAGGTCGCGTCCACGTACATCGCGTCGCGCCTGACGTCGGGGAACTCCGCGCCGATCTCCTCGAAGATGGTCCGCCAGAGCTCCTGGATAGGGATGGCGTTCGACTTGTCCACCAGGGTCAGGTGCTTCTTGGGCCGCGAGCGCGCCAGCGCGAAGGCGTAGCGGACGACCCGCTCGATGCCCGGGCGCGTGAAGCGCATCGGTGCGATGCCCACCTCATCCTTCCCCGTACCGGTGATGGCGCCGGGCTGGGTGTACACGTCCTCGGTGTTCTCGCGGACGACGATCATGTCGATGTCCGCGGCGCGCTTGCCGCGGAGCGGCGTGAGCCGCTCGTCATAGAGCGTGATCGGCCGTAGGTTCACGAAGAGCTGGAGGCCCTGCCGGAGTCCGAAGATGATCTCGCGCTCCACGACACCCCGTGGCGCGCGCGGATCGCCGATCGCGCCGAAGAGGATGGCCTCGTGTGTGCGGAGTGCCTGCACGTCGGCCGGTCCCACACGCGCGCCGGCGTCGACGTAGCGCGCCGACGACCACGGGTACTCCTGGCGGGACGTGGTGAATCCGAACCGCCGCTCGGCCGCGTCGAGGACACGGAGCGCGGCACGCGTGACCTCCGGTCCGATGCCGTCGCCGCCGATGATCGCGATCGAGTGGGAGCGAGTCATGAGGAACGCAATGTTCGCAGAATCAAGCCTCAGCCGTCGCGTACGGTCCGCGACGTGAGCCGTGTGGCTCGCAGGAACTCGGGCGCATCCGTGTGACCGCTGCTCATCTCTGCGAGCAGCGCACCGATCGCGCTCGCGAACTTGAAACCGTGGCCCGAGCAGGCCGAGGCGTACGTGACGGGCGCGTCGGCGAGGCGGTCGATGACGAAGTCGCTGTCCGGGCTGTTCGTATACATGCAGACCTTCGCCAGGCGTCGCTCGCCGTCCGCCTGCGGCATGCGACGGCGCAGGAACGTGCGGACGCGCGCCTCGTCGACCGGACGTGGCTCGCGCTCCACGGTGTCGGGATCGGCGCGGTCGCCGAAGTGCAGGCCAGCGAGCTTCAGGCCGTGCTCCTCGTCGTATGGGAAGCCGTACCAGAAGCGATCGCTGTCCTCCATGATCCACACCGGCAGCCCGGCGAAGGCGTGGCGGTGGCTGCGGGGCTCGAACCAGAAGAGCACGTTGCGCTCGACCCACACGTGCGGCGCGAGAGCGGGGAGCAGGCGTGACATCCAGGCGCCGGCGGTGAGCACGAGGTGAGCGGCGCGATGGACCCCCGACGCGGTCGTGACACGCACGCCGTCACCATCCTTCTCCCAGGACGCGACCGGCTGCTCGAAGCGTAGCGTCGCACCGTGGCGCTCGGCCATGCCGAGGTGCGTCTCGATGCAGCGCTCCGGCGCGAGCCACCCCGCCTGCACGTCGAGCAGCGCCACCCAGTCGCGGTCCATCTGGAAGAGCGGATAGCGCACGCGCAGCTCGCCCGGCGCCAGGAGCTCGTGCGCAAGCCCGTGCTGTCGCGCGCTCGCGAGCGCACCGGACACCAGCTCGCCATCGGGTGAGCCGATGTACAGGCCGCCGGTCTCGGTGAGGAGCGTCTCGCCCGACTCGCGCTCGAGCTCCCGCCAGAGCTCCCACGCGCGCTTCAGCATCGGAACGTAGTCCGGATGCTCGTAGTAGGAGAGGCGGATGATCCTCGACAGACCGCCGGATGATCCGAGCGTGTGCCCGCGCGGGAACTGCTCGAGGCCGAGCACGCGCAGCCCGCGCCTGGCCAGGTGGTATGCCGCGGCGGATCCGTGCGCGCCGAGGCCCACGACGATCGCGTCGTAGGCCGCGGTCACGGCCGCGTCACGCGCGGGATGCGGCCGCCACTGGCCGCGCGAAGAGGCGCGACAGGTCGGTCCTCGTGTCGAGCGAGAGGATCGTGGCGGCGAGTGCGCGGCCCTGGTCCTCGTCCATGGCGGCGGTGGTGAGCCCGACGAAGCGCTCCACCAGCGCCTCACGCGGGACCGGGTTCTCCGGCTCGCCGAGCGCGTGCGTGATGCGCGCCTCGAGCGTGCGCCCGTCGCGCGTCCGCACGGTGACGGCCGCGGGCCAGACCTCGGGGTACATGGCGTCGAGGCTCGCGTCGCGCACGCAGTCGGTGCGCGCCATGAGCGCGCGGATGGCGGCATCGGCGATGACGTCGTCGCCGAACTCGCCAAGACCCGCGGCGCCGCGCACGAGCGCGACGGCCGCGGCGTACGGCGCGCTGAATTGCGCATCGACGACGTTGCGTGGATCGCGCTTGCGTTCGATGGGATCGGCGACGAGCGCGGCACCGCCGGACAATACGTGCAGCGTGATGCGCTCGACGTCCTCGGGCGCAAGACCATCGCGCCGCAGCCGCAGCATGCAGTCGATGAGACCGTGGTTGTACCGGCAGCAGCCGTACGGCTTGATCGAGACGCGCATGACCTGGAGCGGCGCGCCGAGGTCGGCGAGGAGGCGCTCGGGCCGCGGGTCGTCGGTAAAGGAGCGCAGCGCGCCGTGCGTCCCCTCGATCGCGGTCGCCGGCCCGCTGAAGCCCTCCGCGGCGAGCTCCGCGGCGACGACGCCGCTGTGCGCGGCCCAGCCGGGGTTGAGGCGCTTCGTCCACGCGCCGTCGCTGAGATATTCGAGGGAGCCCGAGGCCATCGTGCCGGCGATGCCCAGTGCGCGCGTCATGGCGTCCGCGTCGAGACCGAGCACTCGTGAGGCGGCGGCGGCCGCGCCGAACGTGCCGGCAACGCCGGTGGGATGGAAGCCGCGGCCGTACGCGTTCGCGCCGCCGAGTGCGTTCCCCACGCGCATGACGACCTCGTAGCCTGCGACGACCGCCTCGAGGAACGCGATCGCGGATGCACCGCGCTCTTCGGCGAGCGCGAGCGCGGCGGGGATGACCGGGACGCCGGGGTGGAGCGACGACTCCGTCGTGACGTCGTCCATCTCGATGCTGTGCGCGCTGGTGCCGTTGGCGAGCGCGGCCCACGGCGCGGAGGCGCGCACGCCCGTGCCGAGGAGCGACGCGTGGTCGCTGGATGCCGGCGTGCCATTCGACGGACCGTTCGCCGACGCGCGCTCGACGTAGCGACGGACGGCCTCGCCGGATGGGGTCGCGCTGCCGCGGATGGCGACGCCGACGTGATCGAGAACGAGCTCCTTGGTGCGCTCGCGCGCGTCGCTCGGGAGCGCGGACCACGCGAGGCCTGCGCAAAAATCGGCAAGACGCTGGGTGGCGGTCCGCGCACCGGTCATCGGGCGAATCGTATCGCCGCCCGGCCGGTCGGCGGCTACTTCGCGGGCGGCTTCGCCTTGGGCTTGTCCTCGTACGTGGCCGTGCCCACGAGCTCGCTCCAGCCGGGGATCGTGTCGATGGACTTGACGCGGTACGAGCGGTGATTCACCTCGATGAGCTCACCCACGGTCGGGCCGAACGCGACGGCGGACTGGCCATCGAAGGGTCCGCCGCGCAGCTTGACCGTGACGCTGGCGCCCGACTTCTTCAACGACCCGGCCGGTCCGCCGGGTGACGTGCCTTCCGCGCCTTGTCCGCCTTCATCGCGGCGATGCGGTTCTTCTCCTGCTTGTCGCGCTTCGGGCCTGCTTGCTTCGGCACTCGTGCTGACTCCTTCTTGGCGCGGTGATACGTCTCAGTGTGTTCCTTTCTCGGTCCTCGCGCATCACCTTTATCGTGCGACCGTGGCGCGCTCCTCGCTGCCCCTGATCGCCTCCATCGCCCTCGGGAACGCGCTCGTTCCGCTCAACTCCACGATGCTGGTGGTGGCCCTGCCGGCCATCGCCCGCGACGCAGGGACCGACATCGCGGCCACCTCCTGGCTCATCACGACGTACCTCATCGCCATGGCCGCCCTTCAGCCGATCGGAGGGCGCCTCGGCGACCGGTTCGGGCGGCGCCGGCTCATGCTCGGGGCGCTCACGTACTTCGCGGTCGCGTCCATCGGCGCGGCGCTCGCGCAGGGTCTGGTGCTCCTTGCGTTCTTCCGTCTGCAGCAGGCGCTCGCCGCGGCGCTCATCGTCCCGAATGGCCTCGGCGTCCTGCGCAGCGCGGCCGGCGACCGCGCCGGGATGCACTTCGGGATCATCGGCACGATCTCCGGGACGGCCGCGTCGCTGGGGCCGCTCCTGGGCAGCCTCCTGGTGACGATCGACTGGCGGCTGTGCTTCCTCGTGAACGTGCCACTCGTCGCGCTCGCGATCGTGCTGGCGCGGGCGAACGTCCACGACGACGTGGCCCACCGCGAGGCGCGCTTCGACGTTGTCGGGGTCGTCGCGATGGGTCTCATCCTGACCGGGGCGGCGTGGGTGCTCACGTCGTTCGGTCGCGGCATCGACGTCGCCATGGTCCTGCTCGCGGTCGCGGTGATCGGCGCGGCCATCATGTTCGTCCGCTACGAGTCCGCCCTGGCCGACCCCGCGCTTCCCCCGGCGCTGTTCCGCGTCCCCGCCTTCGCGGCGGCGAACGGGGCGATCTGCTTCTCCAACCTCTCGCTGTACGCGACGCTCCTCGCCATCCCGGTGCTCCTGGCGAGCGACCCCGCGACGACGGTGCTGGTGGGCGTCGCCCTCTTCGCCCTGTCCGCGGCGATGGCCGTGCTCGGGCCGTTCACCGGTCTGGCCATCGATCGCTTCGGCGCGAAGTGGCCGCCCGCGGCCGGTGGCGTGCTCATCGCGGCGGGCGCGCTCGCGACGGGCGCGGTCGTCACGGGCGGAAGCTTCCCGCTCCTTGTCGTCTCGCTCCTGGTCATGGGCGCGGGCGTGTCGCTCACGTTCCCGGCGGCCCGCGTCGCGGCGGTGGACGCCGTGCCCACGCGCTACGTCGCACTGGCGTCGGGCGTGCTGTCGACCTCGCGCTACTTCGGTGGGATGCTCGGCGCGATCGCGGCGGGGGCGGTGCTCACCGCCTTCCCGCATGAGACGCGCGCGCCGATGCTCTTCACCATCCTCGCCGGCGGGGGCGTGCTGACGACGCTCTCGGCCCTGGGAATGCCGGGGAGCGCACACGCGAACGGGACCGCGACGGAGGCGGCCTGAGCTAGGGCTTGGGCTTGGCGGGGGCCGGCTCGAAGACGGCGATCGCGGTGTGATCGCGGCGGCCGGGGACGGCCTCCATCTTCGTGACGCGGTACGAGCGCTGATTCACGTTGATGAGCGAGCCGACGGTGGCACCCATGGCCACCGCCGACTGCCCATCGAAAGGCCCGCCACGGAGCTTCACGGTGACGCTCGTGGCGGGCCTTCTCACGACGACTTAATAGCGGCTGCGGGAGCTGCGCTGCTTCTCGAAGCAGTCCGAGCAGTACACGGGCTTGTCACCGCGCGGCTGGAACGGGACGCGAGCCTCACGACCGCAGTTGCTGCAGGTCGCGGTGAACATCTCGCGCGGTCCGCTCGAGTAGCCGCCACCGCCACCACCACCGCCACCACCGGCGCGGCGCGCCGCGCGGTCGGCGGGGCAACGGGACGGGGCGTTCTGCAGGCCACGGCTTGCGAAGAACTCCTGCTCGCCAGCGGTCCAAATGAACTCCTGGCCACAGTCGCGACAGGTCAGCGTCTTGTCCTGGAATGACACGAGGGTCTCCTCCTTGTTTTGCCGCTCGATATCGGTTCCGTCGAGTTCGTGGAGGTAGCCCTCACGCGCACTGTTCGTCCCTGGTCGTTCGGCGCCTCTTCGGCCTCGTCAGTCTAGCGGTCGGACGATACCCCGGTCGCCGTCGACCTCCACCAGCTGCCCGTCACGGAGGGTCTCCAGGGCCACCGCGCACCCCACCACCGCCGGGACCCCGAACTCTCGGGCGACCACGGCGGCATGGCTCAGGGAGCCCCCCACATCGGTCACGACCGCCGCAGCGATGGTGAACAGTGGGATCCAGGACACGTTCGAGGACCGGCAGACGAGCACATCGCCCCTCGTCATCTTGCCGAAATCGGCGCCGCTCCGGACCAGGCGCGCCCGGCCGCGCACTCGCCCGCTCGAGGCGGGCTGACCCTTGATGACGCCGGTCTCGTCCTGTGCCGTGCGGTGCCAGAGGTCCACACGCTGTGCGCTGCCGATGGGCGCGGGCGGGGGGATGGGCGAGCCAAGCACCTTGGGGTGCCGCAGCCGCTGCCACGACGCGAACTCCGCCGCGCGTGCGGCCGTGAGCCCGCGGATCTGCTGCTCGCCGCGGAGCGCCGCGCTGATCTCCTCCGGCTCGAAGTGCCAGATGTCGGCGGCGTCGCCGAGCAGGTCCTCGCGCGCCATCCGCGCGCCGACCGCGCGGATGAGCCGGCCGGTGCGCGCCTGGATCTGGCGATCGAGCACGTAGTTGTGCTCCTCGGTGAGCGGTCCCACGGCGCGCGCGGCGGCGAGGATCTCCTCGAACGCCGCGAGGTCCGCGGGCCGGTCGCGCAGGAGCTCGCGTGTCCGCGCGGCGATGGCGTCGCCCTCGGCGATGAGTCGCGCGGTGCGGGCATCGGGATCCTCCTCAGGATGCGCGGCGCGCCGGTCGAGCTCGGCCATGAGGAGCCCGCGGTCGTCCTGCCACGTCGGGTCGGCGACGTCCTCGCCCGATGAGCCGAGGTTGCCGTGGGCGGCGACGAACGCATCCGCAGCGCGCTCGAACGCGGCACGGTCGCTGCCGGCGTACAGGCGGAGCAGCGCGTGGAAGTCGCGGGCGAGTCGCTGGAGCGCTGGTGTGCGCGCCTGCGTGAGCTTGAGCGCCTCGGCGGTGCTGCCGCCGGTCAGGCGCTCGTACGTCTCCGCGAGCTCGTCCATGATCGGATATGCCGCGCCGGTGGTGAGCATGTGCATCGTCCAGATGTCGTGCAGACGCGGCCAGAGCTCATCCCAGCGCGTGGTGATCGTCGCGAGCGGCGCGGTGGGGACCTCCGCGATGGCTGCGTCGATCCAGGCGTAGTGCGCGTGCAGGCGCGGCACGTACTCCTCGTCCCACACGCGGCGCCAGGTGCGCGCCCGCGCGCGGACACGAGCGGTGGCGCGCTGCTGCAGCTCGCTCATGTCGCCGTCGCGCCGGCGCCGCTCGACCGCGAGATACAGGCGGCCGTGGAAGGGCTCGAAGCGCGGCGCCATCGGCAGGTCGTCGATCTCCGCGCGCTTGCGCACGCCGTACCCCGGGCTGTTCCGCCACACCGCGAGGGCGAGGCGCCTGGACGGTCCGCTCTGATGCGCGTCCTCGCGCCGCCAGTGGAGCTTCGCATCGTCTGGGTGCGACCACTCCACCGGGAACGCGCTCGCGAGGGTGGTGATCGGGCGGCACTGGAGCAGGTAGAGCTGGTCCGCGGCGTAGGCGCACTCGACGTCGACCGCGTGGCCGTTCTCCTGCTCGAGCGCCAGCACGAGCTTCGCGATGCCGCGCGCCTCGTCCGCGCTGAGCGTTCCGTCCGCGGGCCCGCGCACCGCGAGATCCTCGCGCAGGACGACGTAGCGGTCGGGGGTGACCTCGCCCGAGGCGATCTTGTCGCCGAGTCCACGCGCGGCGTCGATGACGATGACGCTCCCGTCGCCGCTCACCGGGTCGACCCCGAAGGCGATGGCCGAGACGTCGGAGCGGACCATCTGCTGGACGAGGACCGCGACGTGGACCGGCGCGTCGATGCCCTTCTGCCGCCGGTAGGCCGTGACACGCTCGTTCCCCGCCGACCGCCAGCACTCGAGCACCGCCTCGACCACCGCGTCGGTGCCCTGCACGTCGAGGATCGTCTCGTGCTGGCCGGCGAACGACGCGTCCGTGCCGTCCTCGCCGGTCGCGGACGAGCGCACGGCGACGCGCACGTCGGGCTCACCGACGGCGGCGCCCAGGCGTGCGTACGCCTCGGCGACGACGCCGCGAAGGGCGGCGCGAGCCGCGTCGCCGTCCGGGGCGAGCGCGCCCTTGAGCTCGTCGTACACGGCCGTGGAGAGGCAGAACGCCGGCGGGACGCGGAACGCCGAGGCCAGACGAGCGAGGTTGGCGGCCTTGTGGCCGACGGTGCCCGGATCCTGTGCCGCGCGATCGCCCAGATCGATGGCTCGCATGAGGGCGTGAGTCTAGAGTGACCGACCGTGGCAGAGATAGCGCTCGCGGACCTCGTCGCGAACCGCACGATGTCGGCGGAGATGGCCGAGACGCTCCGCGAGGCGGCGCTCGCGCGCCGCTCGTACCTGGTGATCGCGCTCCCGCGTCTTGCGGGAAAAAGTACGGTCCTCCAGGCGGTGCTCGACGTGGCGCGGCAGGACGGCGCGCCCGTGCGCGAGCTTGGCGTCGACGGCACCGACGTAGCGGCGCTCGCGCGCGAGGCCAGGGGCGGCTACCTCTACGTCCCGGAGGTGAGCCAGCAGGCCGTGACCGAGGGATACGTCTGGGGACCGAAGGTGCGGCAGGCCTTCGCCGCGATCGCCGGTGGGACCGCGCTCACCGCGTCGCTGCACGCCGACTCGGTGGAGGACGCCATCGAGATCATCCGGCGCAACGACGTCCCGGACGCCGACCTGGCGCGGCTCGAGATCGTCGTCCACATCCGCTCGCTGGGCGAATGGGAGCACCCCACCCGCCGCGTCGTCGTGGGCATCCACGAGCTGGTCGGTGTGAGCGGCGGCGAGGCGCGCACGCGAGTGCTGCACCGCTGGGACCAGGCGCGCGACCGCTTCGAGCAGGTCGTCTCGCGAGGGAACTTCTAGCCGGCGAGCGCTCGCGCCAGCTCGCGCACGCTCTCGCCCCCGATGGTCGCCGCGTCGTGATACAGCGCGACGCGGTCGAGCACGCCGGCATACCGCTCGCGTAGCCGCGCACCGAGTTCGGCGTACGTGGGTGCGCGGGTCACAAAAGCATCGAGCATCTCGTCGGTGACGAGCCCGGCGAGCGCGTCGAAGCGTCGCCCGCGCACCAGCGTCGAGAGCTCCTCGCCGACGGCCTCCCAGCCGTGGTGCGCCAGCACGGCGCGGTAGGTGGGCGTGGACCCATAGAAGCCGATCTGTGCGCGAACGTAGGCGTGGTCGTGGTCGAACGTGGGCGATGCGTCGCAGAGCGTGAACACCGGGCAAGTGATCTCGAACGACCCACGGTCCCGACCCGCCGTCGCAAGCCCGCTCATGACGGCCGGGAGCGCGACCTCGCGGAGGTACGACGGCGTGGAGAAGGGATGTCCGACGATGCCGTCGGCGACTTCGGCGGCGACGCGGTACATGAGCGGATTCACCGCGGCGAGGTGCACCGCGATCCGCGGATGCTCGATCGGTCCGGGGTCGAAGAACGGCGTCATGAGGTCGAAGGCGTAGTGGTCGCCCTTGAACGCGAGGCGGTGCTCGTGCTGGAACGCGCCCCAGATGTGGCGGAGCGCCGCGACGTACTCCCTGATGCGCTTGGCGGGGCGGTCGTACGACATCGAGAACCGGCGCTCGATGTGCGCGCGCACCTGCGTGCCGAGCCCGAGGTCCAGGCGGCCGCCGCTCGCACGCTGGATCGCCCATGCGTCCATGGCCGTGACCATGGGGCTGCGGGCGAAGGCCACGGCGATCCCGGTCCCCAGTCGCAGCCGTGTCGTGCATGTCGTCGCGACGGCGAGCGGCAGGAACGGGTCCACCTGGGTCTCGGTCACCCACAGGCCGTGAAAGCCGTCACGCTCGATCCGACCCGCGGCGCCCGCGGCGTCCTCGATCGCGAGGGGCGGGAGGAACGCGTCGAGCTTCACCCCGTCAGGCTATGCCGTTGTGCGTTGTGCCCGCATCCGTTGACCACGCGGTCGGCCGGAGCGTAGCGTCGGCGCCTCATGACCCGCTCCGCGATCGCCATGTCCATGGCCATGGCCTCGATGTCGAGGCCTTTGTGGCGTTGGATGTGACGCGGGCGTAGCCCGTCGCGGCAACGATCACAAAGGCCCTCGGTAACCGGGGGCCTTTTCATTTGGAGGACGAACGATGGCCACCGCACCCGCCGCAGCCACAGGATCCACCGCATCGACCCGCCCCGGCACGCCCGAGAGCGCTGGCACACGGTCCGCGCTCCGCGGTCTGCGCTGCCGCGCCTGCGGCGTGCTCCAGCCGGCGGACGAGCGCTATGTCTGCAGCGAGTGTCTGGGCCCGATCGAGCCCGAGTACGACCTCGCCTCATTCGACACCGGCGCGCTGCGCCTAGGGATCGAGCGCGGGCCGCGCAGCCTCTGGCGCTACGCCGCGCTGCTACCCATCGCCGACCCGCCCGCGCACGCCGCGGTGGGGTGGACGCCGCTCCTTGCCGCGCCCCGTCTGGGCACCGCTCTGGGCATCGGGCGGCTCTACCTGAAGGACGACACGCGCAATCCCACGCTCTCGTTCAAGGACCGCCCGGTGGCGATCGCGCTGGCGCGCGCGCTCGAGCTGGGCCTCGACACCATCGCCTGCGCCTCCACCGGCAACCTCGCTGGTGCGGTGGCCGCCGCCGCGGCGCGGAGCGGCCTGCGCGCATTCGTGTTCGTGCCCGAGTCGACCGAGCCGGGCAAGATCGCGAGCGCCGCCGCGTACGGCGCGCAGGTGGTGCGCGTGCGCGGCACGTACGACCAGGTGAACCGCCTGTGCGGGCGCCTCGCCGACGAGCACGGCTGGGGCTTCGTGAACTTCACGCTGCGGCCGTACTACGCGGAGGGCTCCAAGACCCTGCTCTTCGAATGCGCGGAGCAGCTCGGCTGGGCGTTGCCGCACCACGTCGTGGTCCCGGTGGGGTCGGGGGCGCTGCTCACGCGCACCGCCACCGCGGTGGCGCAGCTGCGCGCCACCGGCCTGGTGAATGGCGAGCACTGCCACATCCACGCGGCCCAGCCCGCCGGCTGCGCGCCGGTGTCGGACGCGGTGCTCGACAACTGGCGCGCGGTCGCACCGGTGCGCGCGCCGGCGACCATCGCGCGGTCGCTCGCGATCGGCGCGCCCGCCGACGGTGACGGCTCGGTGGGCGTGATCCGCGAGTCGCACGGGAGCGCGGCGTCGGTGAGCGACGACGACATCCGCGACGCGATCTCGCTCCTCGCCACGGCAGAGGGTGTCTTCGTGGAGCCCGCGGGCGGCGTGGTGGTGGCGACCGCACGCGAGCTCGCGCGGCGTGGGGTGTTCCACGCGGACGAGACCGTGGTCCTCTATCTCACCGGGAACGGCCACAAACAGGAGCCCGCGGTGGTGTCGCTTCGCGATGTCATCGCGGCGGACGCCGACGAATTCGCGGTGGCCTACGCGGAGGTGCTGTGATGGGCGCCACGCTGCGCCTCCCCACGCCGCTGCGCGCGACCGTGGGTGGCCAGACCATCGTGCCCATCGAGGCGAGCGATCTCGGCGCGCTCCCCGCGGCGATCGCGGCGCGCTATCCCGACCTCGCCGCACGGGTGCTGCGCGACGGCGCGTTCGGGAGCTTCATCACCGTCTTCGTGGACGGCGAGGACGCGCGATATCTCGATCCGACGACACCGCTCGCGAGCGCGAAGGTGGAGCTTCTGCCGGCGATGAGCGGTGGCTGAGCAGCGGCTGGTAGCGTCCGGCCGCGTCAGTACAGGACGCGAGTGCGGATGGTGGCGGCGATGGCGTCGAGCTCCTTCTTGAGCCCAAGGCTCACCGGGCGATCGATGCCGTCCACGTCGATGACCGCGTAGCCCACCTTCCCGCTCGTCTGCAGGTACTGGCTCGCGATGTTGATGCCCGAGCGGGAGAGCACGCTGTTCACCTGGGCGAGCACGCCCGGCTCGTTGCGGTGGATGTGCAGCAGGCGGTGCTTGCCGGGGTGCTCCGGCAGCGCGACCTCCGGGAAGTTCACAGCGGTGAGCGTGGAGCCGTTGTCGCTGTACCGGATGAGCTTCGCCGCCACCTCGCCGCCGATGCCCTCCTGTGCTTCGACCGTGTTTCCGCCGATGTGCGGCGTGAGGAGCACGTTGTCGAAGCGGCGCAGGGGCGAACGGAACTCGTCGCCGCTCGCCGACGGCTCGCTCGGGAAGACGTCGACCGCGGCGCCGGCAAGATGCCTGGTCTCGAGGGCGTGAGCGAGCGCGTCGACGTCCACCACCGTGCCTCGCGACGCGTTGATGAGACGGGCACCGGTCCGCATCTGGGCGAGCTCGCGCGCACCGATCATCCCGCGCGTCTGCGGCGTCTCCGGCACATGGAGCGTGACCACGTCGGCTCGCGCCAGGAGCGTGGCGAGCGAGTCCACGCCCGCGGCGTTGCCGAGCGCGAGCTTGGTCTCGATGTCGTGGAAGATCACGCGCATCCCGAGCGCCTCGGCGAGCAGGCCCACCTGCGTGCCGATGTGCCCGTACCCCACGATGCCGAGGGTCTTCCCGCGCACCTCGGTCGCGCCGGCGACCGTCTTCATCCACTCGCCGCGATGCGCGGCCGCGTTCCGCTCCGGGATCCCCCGGCAGAGCATCACGATCTCGCCGATGACGAGCTCGGCGACGCTGCGGGTATTGGAGAACGGCGCGTTGAACACGGGGACGCCCGCCAGCTGAGCGGCGTCCAGATCCACCTGGTCGGTCCCGATGCTGAAGCAGCCGATCGCGATCAACTTGGGCGCGCGCGCGAGGATCGCCGTCGGCACCTCGGTGCGCGAGCGGATGCCGAGGATGTGCGCGTCGCCGACGGCGTCGGCGAGGTCGGCGCCGGAAAGGGACGTCGGCAGTGCGACGACGCTCGTGTATCCACCGGCGGTGAAGGCGTCGATGGCGCTCTGGTGGATGTTCTCCAGGAGGAGCACCTTGATCCTGGCGCGGTCGAGCGAGGTCGTGTTGCGCACCCGGACATTGTCGTGCGAATGGACCGTCGGGCCACGTCACGCCACGGCGGACGAGCTCAGCGGACCCAGCCGCGTCGCAGCGGCCACACATTTGCGGCATGCGCAAGCGTGCGCACGCACTGACACCAAGCGCCCACCAGGTGGCGGACGGTGCACGTTGACTCATGGCCGTTCTGGCGGCTAACCTCCGGTCACACATGACCCAGCCGATCTGCATCGTCGTCCTGCACCTCGTCCTTATGACGGGGCATGACGCGTTGGGGGGCGGCAGCTAGACCGGCGGAACCAAGATCGAACGAACCGAAGGCCTCCCCTCACCGGGGAGGCCTTCTTCGTTCTTGGAGGGACGGCCACGAGCGACCGGAGATACATCGCGATCGTGCTCGCCGGGGGCGGGCGGAACGGCGGCCTCAAGGAGGCCGTGACCGCCGCCGTCCCGGGCGACGCTCGCGTGCTCCGCGGCGCGAGCGGCGTGAGCGTGCTCCTCGAGGTGGACGACCGGGCCGATGCGCGCGCGGAGGGCGAGCGCGTGCGCCGGGAGGTCTCGGAGCGGATCGGCGACGCGCAGCTGGCGGCCGGTGTGGCCGGGCCGAAGAGCGGTGTCACCGGCGCGCATTTCGCGCTGGTGCAGGCGGAGCACGCGCTGGTCATCGGCCGCGGGCTCCATGGTCCCGGCCGCACGACGCACTTCGACGAGCTCGGCCCCTACTGCTTCGTCCTGAATCAGCCGACCCACGAGGTGCGCGCGTTCGCCGAGCGGATGCTCGGCCCGCTCGTCGCGGACGACCGGCACGCCGAGCTCGTCGACACGCTCGAGGCGTATCTGCGCATGCAGGGCAATCTGAACTCGGTCGCGCGGCAGCTGTTCCTCCATCGCAACACCGTGCGCCATCGGCTGCGGCGCATCGCGAAGCTCACCGGCGCGGATCTCGACGATCCCGATAGCAGGCTCGCGCTGCGTCTGGCGATCCTCGGGCGGCGCGCGCTCGCGAGCGTCGCATCGTGATGCAGGCTGCACAAACGCGTCCGCCGACCTTGACCGTGGGTATCCGCGGCGGGTTCACTGGCCCGCACATGACCTCGCTGCGCGGGCTGCTCGTCCTTCTTGGCATCGTCCTCATTCAGAGGGCGTACGTCCGTTCGGGGGGATAGCGGCACACACAGCGCGCACCAGCAGACACAGAAGGCCTCCCGAACAGGGAGGCCTTCTTCGTTCTCGGACGAAGGAAGGAGAAGGCGATGGCGGTGACCGTCGAGCGTGCGGCACGCGAGCGGCCGGC
>DASSPF010000028.1:0-5483 GCA_035699805.1 Candidatus Limnocylindria bacterium | reverse complement strand
CGCGCGCCGTCGTGCCGCAGGCGAGCCTTGGCGACCTCAATGGGACGGGCCTCGAGGTGGTGGGTGCGGCCACGCTGCGCGAGGCGCTCACCCGATCGGGGATAGCGGAAGGCTAGCGAGCGGCCGATACACTCGCGTCGTGATCCATCCATCTTCGGCGGCATGCACGCGGACCGTCGGCGGCCACATCTTCATCGGCCGGACGGCGTGGGTCTGCCGCGACCAGAGCTATAGAAAGGAGTGGACAGCGTGGCATTCCTCCGTCTCACCGCAGCACTCATCGGCTGGATCTTCGGCTTTTATCTGGGCGCCTCGCTGCTCGAGGTCACGCACGTCACGCCCGTCAGCAACCAGGTCCTCGTCGTGTTCCTCCTGGCCACTGCGTGCGCGATCCTCGGCTGGCTCGGCGCACCCTACGTCACCGTTCGTCCGGCGCGCGCCGTCGCAACGCGCATCCACGACGCGTCGGCGGGCGATCTGGTGGGCGGCGCGTTCGGCGCCGGCGTCGGCCTCGTCCTCGCGCTCTTCCTGGCGTTCCCGCTCTCGTTCCTTCCCGACAACCTAGGGAGGTTCGCGCCGATCGTCGGCGCGATCCTGCTCGGTCTGGGTGGCGGTGCCGCGGGCACGATCAAGCGCGTGGAGCTGGGCGCGCTCGTCCGCGACATCCGGCACGGCAAGCACGAGCGCGTCGGTCAGGAGCGTGCGCTCCTCGATACCTCCGTGATCATCGACGGCCGCGTCGCCGACGTGGTGAAGAGCGGCTTCATTCGCGGCACGCTGGTCGTGCCGCGCTTCATCCTGGCCGAGCTGCAGCACTTCGCCGATTCGTCAGAGGGCACCCGGCGCGAGCGCGGGCGCCGCGGCCTGGAGATGCTCCAGAAGATGCAGAAGGAGGCCACTGTCCGCATCGAGCTCCTCGACGCCGACCCGCCGGGCGCCGGCGCGGACGGCAAGCTCGTGACCCTCGCCAAGAGCATGGGCGTCCCGATCATGACCAACGACTACGGCCTGAACCGCGTGGCGGAGCTCCAGGGCGTGACTGTGCTCAACGTGAACGATCTCGCGAAGGCGGTGCGCCCGGTGGTCCTGCCGAGCGACGAGCTCACCGTACGCGTCATCCAGGAGGGCAAGGAGCCCGGACAGGGAGTGGCGTATCTCGAGGACGGCACGATGGTGGTCGTGGAAAGCGGGGCGCGCTACCAGGGCACGGGCGAGGTCACCGTGACGGTGATGCGCGTGCTCCAGACCGTGGGCGGCCGGATGATCTTCGCGCAGCCCAAGGGCGAGGTCATCGACATCCGCAGGCCGAGAGCGCCGAGCAGCCATTAGTGCGACGCGTCCTCGCGATCCTCGCCGCGGGCAGTGCCACTCGGGCCGGCGTCGACAAGGTCCTCGCGGACCTCGGCGGCCAGCCGGTCGTCGCCTGGAGCATCGCGGCCGGCGTGGCCGCAGGCTGTTTCGAGGAGATCGTCATCACCGCGCCCGCCGAGCGCGTGAGTGCGGTGGCCGTGGTCGCCGCGGACCGCGCGCGCGTCATCGCCGGCGGGCCCACACGCACCGCATCGTCGTGGCGCGCGCTCGACGTGGCGGGCGGCGCCGAGATCATCGCCATCCACGACGCCGCTCGCCCGTTCGTCCCACCGAGCCTCTTCGCGCGCTGCGTCGATATCGCGATGCGTGAGGGCTCGGCGGTCGCCGGACTGCCGCTCGCGGACACCGTGCGCCGCGCCGACGAGATCGGGGTCGCGACGGAGGAGATCTCGCGCGAGGGCCTCTGGTCGGTGCAGACGCCGCAGGTCTTCCGCCGCGAGCTCCTGGCTCGGGCGCGCGTCGCCGCCGGCGACGCCTCGTTCAGCGACGACGCGGCGGCCCTGGCGAACGCTGGGATCACGCCGCGGATGGTGCTTGGCGAGCGGCGCAACCTGAAGATCACGACCTTCGAGGACCTGGCCTACGCCCGGGAGCTGGTGGACAAGGGCCTCGTGGGCTTTCCCCTGGCGGCCCTCTCGTGAGGGTCGGCATCGGCTACGATATCCATCGTCTCGCGGCGGATCGCCGGCTCACTCTCGGCGGTGTCGCGATCGAGCACCCGATGGGGCTCGTGGGTCACTCCGACGGCGACGTCCTGCTACACGCGCTCATGGACGCGCTCCTCGGTGCCGCGAATCTCGGAGATCTCGGTCGCCACTTCCCGAGCGAGGATCCCGCGTATGCGGGGGCGCGCAGCCTGGAGCTGCTGCGTCGGGTCGGTGGGCTCGTCCGCGGACACGGGTACAGCGTCGGATCGCTGGACGCCACGGTCATCGCCCAGGCGCCGCGCCTCGCACCACACGTGCAGGCGATGCGCGAGGCGATCGCCGGGGCGCTCGGTATCGGCGTCGACCGTGTGAGCGTCAAGGCGACGACGAACGATGGTCTGGGGACCATCGGCGCAGGAGAGGCGATCGCCGCGCTCGCCATCGCGCACCTCGACCAGTGAAGGAGAGGGCATCATCGCAGCCGACCGTCCCGCGATCCGGATGTACGACAGCGCCACCCGCTCGGTCCGTGAGCTCGAGCCGCTCGTCCGCGGGCAGCTCTCCGTCTACAACTGCGGGCCGACCGTCTATGACTACCAGCACATCGGCAACCTCTACAGCTACCTGACCGCCGACGTCGCACGCCGCACGTTCGAGTACGCGGGTCTTCGGGTCCAGCAGGTCATGAACATCACCGACGCTGGCCATCTCGTCGGCGATGCCGACAGCGGGAGCGAGGACAAGATGGCGGTGGGCGCGCGGCGCGAGAACGTCGACCCGCTCGTCATCGCCGAGCGTTACACGAAGCAGTTCATGATCGACCGCGCCAAGCTGAACATCCTCGAGCCGCACGTCATCTGCAAGGCGACCGAGCACATCACGGAGATGATCGAGCTCATCGAGCGGCTCATCGCCAAGGGGCATGCGTACGTCGCGGCCGACGGCGTGTACTTCGACACCGCCACCTTCCCCGGGTACGGGACCAGGCTCAACCCCGAGCCGCCCGACGCGCGTCAGGCCGGTGCGCGCGTCGAGGTGAACCCCAACAAGCGGAGCGCGTTCGACTTCGCGCTCTGGCGCGCGGCGAAGCCGGGCGACCTGCAGCAGTGGGACTCTCCGTGGGGGCGCGGCAACCCCGGATGGCACATCGAGTGCTCGGCCATGTCGATGAAGTACCTCGGCGAGACGTTCGACATGCACTCTGGGGGCGAGGACCACCTCTTCCCGCACCACGAGTGCGAGATCGCGCAGTCGGAGGCCGCCACAGGGAAGCCGTTCGTGCGCCACTGGATGCACACGCGCTTCCTGCGCCTCGACAGCGCCAAGATGGCGAAGTCCGCCGGCGGCTTCCTCCGTCTCGCGGAGATAGAGGAGCGCGGGTTCGATCCACTGGCCTTCCGGCTCCTGGCCCTCGGCACGAGCTACCGCAAGGGTCTCGACTTCACCTGGGAGGGGCTGCAGGCCGCACAGACGCGTCTGGACAAGTGGCGCGGTGTCATCGCCGACGCGTGGCAGGCCACCGGCGGCGAGAGCGCCGCCCCCGCCGCGGACGACCCGATCGGCGTCGCGTTCGCGAACGCGATCGCCGACGATCTGAACACCGCGGCGGCGCTCGCGCAGGCGGAGGCGGCGGTGGGGCACGCCGCCACCGGCGACCTCTCCACGAAGCGGCGCGCGCTGGGCCTGCTGTTCGACATGGACCGCGTCCTTGGCCTCTCGCTCCGCGACCGCGCCGCGGCGTCGAGCGATCTCCCGGCGGAGGCGCGGGGCCTCCTCACCGAGCGTGAGGCCGCGCGCGCGAAGAAGGACTTCAAGCGATCCGACGAGCTCCGCGACGAGCTCGAGCGCAGATTCGGCATACGCGTCAAGGACACCAAGGACGGTCAGCGCTGGGAGCGCGGCACCGATAAAGGAGCGTGACCATGGAAGAGTCCGAGGGGCGCCACGAGGACCCCGCACCGCGCCAGGACGAGCCGCAGGGAGAGGCCGCACCCCCGGACGCGCCGCGCTCCTTCAACACTCCGAACGCCGGTGGTGGCGACTTCCGCGACCGTCCCCGCCGCCGCGGTCGCCGCGGTCGCGGCGGCGCCGCACCGGGTGGCCAGCGCTTCGGCGCCCCGCGTGGCCCGCTGCCGCCCCGCCAAATGGGCCAGGTGGGCCAGATGGGGCCGCGTCCGGCCATGCCGCCGCGCGACGACGAGGAGTCCTCGCAGGCGCGTGAGCTTGCCGCGTACGAGCGCCGTCAGCAGCAGCGCAGCCGTCCGGCCTTCCGCGGACCCGGCTGGGTCGCCGGATCCCGACCGGCGGCGGGTGGCGGCGTCGGCGGCTTCCGTTCGCCCGGGATGGGCGGCGGCTTCCGGCCCGCGGGGCCGGGTGGCTTCCGCGGCACGCCCGGTGGCCGCCCGATGGGCGGCGGCATGCGTGGCCCACGTCGCGGCACGGGTGCGGCGTACACCGATCAGATCCGCCGCGTGACGGCCGGCCCGCGCGCGCAGGCGGCGCCGTCGCACGAGGCGGGGGAGCCGATCGCCGGGCCGCACGCCGTGCTCGAGGCGATCCGCGCCGGACGCGTGGTGAAGCGCCTGTTCATCTCGAACGAGCGCGGCACGCGCACCGGACCGGTGAACGAGCTCATCGAGGAGGCGCAGCAGCGCCACATCTTCGTGCGCTACGTCGAGCCGATGGAGGTCCAGCGGCTCTCGCCGATCGAGGGTCACCAGGGCGTCGTCGCGATCGTGGAGGGCAAGGCGGGCGTCGAGCTCGACGAGCTCATCCTCCACCTCGAGACGCTCTCGGAGCCCGCGTTGGTCCTCGCGATCGACTCGCTCCAGGATCCCCAGAACTTCGGTGTGCTCCTCCGCTCCGCGGAGGGCACCGGTGTGGACGGGGTCATCATCCCCAAGCACCGTTCGGTGGGCATCACGCCCGCGGTGGCGAAGACGAGCGCCGGCGCGAGCGAGCACTTGATGATCGCCGACGTCGCGAACCTGCGGCAGGCCATCGACGCGCTGAAGGAGAAGGGCATCTGGGTCGTCGGCACCGACGAGTCCGGCGAGCTCCTCTATGACGAGGTCGACTATCGCGGACCGACCGCCATCGTCATCGGTGGGGAGGCCGAGGGCATCCGCCGACTGGTGCTGGAGGGGTGCGACCAGGTGGTGCGCATCCCCATGGAGGGGTCGGTCGCGTCGCTGAACGCCGCCGCCGCGGGCACGGTGGTCTTGTACGAGGCGCTGCGGCAGCGTCGCCGCAACGTCGCGCCGGCCGACACGCGCACGCCGCCGCCCGCCCGCACCGCGGTGACGCCGCAGGAGCAGGGGATGGGCGACGTCGACGAGGAGGCCGAGGACACGCTCGACGATGTCGCCGAGGAGAACGGCGAGGCGCACGAAGACATCGAGCGCGAGGATGGCGTGGCGATGGAGGACGCGGCGGGGGCCGTCGCGAGCGACCTCGGCGACGCCG
>DASSPF010000027.1:0-4473 GCA_035699805.1 Candidatus Limnocylindria bacterium | reverse complement strand
TGGCGAGCGGCGGCGGTCGCCTGCGCCGCCTCGCGCTCGGTGCGCTGACGGCGGTACTGCGTGTACGCGCCGCGGTACTCGATGACGGTGCGGTCCTCGATGGAGAGCGTGCGCGCCGTGACACGGTCGAGGAACCAGCGGTCATGCGACGAGACGATGGCGGTGACGTCGCGCTCGACGAGGTAGGTCTCGAGCCACTCCAGCGCCGCCACGTCGAGGTGGTTCGTCGGCTCGTCCAGCAGGAGCACGTCGGGGTCGTCGAGCAAGAGGCGCGCGAGTCCGAGCCGCGTCCGCTCGCCGCCGGAGAGCGTGCGCACCTCGCGGTGCACCAGGTCCGCCAGCCCGAGACCGGAGAGCACCCGCCGCAGCGTCCCCTCGAAGTCGTAGCCGCCGGCATGGTCGAAGTGGTGTTGCAGATCCGCATAGCGATCGAGCGTCTCCTGATCGGCGTCGCCCAGACGATGCTCCAGCTCGCGCAGCTCCGCCTCGAGCTCGCGCAGGTGCGCCGCGGCACCGCGCGCGTGTTCATCGACGGTCCCCGTGGCGTCGACGAGGAGCTCCTGGCGGAGGAAGCCGAGCCGCGTCCCGCGCGCGTACGCGACGATGCCGTTATCCGGCTCCTCCAGGCCCGCGGCCATGCGCAGGAGCGTCGTCTTGCCCGTGCCGTTCGGACCGACCAGGCCGACGCGGTCGCCCTGCGCGATGCGGAACGAGACGTCGCGCAGCAGGACACGGTCGGCGAACGTGCGCCCGACGGCCTGGACGGAGATGAGGCTCATGGCACCTTCATGATGACGGTGCGCGCTGGCAGCGTGGGCAGTGGAACGTCCCGCGGCCGCCCACGACCGTCCGGACGATGCCGCGGCCGCAGCGCGGGCAGGGCTCCCCGGCACGCCCGTAGACCATGAACTCCTGCTGCATGCGGCCGCTCTCGCCACGCGCGTCCACGTAGTCACGCCGGGACGCGCCGCCGAAGCGGATGCCCTTGCGGAGCACCCAGCGGATGGCCTCGTGGAGCCGCGCGACCTCGGCCGCGCGCAGCGAGCCGGCCGCGCGCAGCGGGTGGATCCGCGCGCGCCAGAGCGCCTCGATGGCATAGATGTTCCCCACCCCGGCGATGGCGCGCTGGTCGAGCAGGAGCGGCTTGATCGCGGCGCGCGCGCGGCGCCGCAGGAGATCCGCCAAGGTGCGGACGGTGAACGCGCGAGAGAGCGGCTCGACGCCGAGCGAGCGATGCAGCGGGGTGCCCGCGGCATGCCGGCGCGGTGCCGCGCTCAGGTCGGCGCGGTCGACGATGGCCATCCGTCCGAACTTGCGGGTGTCCGCGAAGCGCAGGAGCGTCCCATCCTCGAAGCGCACGACGGCGCGGACGAACGTGTCGTCGGGGGCGCCGTGCTCACGGAAGAGCAGCCGGCCGGTCATGCGCAGCGAGACGATGAGCGCCTCGTCGCCGTCCAGCTCGATGACCACGAACTTCCCGCGCCGCCCCACCCGGGTGATCTCGCGGCCCACCAGCCGCGCCGCGAAGTGCGCGGCGGGCACCGGCTCGGTGACGCGGTGCCAGTGTGAGGCGAACGCCGCGACGCGCCGGCCCACCACCAGGCCCTGGAGCTGACGCGCGATCGTCTCGACCTCGGGCAGCTCAGGCAGGTGCGGGCCCCTCGACGCGCTTCATCTCGTCCCAGTTGTCCCCGGTCCGCACGTCGACCACCAGTGGGACGTCGAGCGCGTACGCCCCCGACATCTCCTCGCGAAGCAGGGCGCCGACGCGTTCGACCTCGGCGCGCGGGACCTCGGCGACGAGCTCGTCGTGCACCTGGAGGAGCACGCGCGCGCGCAGCCGCTCCGCGGTGAGGCGGTCGTACACGCGCCGCATGGCGATCTTCATGATGTCGGCGGCGGTGCCCTGGATGGGCATGTTGATGGCCATGCGCTCGGCCGCGCCACGGATGCCGCTGTTGGGGCTGGTCATGTCGGCGATGTAGCGGCGACGTCCGAGGAGCGTCTCGACGTACCCCTGCTCCATGCAGAACGCCTTCGTCTCGATCACGTACCGGCGTACCTGCGCATACCGCTTGAAGTACTCGTCGATGAAGCGCTGCGCCTCGTCGCGCGCCATCTTCATGCGCCAGGCGAGGCCGAAGTCGCTCATGCCGTACACGATCCCGAAGTTCAGCATCTTCGCGACATCGCGCTGCTCGCGCGTCACCTCGTCCTCGGCCACGCCGAATCCGGCCGCCGCGGTGCGGCGATGCACGTCGGCGCCCTCGCGGAAGGCGCGCGTGAGCTCCGGGTCGCCCGAGACATGCGCGAGGACGCGCAGCTCGATCTGCGAATAGTCCGCGGCAACGAGCGCGCGATCGGGACCGCCGCTCACGAACGCCCGCCGGATGCGGCGGCCGAGCGGGGTGCGGATGGGGATGTTCTGCAGGTTGGGGTTCTTGCTGGAGAGCCGGCCGGTCGCGGCCACGGCCTGGTCGAACGTGGTGTGGACGCGGCGCGTGCGCGGATCGATGAGCGCGCCCAGGCCCTCCGCGTACGTCGAGCGCAGCTTCTCGATCTCGCGGTACTCGAGGACCTTCTCCACCACCGGGTGCGCGCCGCGGAGCTCCTCGAGCACCGTCGCGTCGGTGGAGTACCCCGTCGCGGTCCGCCGGCCGCGCGGCAGCTTCAGCTCCTCGAAGAGGAGCGTGGCCAGCTGCTTGGGCGAGTTGATGGGGAACTCGTGGCCGACCGCCGCGTGCGCCTCGGCCTCGATGCGCGCGACCTCGCGGGCGAACTCCTCTCCGAGCGAGCGCAGGTAGTCCACGTCCACCGCGATGCCCGCTTCCTCCATCTCGACGAGGACGTCGACCAGCGGGAGCTCGACCGTCTCGAAGAGCGAGCGCATGCCGAGGCGGTCAAGGTCCGCGTCGAAGAGCTCGCCGAGCCTCCACGCGGCGACCGCGCCGGCACCGGCGCGCGCGAGGCGCTCCTCCTGCGTCGCGACCCGGGTGCGGTCGCGGCGGTCGGGGACCGGCAGGACCGGCACCTCGAGCTTCAGGCGCTCGGCGGCGAGGTCCTCGAGCGCGTGGTACCGGCGGCTCGCATTCACCAGGTACGAGGCGAGCATGGTGTCCATGCGCACGCCGCGCAGCTCGGCACCGGCGCGGCGCAGCGCGCGACGCGCGGTCTTCGCGTCGTGCAGCGTCTTGGCGATCCGCTCGTCGGCGAGGATCTCCGCAAGCGGCGCGGGCACGTCCGCCGTCACCGGGAGGTACCAGACGCCGTCGCCGGCCGCGAGACCGAGACCGGCGAGGTCGGGGTGCCGCCCCAGGTCGACGTCGGCGTGGATCGCGAGCCGCCCGTGCTCGCGCGCGGCCGCCGCCGCCTGGACCGCGGTCTCGGACGTGAGGAGCGCGGTCTCCACCGGCGGCGCCGACGCGGGAGTGGCCGGCTCCAGGCCGAGGGAGAGCTGCCCCGGCCGGGCGGCCGCGGGCGCGCTCGCGGTGAGGTTCGCGTCGGCCGGCGGCAGGCGCGGGATAAGGCTGCGGAACTCCAGATCGCGGAAGAGGTCCAGCACCGCCGCGCGGTCGTAGCCACGCCAGCGCGTCCGCGCGGTGTCCAGGGTCACCGGGAGGTCCGTGACGATGGTGGCCATCTCGCGGCTCTTGAACACCTGCTCGCGGTGCGCCGCCAGCGACTCGCGCAGCTTGGGCGTGTAGCCGGCGAGATCGGCGTACACGCCCTCGAGGTCGCCCTTCTCGGCGATGAGCTTCGCTGCGGTCTTCTCGCCCACACCCGGCACGCCGGGGATGTTGTCGGTGGTGTCGCCCTTGAGGGCCTTGAAGTCGACCATCTGCGAGGGGGCCAGCCCGTACCGCTCCTGGATCTTCGCCTCGTCGTAGATGACCGTGTTCTGGAAGCCCATGCGGGTGGTGAAGAGCTTCACGTTCGGCGTGACGAGCTGGAGCGGGTCGAGGTCGCCCGAGACGATGATCGCCTCGAGCCCGGCCGCCTCCGCCTGGCGCGCGAGTGCGCCGATCACGTCGTCCGCCTCGTAGCCAGGCAGCGAGAACATCGGCACGCCGAAGCGGTCGAGGAGCTCCTTCACGCGCTCGAACTGCGGCCGCAGCTCGTCGGGCATGGGCTTGCGCGTGGCCTTGTACGTCGCGTCCTTCTCGTGACGGAAGGTCTTCCCCGGCAGGTCGAAGGCGGCGGCGATGTGCTGCGGCCGGATCTCCTCGATGGCCTTCAGGAAGATCGACGCGAATCCGAACGTGGCGTTCGAGAGCTCGCCCTTGGTCGTGGTGAGCGCGGGGATGGCGAAGAACCCGCGGTAGATGAGCGAGTTGGAGTCGATGAGGATGAGGCGCTCGGGCACCGTTCGAGTATGAACGTGACCTAGGCCCGGCGAAGTCTCCGCTGCAGCGCGAGCGCCGCGGCGCCGCTGATGACGGCGAGCGCCAGCCAGAGCCACGGGTTGGTCGCCAG
>DASSPF010000026.1:0-2462 GCA_035699805.1 Candidatus Limnocylindria bacterium | reverse complement strand
CACGCAACTCGGGATCATGGCCGCGTCGGTGTTCGCCACGTCATTCCTCGCTCTGATCGTCGCGTGGCGGCTCGGCCCGCGGCGCGCGCTCGGCGTCAGCGCGGCACTCCTCGCGGCGGCGACGCTCCTCGCCACGATGTCGCGGAACAACTGGACGGATCTGCTGTTCTCGGTGGTCGCGCTCGCCGCGGGATTCTGGTGGCTGGCGTTCCTCCACAGCGCCCGCGCCGGCGAGAGCGCGTCGCCGCTCCCGCGCGCTCTGCCGATCGCCTTCGCCTGCGATCTCGCGCTCCGTGCGGCCACACGCACCGTGGCGGTGCCCGATCTGGCGTGGCCGGTCGCGGTCGGCGTGGTGCTCGCCGCGGTCCTCGTCTTCGCCGCCTCCGGGCTCGCCTCGCTCGCCGCGCAGCGGCAGTGGAGCGCGCCGGACCTGCGCGGCATGCTCGGTCTGCTCGCGGTCCCCTGTCTCATCCTCGTCGCGGAGACCGGCGGCACGAATGGGGCGCAGGCGAGCGCCGCGGCGGGTCTGGGCCTCGGTCCCGAGCCGGTCCGCGCGACGCAGATCGGCCAGCTCGTCCTCGGTCTGGGGATCGCGGCGGGCGCGCTCGCGCTCTCTCGTCTCCCAGCGAAGGGTCTGGTGGCGGCCGCGGCGATCGTGGCCGGTGCGGCAGTCCTGTGGCTGCACGTGCCGCTCGTGTCGCTCGCCGGCGCCGCGGTCCTCGCTGCCGGCGTCGTGCTCGCGGCCGCCGCGCTCCTTGGCGGCCCGCTCCATCCGGCTCGGTCGGCGGCGGGCGTGGTCCTGCCGCTCTCGCTCGGGTGGCTGCTCTTCGTCGGCACCGCGTTCGGCTTCTACGCGTTCTGGGCGTACCTGCCGGCGGTGTACGCGGCGACGGCCATCGTCGCCCTGGGCTGCGCGGTCGCGGCGGGCGGCGCGCGGCTGGGCCGCCCGGTGGCGATGGGCGTGATGGCGCTCGTCGTCGCGGTGCCCCTCGTCGCCGTCCTCACCACGGCGTCGCCGGCGGCGAGCGAGCCGCTCCGCCGCACGTTCCGCTTCATGACCTACAACGTGCATCAGGGGTTCGACGCCGGACAGATCCCGAGCCTGGATGAGCTGGTGCAGGTCATCTCCGCGGAATCACCGGACGTCGTGTGCCTCCAGGAGGTCGTGCGCGGCTGGATGATCGACCAGCAGCACGACACGCTCTCCGTGCTGGCCGAGCGTCTGGGCATGCAGTACGCGTTCATCCCGAACATCGGCGATCTGTACGGCAACGCGGTGCTCACGCGGGCGCCCATGAGCGGTGCGCGCTTCGTGCGCTACGCCCGGGAGCCGAGCGTGAAGCACCAACCGCGCGGCGCGCTGTTCGTGGACATCGAGGGTCCCGACCAGCGCAAGCTCCTGGTCGCGTGCACGCATCTGGACGAGGTCGAAGGTGCGGACTCCGTGCGGCAGGAGCAGGTGCGCGCGATCATCCGCGAGTGGGACTTCGCTACGGTACCGATCATCGTCGCCGGCGATCTCAACGCCACCCCGGAGACGATCGAGATCCGCCTGCTGAACGAAGCCGGGCTCGACGACCTGGGTAGAGAGGCCGGCGACACCACGACGATGAGCGACCCGCAGAAGCGGATCGACTACATCTGGGGCAAGGGTGTCGCGGGCTCGCAGGCGCACACGCCGGCGACGGTCGAGGCCGCGATGCGCGCATCCGACCATCGCTGGCTCGCGGTCAACATCACCTGGGAAAAGTGACGTGTAGGCGTGCGTGAGCGCCGCAACACCGGGGGCACCGATCTTCGCGGGATGCTGCTGGCCAGCACGCCCTCGCTGTATGGTCTCGCGCCAAGTGCGGACTTGCCACGCGTCTGGGCAGGACTGATGGAGATCGCCCTGGGCGAGGACGCGAAGGACTCCGCATCGGTCGTCGCCATAGCCGACGGCTCGGCGAGCCTCTACACGAGTCGGCTGGGCGGCGTCATCGGGGCGGGCGAGCACGAGAGCGTCCGCCGGAGCGCGCTGGAATTCCTGCGGGCGATGGATGGATCGCTCGACGTGCTCGGGCTCGCGGCCTCGGCACCCCGACCGTCGCGCCGCGGCGAGTACGCTTTCGTGGCGCTGACGTACCAGGGCATGCGCCGCGCGACAGTTGACGAGGCGAGCGCGGCGACACGGGGCCATGCCCTCTTTCCCCTCTTCGTGGCTGGCCACGCGCTCCTCACAGCGATCCGGACAACGACGGAGCAGACTCAGAGGGGCGACAGGCAATAGCGGTCGGATAGACTGGTCCTTGCCGCGGGGCTTCCTACCAGCGGCCAGTGAGGTCCGTCGTCCAACAGTTCGTCCACCTCCACACGCACAGCGAGTACAGCCTGCTCGATGGGCTGTCGCGCGTCACCGACCTCGTGACGCGGGCGAAAGAGCTCGAGATGCCGGCGCTCGCGCTCACCGACCACGGCGCGCT
>DASSPF010000025.1:0-4882 GCA_035699805.1 Candidatus Limnocylindria bacterium | reverse complement strand
CTCCTCCACCTCCTCGTCGGGGCTCACTTCCTTCCAGTCGCGCAGCTCCGGCTGGCGGTACAGGGCGTTGTCGTCCATGTCGAGCTTCGCGTCCCCCGCGATCACCGAGCCATCGCGCTGGATGAAGAGGGGGTTGATCTCGACGAGCGACGCATCGGTGCGCTGGTACACGCCGTACAGGCGCTGCGCGATGTCGGCCACCGCGTTCCGCTGCTCCGCGGGGACGCCCGCGTCGAAGCAGAGCGCACGCGCCTGATACGGGAGCAGGCCGAGCAGCGGGTCGGGCCACCCGCGCGCGATCTTCTCCGGCGTGGCCGCGGCGACCTCCTCGATGTCCATGCCGCCGACCGTGGAGAGCATGACCACCGGGCGGCGGCGGTCGCGGTCGAGCGTGATGCCGAGGTAGAGCTCCTTCGCGATCTGCGCGCCTCGCTCCACGTACACCCGGCGGACCCGCAGCCCCTTGATGTGCATGTGCAGGATGGCGCTCGCGTGCTCGCGCGCCTCAGCGGGGGTCTTCGCCACCTTGATGCCGCCGGCCTTGCCGCGCCCGCCGGCATGCACCTGCGCCTTCACGACGACAGTGCCACCGATGGCGCGCGCCGCGGCCTCAGCCTCCTCGGGCGTGGTGGCGATGCGGCCTTCGGGGACGGGGATGCCGGCGCGCGCGAGCAGCTGCTTGGCCTGGTATTCGTGGAGCTTCAAGAGTCTCCGAGGATATCGTCGCGCGCGTGAGCCTGCCCGAGTCGCTGCCGCGGCGTGTCTCGGTCGTGGGCTCGACCGGGACCGGGAAGACCACGTTCGGCCGCGAGCTGGCTTCCACGCTCGGCCTGCCGTTCGTGGAGCTGGATGCGATCAACTGGGGACCGGACTGGACGATGATCGGCCCCGAGCGGTTCCAGGCGCGGGTCACGGAGGTCGTCGCGCAGGACCGCTGGGTGGTGGACGGCAACTACGGCGGACAGGGCATCCGCGAGCTGGTGTGGGCCCGTGCGGACACGATCGTCTGGCTCGACTACGGCCTACCGGTCATCTTCCTCCGGCTCTGGCGACGGACGATCGAGCGCATCCGTTCGGGAGAGGAGCTCTGGCCGGGGACCGGCAACCGCGAGACCCTCCGCAACACGTTCCTCTCGCGCGAGTCGCTCTTCTGGTGGGCGCTCAAGACGCACCGGCGCCGGAGGTGGAGCTACGCCCGGCTGCTCGCGCTTCCCCAGTACGCGCATGCGCGCGTCCATCGCTTCCGGCGCCCACGTGATGCCGAGCGCTGGCTCGCGGGGGTGCGCTCGGGACGGGCGCCCTAGCGGAGTCGTCGCTCGAACCAGAGCAGCAGGAGCAGTTGGACGAGCACGGCGAGCCAGAAGAGGATGAGCGTCCCGAACGCCGCTCGCTCGATGGCACCCTGCGCGTTCGAGCGCGCACCGGCGATGACGACCGCCCCGTAGAGCAGGACCAGCACGGTCGCGTTCGCGAGCACGAGCGGCAGACGCCGCCTGGCGGATCCGAGCCGTCGCTCAGCCACGCCGGAGCGCCTCGGCCGTGGCCTGCTCCACCTCGCGGATCAGCCGCCGCGGGTCCGTCATGATCGCCTCGAGCGCTCGGGCGATTGCCAGCCGGTGCGCCGGGGCGACGTCGCTGGGGAGCTCGTCCTCGTCGAGCACCGTCGCCGCACCGGATGGCATCAGCAGGACGTCGATGACGAGGTCGGTGTAGGCGACCAGGCCGTCCGCGATGACGGTGTCGGTGGCCACGTTGCAGTAGTACGCGAGCGTGCGGCCGTCCACGAGCCACTGGTAGACGTTGTACGGGCGATCGGCCCAGAAATGACCGACCGTCACCGTCCCCGGCTGGACCCGCAGGTCGGTGCCCGCGATGGCCCACTCGCGGTCGGCGACGTAGCGCACCGCGGCACTCCGCGGCGGGTCCACGACGAGCGCCTGGCAGACGAACTCGCTGACCGATCCGTCAAGGCGGGTCTTCCGCTCGGTGATGGGCGCTCTCGTTTGACTGGCCACTCCGCCTCGGTAGCATGACCGGTACCGAATGAGAGAGCTCTACCAGGTCGTGGAAGTCGGCCCGGCCTGGTATCAGGACAACATTCCCTGCCAAGAGGCGTGCCCCGTCCGGACCAACTGCCGCGGCTACCTGAACCTCGCCGCGGCGGGGGAGTTCGAGAAGGGCTGGGAGCTCGCGCTCGACCCGAATCCGATGGCGTCGATCTGCGGCTCGGTGTGCGCGGCGCCCTGCGAGTCCGCCTGCCGCCGCAAGGAGGTCGATAAGCCGCTCTCGATCCGCTACATCAAGAAGTTCCTCTCAGACTGGGCGCACCAGAACGTCACCGTGGACGGCCGTCCGTACACGCAACCGGCGCCGCCGGTCTTCGGTCCGCCGCGCCAGAAGGTGGCGATCATCGGCGCGGGCTGCGCCGGTCTCGGCGCGGCGAGCGATCTCGCCAAGCTCGGCTTTGGCGTCACCGTCTACGACGCGCTCGACCAGGCCGGCGGCACCGCCCTCGCCGGTGTGCCGCCGTTCCGCCTGCCGCGCGAGGTCATCGATCGCGACATCAACGGCATCGTGAGCGAGAACGTGCAGCTGCGGCTTTCGACGTACGTCGGCCGCGACATCACGCTCCGGCAGCTCCACGACGACCACGACGCGGTCCTCGTGACCGCCGGCTGCTTCGAGCCGAACTACCCGGGCATCCCCGGCGAGGACTCCGACGGGGTCATGGCCGGGATCGTCTTCCTCGAGCGTGCGTACCGCGGCCGGCCGGTCGAGGTGGGCAAGCGCGTCGTGGTCCTGGGCGGTGGCTACACCGCGATGGACTGCGCCTCGACGTCGTGGCGTCTCGGGGCGGACGAGGTCTACATCGTGTACCGCCGCTCACGCGACGAGATGGTCGTCGACGAGGAGGAGCTCGCGGAGACCGAGCGCGAGGGGATGACCTTCGTGTACCTGGCCTCGCCGGTGGAGGTCCTCGCCGACGAGAAGGGCCACGTGCGTGGCGTGAAGTTCGTCCGCAACAAGCTCGGCGAGCCGGACAAGAGCGGCCGCCGCAGCCCCGAGCCGATCCCCGGAAGCGAGTTCGAGGTGCCGTGCGACACGGTCCTCCTCGCGCTGGGCCAGGCGCCGGACACCACCTTCCTCGCGGAGTTCCCGGAGTTCCGGGTGAAGCGGTGGCGCGACGTGAAGGTGGACGCCGACACGTTCCAGACGGTCGTGCCGAAGATCTTCATGGCCGGCGACTACCGGACCGGGCCGACCACGATCATCGAGGCCGTCGCCGAGGGCCGCGCCGCCGCCCAGCAGATCGCCCGGGCCCTCGACCCCATCGCGGTCGCGGTGAACGTGCCCGAGTACCACGAGATCGTCACGCTGCGCCGCTCGAGCACGCCCGACAACATCGGGCAGATCGCGCTCGAGGGGGAGCTCGCCCGCGTCTACCACAACATGTCGGTCGACTACGACCGCATCCCGCGGCAGGAGATGCCCAAGCTCGGCAAGAAGGACCGGCGTGGGCTCTTCCTCGAGGTGAACCAGGGCTACACCGAGGCGCAGGCCGTCGCCGAGAGCGACCGCTGCCTCAAGTGCAACTTCAACATCGAGATCGTCGGCGAGCTCTGCATCATCTGCGGCGGCTGCGTGGATGTCTGCCCGATGGACGTCATCCACATGGTCGACATCTCCGACATCGTCGACGACGGGGCCATCCCGGCGGTGACCGAGGCGAAGAAGTGGCAGCAGGGCGTCGCGTTCTTCCTGGATGAGACCGCCTGTATCCGCTGCGCGCTCTGCGTCATCCGCTGCCCCACCGACGCCATCACCATGAACCGCTACGGCTCGGTCATGCCCGCGGCCGGCAGGGCGCTCCCCAAGGAGTCACTCGACGACGAGATCCACCTCGATCTCACCGTCGGCTCGGGCAAGGGTGCCCGTCCGCTGCCCCGGTATGACCCCGCGCTCGCCGCCGGCTACAAGCCGGTGGCGGGGGCCGCTCAGAACGGGAACGGCAAGAACGGCCACAATGTCCCCCGCACGCCCGAAAAAGAACGAGAGGCAGTCCACTAGATGCTCGAGATCCCCTCGCAGGTCTGGCAGCGCGTGAAGGCGGGGCCGCTCTGGCGGTCGCTCTTCCGGCACGGCTACCCGGATTCGCGCAAGAACCAGTCGCTCGCCGTCTTCACCAACGTCTTCCTCCACCTGCACCCGGTGAAGGTGCGGCGTCACGCGCTGGCGATCCCGTACACGTGGTGCATGGGCGGGCTCTCGTTCTTCCTGTTCCTGGTGCTCACGCTGACCGGGACGCTCCTGATGTTCTACTACCGGCCGACACCGGAGTGGGCGTACTCGGACATCAAGGACCTCGAGACCGTCGTCGTGTTCGGCCAGCTCCTCCGCAACATGCACCGCTGGGCGGCGCACGGCATGGTCATCACCGTCTTCCTGCACATGGTCCGCGTCTTCTACACCGGCTCGTACAAGCCGCCGCGCGAGTTCAACTGGGTCGTGGGGACGCTGCTCTTCTTCCTGACGATCTTCCTGTCCTACACCGGCTACCTGCTGCCGTGGGACCAGCTCGCGCTCTGGGCGGTCACCGTCGGCTACGAGATCGCGAACGCGACGCCGGCCGTCGGCTCTGAGGTGGCCTTCCTGCTCTTCGGTGGGTACCAGCTCGGGCCGAACGCGCTCCTGCGGTTCTACGTCCTGCACGTCGTCGGGCTGCCGATCATCACCGCCTTCCTGATGGCCATCCACTTCTGGCGCATCCGCAAGGATGGGGGGATCTCGGGCCCGCTATGAGTCGTCACCTGTTCCGCGAAGAGGTCGGCGCATGACGACGCCACGCGGGCCGCAGCCGTTCAGCGGGCAGGAGAAGCGCCTG
>DASSPF010000024.1:0-3617 GCA_035699805.1 Candidatus Limnocylindria bacterium | reverse complement strand
TCGAGTGCGCCATCCGCGAGCTGCGCGAGGAGACCGGGCTCGAGGCCGCCGAGCCGCTGCTTCGGGGCGTGATGACGGAGGTCTCGCCGCGGCCCGATTACCAGTGGCTCACGTTCGTCTTCGCCGCGGCGCGGTTCACCGGGACGCTCGCGCCCGCAGCGGGCATCGGCGAGTTCCGGTGGGTGCCGATCCCCGAGGTGTTCGACCTCGCGATCCCGCCGACCGACCGCATCTTCTTCGCGCGCGTCGTCCGCCTCGACGATCCACCGTTCCTGTTGAAGTTCACGTACGACGCCGAGCTGCGCATCACGCGTATGGACGAGGGCTGACCGCTAGAGCGTGACGCGCCTCGCGGCCTCTCGCTCGTCATCGGTGAGGTTCGCGTCGTTCACCCGGCGATCGATCGCGTCGTCGAGATGGGCACGCACGGTGTCGCGATCGAACGCGGCCACGAACGCCTCGGCAAACTCGCGCGCGACCCTGCGGTGCGGCTCGTCAATGACGGCGCCAGCGATGATGACGTAGGTCGTCGCGACGTCGTCGGCCCAGTGGCCGCGCGCGGCGTTCGCCCAGTCGATCACCCGCGGCCCGTCCCGGCCCATGAGGACGTTCTCCGGATGCAGATCGAGGTGCAGCAGCGAGTCGCCGGTGCCGGCCGCCGGCAGCCAGGCCGGCGCGGTGATGGCGTGCAGGCGCTCGTGCAGCGTGGCGAGCAGTGCCGCGTGCGATCGCAGGAGCGAGCCATCGCGCTCGAGATCCTCGCGCATGGTCGGCCCCATGACGCGCTCGAGCACCAGGTCGGGTCCCCAGACGGAGATCACCTCTGGAGCGGGGAACCCGTGCGCGCGAGCCTGGCGCATGACCGAGACCTCATGCTCGGGGACGTCGCGCCTGCGGTACCGGCGGAGGACCGTGCGGTCATCCACCGCGTAGACGTCGGCGTCCCGTCCCCGAGCGAGGAGCGGACCTGGGTGGGCTATGCCTTCACGACGTACGTGCTGGCGATCTTGTCGTGCCAGCCCTGCTTCTGCGGGTCGAAGAGGACCCAGAGGACCCCGATGAAGAGCGCGATGCACGAGATGACCAGACCGACATAGCGGAGGAACGCGCCGACGAGGTCGAGCTGCGACCCGTCGGTCTTCACGACCTTGATCTTGAGGGCGCGCATCCCGATCGTCTGGCCCTGGCCCTGCGCCGACCAGAAGTAGCAGAAGTACACGACACCGAGCAGGGTCTGCAGACCTGAGCTGGTCGTGCTGCCCGAGCCGCCGCCCAGGATGCCCGAGAGGATCCCGCCGATGATCGCGAGGCCGATGAAGTCGATGAGCGCCGCAAGGAACCGTGCTCCGAAGCTCGCCTTGTCCGACACAACGGTGGTCGCTGCTGTTGCCATTGCGCCACCCCCTTCCTTGGCGCGGAGTCTAGGGCGCGCAGGCAATCGACCCAGGACCTTCGTCCCATTGCGTCGGCTACCGGACCGCGACAGGCTCGCCGGTCGGGCGGTAGGCTCGGCGGCGACCTCACCACCGCGGCCGGGAGGATAGAGAGCATCGACGGTCTGCGCGTCGCCGAGAACCTGGTGCTCGTCGCCCTGTTCGCGATCGTCGTCTACACCGACTGGCGCTGGCTGCGCATCCCGAATGTCGTCACCTATCCCGTCATGCTCATCGGCCTCGGGCTGGGGGCCGCCGAGGGCGTCCCGGGGCAGCTCTTCGTGAGCGGCCTGGCCGATCACCTGGTCGCGCTCCTGCTCGCTTTCGCCCTCGCCTACCCCTTCTACGCGGCGGGCGGCCTCAAGGCCGGCGACGCGAAGATGCTCATGGCCATCGGGGCGGTCCGTGGGGTGAGCTTCCTCATGGCCGCCACCATCTACGGGGCGCTGATCGGCGGCGTCATGGCCCTGGGCATCATCGCCATCCGCCGCGCGCGCGCGACGCCGGGGGAGACCGGCACGATGCGGAGCGCGATGAAGAGCAAGATGCCCTACGGCATCGCCCTGGGCCTGGGCGGTCTGCTGGCGCTGGCCCTCGAGGCTGCCGCGCTCGTCAGCATCGGCCCGCCATGACGGTGCCTCGGACAGGTGTCGCCTCTGCCGACCCTCGCCTGTAGACTCGCCCGCATGTTCAAGGGGGGAGCGAGAGCGCGTGGCTGACGGCGAAAAGATCCGGATCCTCATCGTCGACGACATCGCCGACACGCGCGAGAACCTCGCGAAGTTGATCGGCTTCGAGACCGACATGGAGGTCGCCGGCACCGCCGGCGGCGGGCAGGAGGCCGTCAACCTCGCGAAGAAGGAACGGCCTCACGTCATCCTCATGGACATCAACATGCCGGACATGGACGGCATCACGGCGACCGAGATCATCTCCAACACCGTCCCCGAGTCGCCGATCATCATGATGTCGGTCCAGGGCGAGCAGGACTACCTTCGCCGCTCGATGCTCGCCGGCGCACGCGAGTTCCTCGTGAAGCCGTTCTCCGCCGACGAGCTCATCAACTCCATCCGCCACGTGCACGAGCTCGAGAAGGTCCGTCGCGCGCGGTACGCGCCGGTACAGCAGGCCGCGGCGCCGGGCGCCCCCGCCGCGGGCGGCCCCGCGGCCGCGGACAAGGGCAAGATCATCACGTTCTTCTCGCCGAAGGGCGGCGTCGGCCGGACGACGATCGCGACGAACCTCGCGGTGGCCCTCCATCAGTCCACCGAGAAACCCGTGGTCCTGGTGGATGGCAGCCTGCCGTTCGGCGACATCGCCGTCATCCTGAACATGAGCCCCAAGGCGAAGACGCTCGCCGACCTCATCGGCTCGTTCGATCAGGCGGACTCCGACGTGCTCGAGTCGATCCTCGTCCAGCACTCGACGGGCATCAAGGTGCTGCTCGCGCCGCCTACTCCCGAGTCGACCGAGCTCATCAAGGGCGACGACATCAAGCGCGTGCTCGAGCTCCTGCGCGAGCGCTACGCGTACATCGTCGTGGACACCTGGCCCTCGTTCCAGGAGCAGGTCATCACGATGCTGGACGTCGCGGACGTCATCCTCACGCTCATGACGCTCGAGATCACCAGTCTGAAGAACGTCCGCGTCTTCATGGAGATCGTCGAGAAGCTGGGCTACGGCGACGACAAGGTGCAGCTCGTCGCGAACCGCAACGACTCCTCGGGCGGCATCAAGGCAAGCGACGTCGAGGCGAGCCTGGGACGCAAGATCCCGCACACCATCGTCTCGGACGGCCGGACGCTCGTCCTGGCGGTCAACCGCGGGGTGCCGTTCGTGACGAGCAACCGCGAGAGCCAGGTCTCCAAGGACATCTTCACGCTGGCGGCGAAGCTCTCCGGCTCGGCCGAGGCCGCCGCCGCGCCGGCCGCGGGCGGCAAGCAGGCAAAGCAGGCGAGCGGCGGGCTCAAGCTCTTCGGCGCCCGTTAGCCCGCGGACCCGCCACCCCTTCTACACCCCTCCGGGGGGCCAAAGGGCGCAGGAGCGGACGTACACTTCGGCGGCGAGGGAGCAGGCTGCCGCATAACGGCGGCCGGAAGCGAGGGTTGTTCAGCGCATGAGCCTCCTACGTCGTATCGAAGGACAGCGGCCCGCCGGTCAGCAGCCGGCCGCGCCCGGCGCCCC
>DASSPF010000023.1:0-28748 GCA_035699805.1 Candidatus Limnocylindria bacterium | reverse complement strand
CGCCGTGGGGTGGCGCTTGTGCGGGCGCGCGAGCCTGACGTATCGAGGGCACGTCCGTTCGGAGTCAGGTGCCCAGAAGCCTTGACTGATTGTCGCGGCCGGTGCACCTTCGCTTGTCAAAGATCGAGAGGAGGTGCGTCGCAGCAAAGGCGGGGACAAACGAATAGCTGACGAAGCGCCAGGGCCATGGGCTACACGACGGCGGATGAAAACCGGGGGCTGAATTCCAATCACCCACGACGCGGCCGCCGAGAATGAGTCCCAGCGTAGGTGTGCACGCTGGGAGGCGCCTACTCCTGAAATTAGGCCGGACCCGGCTGGAGTAGGGATCGAAGCGGAGACGCCCAACCTAGCTACGGCGCGACAGCGACATGTCGCAAGCACACCGCAAGTCCGAGCATCCATCGAACGGAGGGCACGCGCCCTCTAACAGAGTGCCCTCCGAGCGGAGAGCACTTGAAGTCCGGCAACTCTCTGCGGGCATCGACTCTCTGTACTGGTCGGCGTCCCCTGGCGTCGCGCCCGCGCTCATGGCGGACCTCAAGACTGCGCGCGAGCGTGTGGCGGGTCCCGCGCCTCAAGCGTGGCGAGAGGTCTTGGGGTTCACCCTTTGCGTTGCGGCCCACGGGGCCGGTCGGTATCCGATCCTGCTGGACTGCGCCGAATTCCGGCTCCAGATCACCGATTCGACGCACCTGCCGACGGTCTACGTACAGCTGCGCTCGGCATTCATCCACGAGGTCGGCATCCGCGAGGCGGTGGATGCGTCGCGGGCGGTGGCCGAGCAGGTCGTCGAACGTGCGATTCCTGAGCCTCACGCCGGCCGGCTGGACCTGTACGCGGACTTCGCGGACTGGGTCATCCGGCGTGACGACGTCGCGGGCCTCGTCACTAACGCGAAGATCGCCACGCACGGGCGCGCGGGGACCGACGAACTCGAGACCGTGATGGTAGGCAAGACCCCGATGGCGCTTCGCATCTATCGCAAGGACGAGGAAGTGCGGGCACGCGGCGGGTTCGCGCCATTGTTCTGGTCGGGACACCAAGGGCCCGTTGTTCGAGTCGAGGCGCAGGCGTCGACCGAGACCCTTCGGGCCTTCCAGATTCGCTCGGTGGGGGAGGCGATCACCTGCCACGGCGATGTGTGGGCATGGGCAACGTCGGGGTTCGTCGAGCTTCGTCGCCCAGGCGTAGGGGACCGCGAGGACTGGCGGCTCGCTCAGCCGTGGGAGTTAGTCCAGGCAGTAGGCCTCGCAGAGTTCCCGAGGTGTGGCCTGGTGCCCTATCGCGTCGTCCAGGCATCGCGGGCGAAAGTCTTGCCGTCGCTCCTTGGCTACCTGTCGAGCTACGCCGCGCTTGAGGACGTCAACGACCCCAAGGCGGTCTTGGGGCGTCTGCTCGCCCAATTCCCGGATCTGACCTGGTCCTCCGCTCATTCGTTCCGCGATGAGGTCGAGCGAAAGCGCGCGCTCTTGCCGCGGACATACCGATACGCACAGGAGCGGGAGCGCGATGTAGCCTCCGGTCGGGACCGCCCGCCGTCGCCGGAAGGAGGCGACAGTGAAAGTTCGACGGTGGGCAGCGATGCGTAACAAGAACACGCCGCTTGATTCCGTCATCGAAAGCTACTTGCTCTACTGCCACGACAAAGCAGAGCGAACCCGCGAGTTCTACGCCAACAATCTCGGGCACTTTGTGAGGTGGCTCCGCACCAATGACTATGACGTGGTCCTGGCGGACGTCGATCCGAACGTGGTGAATCAGTATCTGGCGGAGCGTCGACGGGTCTCTCCGTACGTCGCGCGTGCGGCGTGCATGACGCTCAAGGCGTTCGCATCGTGGTTGGCTCGCGTGAGCATCCGTCATGACCGTGGGCGGAGCGTGCTCGCGGAGGTGCGTGCCCCGAAAGTCCCCCAAGACGTACGGCGCCCGCTGTCGGACTCGGACGTGGACGTCGTGATCGAAACGGCGAAGCAAAGCCGAAATCCCGAACGGGATCTCGCGCTGCTCATGCTGGCACTCGACAGTGGGCTCCGGCTGGGCGAGCTCTGCGGGCTGCGGGTCAGTGACATCGACCTGCGGCAACTCGTCGTAGTAGTCCGGGCCGAGACCAGCAAGGGCAACCGAACGCGGGAGGTGCGCTTCGGCGCGGCGACCGCGAAGGCCCTCGACCGATACCTGCGGGACTTCCGTGAGGAAAGTCCTCACCTCGTGAATGGCACCGACCGGCTGTTCCTGGGCCTCGCTGGCCTCCCGATGACGACGCGAGGACTCGGACAAGTGTTCGCGCGGATCCGCCGTCGTAGTGGCGTACGCGGGTTCATGGCTCATGTCTGCCGGCACACGTGGGCAACCAATTTCCGCCGGCGCGAGAGCGGCGATCTTCTCGACCTCAAGGATCAGGGCGGCTGGCGCGACGACAAGATGCTCCAGCGGTACAGCCACCGACTGGCGTTGAGCGAGCGACGGCGCGGCCCGAGTCCGATGGATGCGCTCCTGAGAGAGCGACGGACCGGCGGTGTCAGGTCATCACGCAGGGAATCAGGCGCACTCGCAGTGGTTTCGCGCAGCGGGGAAGTGGCGTGAAAGAGCGATGAATATTGAGCAGGGCGGAGGTACTGCTGGGGAGAGAGGATTCGAACCTCTAATCGCCTGATCCAGAGTCAGGTGCCTTACCGTTTGGCCACTCCCCAATGGAGGCGTCCATTATCCCATCTATGAGCGCGTGAGTGCGATGGCCGTGGTGATCGCGAGCGGGAGCAGCACGGTGGGCACGAAGATCGGTGCCGCGCCGAAGCTCACCAGGACCGTGGATGCGAGCACCATGCCGAGGGCGACGAGCGCCGTGCCCGTGCCGCGCTTCCCGCGGACGCGCAGCCGGATGCCGTAGTAGACGAGGAGCGGCGCGAGCGACCAGACGAGCACGGCGAAGAACGGCATGGGGAAGATCTCCTGCCGCTGCCAGAGCGCCTCCCAGCCGCACGTGGTGGGACCGGGTGTGGGGGGCGGTCCCAGGGTGGCACCGGCGGGCGGTGCCGTCGCGGTGATGGTCGTCATGCAATAGCCCTGCACCGGCGCGAACAGGAAGATGAGGCCCACCGCCGGCCCGATGACCGCCGGTATGAACGCCGCGCGCTCAGCGACGCTGCGCCCTGCCACACGCGCACCATACACGCGAGCGCGGCCACCGCGGTCGTGGCAGGCTATCCCCATGGCCACGCTCCCCAGGCCGCGCGCCGACCTCGCGTCCTTCCCGGCCTACCGCACCGCGGCGCAGGTGAAGGCCGATGTCCGGCTCGCCGCCAACGAGTGGGCCGAGCCGAACGAGGCGGGTCAGTGGCTCACCGCCGAGGAGCTCGACGCGATCCTGCTCAACCGCTACCCCGGCGCGGCGGTCGAGCTGCGCACCGTGCTCGCCGAGCGCTACGGCGTCACACCGGATCAGCTCGTCCTGGGCAACGGCAGCAACGAGGTGCTTCTGAACACGTTCCTCGTCTTCGGCGGGGCCGGACGCCGGACACTGCTCTTCCAGCCGACGTACTCGATGCACGAGCGGCTCACGACCATCGCGGGCGGCACCGCGGTGAACGAGCGCGTCGGTTTCCCGTACGAGCTCACCAAGGAGCACGCGCTGCGGGCGATGGCCCGCGTGACGCCGGAGATCGTCGTCTTCACCACCCCGAACAACCCCACCGGCAACGAGATCGACTTCGACGTGATCCGCTCGGTCGCGTCGGCGTATCCGGAGACGCTCGTCCTCGTCGACGAGGCGTACAGCGATTTCGCGGGCCGCTCGCTGCTGCCCGAGCTCGAGCGGTTCCCGAACATGGTCATCAGTAAGACGTTCTCCAAGGTCCTCGCGGCGGCGGGGCTGCGCGTCGGCATCCTCATCACGCATCCTGACGTGGCGAACATCTTCCGCGCCGTGCAGCTCCCGTACAACGTGAGCGCGCTCACGCACGCGGTCGCGGTGAAGATCGCGCGGAGCGACACGGTGATCGCCGCGCGCGTGGAGCTGTGCGCCCGGGAGCGCGAGCGCGTCTCTCGCGCGCTCCGCGCGGTCCCCTCGATCGACGTCCATCCGTCCGTGACCAACTTCATCCTCTTCCGGCTGAAGGACGATCGCCCGGCAGACGTGCACGCCCGCTTCCTCGAGCAGGGCGTGCTCATCCGCGACGTCTCGATGTGGCCGGCGAACGAGGGGTGCTTGCGCGTCTCGATCGGGACGCCCGCCGAGAACGACCGTTTCATCGCCGCGATCGCGCACGCGTTCCCCGTCCCGGCGCGCAGCTGAACACGGAGCGGCCGACCCTCCTCGTCGACGCGTCGAGCCTGGCGTATCGCGCGTATCACGCGATGCCGCCGGTCCATGCGGCGGACGGCACGCTCGTGAACGCGGTCGTCGGTTTCCTGAACTTCATCGCGCGACTCCTCACCGACCGTCGGCCCGCGCGTCTGGTGGTCGCGTTCGAGTTCGGTGAGGCGTGGCGCCCGGCGTTCCGGGTCGCGCTCATCCCGCAGTACAAGACGCACCGCGTGGCGGATGAGGAGACGCCACCGGACGAGGTCGGCCCGCAGATCGACATCGCGGTCGAGGTGCTGCGCGCCCTCGGCATCGCGGTGGCGAGCAGCGACGAGTGCGAGGCCGAGGACGTCATCGCCACGCTCACCACGCGCTTCGGCGGACCCATCGAGATCGTGAGCGGCGACCGCGACCTCTTCACGCTCGTCCGCGATCCGCGCATCACCGTGCTGTACACGCTGCGCGGGGTGAGCGAGCTCGCGCACGTGGACCAGGCCTGGATCACCGCGAAGTACGGCATCCCGGGCGATCGCTACCTCGACTACGCGATCCTCCGCGGCGACCCCTCCGATGGTCTTCCCGGGGTGCGCGGGATCGGCGAGAAGACGGCGTCGGCGCTCCTGGCGAAGTACGGCTCGCTGGACGCGATCCTCGCGGCCTGGGATCTCTCCCCGAGCATCCGCGCGAAGCTCAATGCCGGGAAGGACTACATCGCGGCCGCACGCACCGTCGTCGCGCCGGTGCTCGACTGCGGGGTGGAGGGGGTGGATGGCGCGATCCCGCGCGGGAAGCCCGCACCGCGCGTGGTCCAGCTCGCCGAGCGCTACGGGATCATCGGCGCTGTTGGCCGCGTCATCGAGGCGCTCGAACAGCCGGACGCCACCGGCCGCGGCATACCATGAGCACGTGATCATCTACCCCGCGATCGACATCTACGAAGGACGCGTGGTGCGGATGACGCGCGGCGACTTCTCCACGGTGGAGCAGGTCGCACCGTCGCCGCTGGAGGCGGCGAAGCGCCTGGTGAACGACGGTGCCGAGTGGATCCATGTCGTCGACATCGACGGCGCGCGCACCGGAAAGCCCGCGAATCTCGAGGCGATCCGCCAGATCGCGAACCGCTTCACCGTGAAGATCCAGGCCGGCGGCGGCATCCGCGACTTCGACACCGCCGAGGCGTTCGCCGAGGCCGGGGCGTCGCGGATCGTGGTGGGCACAGCGGCCACGCGCGAGCCCGAGCTGATCGGCCGCCTCGTCGATCGTCACGCCGACGGGATGGCCGTGGCGGTCGACGCCCGGAACGGCATGGTGACCACCGCCGGCTGGACCGAGACGACCGACGTTCGCGCGGTCGACCTCATGCAGCGGCTCGCCGTCGCGGGTGTGCCCATCGTGATCTACACCAACGTCTCGATCGACGGGACGCTCCAGGGCGTCGACTTCGAGACGCTCACGGCCGTGGCCCGTGCGTTCGGCGGCGATGTCATCTACTCGGGTGGGGTGGGGTCGCTCGAGGACATCCGAGCGCTCGCGAAGCTGCGGCACCGCGGGATCCGCGGGGCCATCGTGGGCCGGGCACTCTACTCCGGGACCTTCTCGCTGCGCGACGCGATGTCCGCCGCGACCGGGGTCGCCGCCGGCGCCTGAGCCCAGGCATCGCCGACGAAGCAAGCGTCATGATGGCCGCCGACCGGATGCGCGAGCGCGTGCCCGCTGGCGCGCCGCTTGCCATGGCCGACGCCATGCCGACGATCACATCCGACATGGCCTTCAGCATCGGGCTCTTCGCGGGCTGGCTCGCGCTCGTGGTCTGGCTGGTCTGGCCGGATCCGCACTGCGCGTGCTGCGTCAAGCGCGTCGCCGAGCGCGCGGCGCGCGACCGCTTCTAGGCGGACGCCGGGCCCGGCGGGCCGTCCTCGTCCTCGGCGCCCTCCGTCGGCGCGAGGAGGAAGATCCAGATGTCCCACGCGATGTGGCTCGTGATGAGCGCCGGCATGCTCATGCCCAGGGCCCGCAGTGCACCCCAGTAGATCCCCGCGACCGCGGCGGCACCGATGAGCGTGGTGTTCCCGGTCACCAGATGCGCGCCGCCGTACGCTGCCGCCGCGGCCAGCCCGCCCGCTCGCCGCTGGACGAGGCCGCGCCAGAAGAGCTCCTCCGCCGGGCCGATGACCGACGCGAGCCGTAGGCCGATCTCCTCCTTGGGCCCGAGCGTGCGCAGCGCGTAGATGTCGCGGATCTCCTTCGCCCCGCGCGGCATGACCGCACGCGCCAGGCGGTCGCCGACCTGGAAGATGACGTAGAGGACCGCGGCCGAGCCGAGCCCGAGCGCGATGTCGCGCCCGCGTGGACGCATGCGGCGAAGCTCGGGCTCGTTCGCGAGCGCCATGTTGCCGAGCACGAAGCCGGTGAGCGTCATGCGCTCCCAGAAGCGCGCGCGCTCCCCGCGGAACGTCAGGGCGAAGAGCCCGAACGCGGTCCCGAGCGCGAGCGCGACCAGCGGGTCAGCGCGCCGCAAGTGCCGCGACCACCATCCCGAGGACCATGAGGAAGCCGAACGCCGCGTGCAGCTGCGCCGTCTGCAGATCGATCATCGCGATCGCGCGCTGCTGGCCGCTCGCGCCGAACTCCGCCGAGCGGATCTGCCGGACCAGCAGCGGCAGCGAGAGCATCGCCAGGAGCGTCCACGTGGGCAGCAGCGCCGCGAGCACGGCGACGGTGAGCGCCAGATACGCGCCCACCACCAGCCCGATGTACAGCCAGTGCGCCGCATCGCGTCCCATGCGCACCGAGAACGTGCGCGCGCCGACGCGCGCGTCCTCGCTGATGTCGCGCCACTCGTTGCCGTGGAGGATTGCCGCGACCAGGAGGCCGACCGGGATGCTCACCGCGAGCGCGCTCCAGCCCACGGTCCCGGTGATGACGAAGTACGCGCCGACGACCATGAGCGGCCCCATGAGCGCGAACACGAGCGGGATGCCGTACGGGCTGAACTTGTACTGGAAGGGCGGCGCGGTGTACGTGTAGCCACCCACCAGACCCGCCAACCCCAGGGCCACGACCGGCCAGCCGCGCACCGATACGAGGTAAAGCCCGAGGAGGAAGGCCGCGGCGAAGGCCGCGATGGCCATGACATAGGCCTCGCGGTCGCTGATCCGTCCCTTCACGATGGCGTGGCTGGCGCGCGGCGAGACGATCGTGTCCACGCCCTTGCGCACGTCGTAGATCTCGTTCGTGACGTTCGTCCCGATGTGCAGCAGCACGCCCGCGGCCAGCGAGACCAGGAAGAGCGTCCAGTCGAAGCGGCCCTCCACCGCGGCGAGCGCCCCGCCCACGCTCACCGGCACCGTCGAGGCGGTGAAGGAGAACGGCCGGGCGATCTCGTAGTACGCGCCCAGCCGGTCGCGCAGGCTCGCCAGCGCCGACTTGCGCTGCGCGCCGAGAGCGGTGCGCGCGCCGGTCGCACCCGCCGCCGCGGTGCCGTAGGCGATGGCCGACTCCAGCACCGCCGTGGTCTGCTCCTCGTCCTGGACGATCGGCTGGAGCAGCGGCAGGTGCATGCCCGCCTCGTGGTACTCCCAGGCGCGGTCTGCGACCTCCCGCCGCGTGCCGCACAGGATGAATGCGTTGAGCAGCTCGTCGGGGATGAGCGAGCCGGCGGTCGTGTAATCCTCGCGCCGCCACGCGGCGGCGATCTGGTCCCGCAGCGCGGGGTCGAAGCCGGCGCGCTTGAGCGTGACGTCCGAGAGGATCGACATCATGTAGATCACGAACGGCTCGCGCTTCGCGCGGTTGAGCGCGTCGCGTCGTGTGTCGGCCACCAGCGTCAGCAGGTAGCCGGCGACGTCGATGTCCGCGGGCTCGCGTCCGGCCTCGCCCGCCGCACGCCGCATGACGCCAAGGAGCTTGCGCAGCCCGGGGACCGACTCCGCAGGCCGAGCCAGGTACCCGTCGCCCTTCCTTCCCGCGACGACCATCATCGGCGAGCGATAGCCCGCGATGTAGATGGGGACACGGTGGACGGGCGGGAACTGCGGCACGAGCGGCGGCAGCCCCGGCTTGCCCGACGGCATGCGCTCGCCCGACCAGAGCGTGTGGAGCGTGTCGATCGCACTGGTCACCCGTTCGGCCGCCTCATCCGGTGCGTACGCCACGCCCATCTGGCCGAGGCGCAGCGGCAATGCCGAGCCCAGGCCGAGGAGGATGCGCCCGGGCGCCATCTCGTCCAGTGCGCTGATCGTCATGGCGATGAGGACCGGGTGACGCGTGTACGGGTTGAGCGCGCCGAGCCCCACCTTGAGGCCATCGAGCTGCGACGCGACCGCGGTCGCGTAGGTCACCGCATCGCGCTCGAAGTACGAGTCGTGGAACCAGACCGACTCCAGACCCGCGTCGCGCGCGCGCCGCGCCCACTCCACCGTGTCGCTCACCGATCCGCGCGCGGCGAGCCCCAGACCGACGCGCCGTGCCAGCGTGGCCATCAGGCCGCTCCGTCCAGCAGCCGGCGCCCCTGCTCGATGCGCGCGAGCGTGCGCTCGGCGCCGAGGATCTCCATCGAGTCGTTGAGCGGCGGTCCGACGGTGCGGCCGGTGACGGCGACACGCAGCGGCATCGCGACCTCACCGACCTTCCAGCCCATCTCGTCGGCGACGCGGCGCACCACGGCATCGATGACCGGTGGCTCGAACGGGCGCGCGGCGCCGAGCGCCGCGAGCGCGCGGTCGAGCACGTCGCGCGTGCCGTCCGCGTCCTTCTTGCGGACGAGGTCGGCCGCGCCGTAGCGCAGCTCATCGGTGAAGAGGAACTCGAGCTGGTCGCGCGCTTCCACCAGCGTCTTCATGCGCTCCTGCACGTGCGGCAGCGCGCGGCGCAGCACCGCCCGGTCCCAGTCTGCCGGGATGAACGGATCGAGGCGCCGCATGAGCTCGTCGAGCGACAGCCGGCGGATCCACACGCCGTTGAACCAGTCGAGGCGATCGCGGTCCCACTTCCCGCCGGCCTTGTGCACCTGCTCGATCTTCCAGCGCTCGATGAGGTCGCTCGCCGAGAAGACCTCGTCCTCGGTGCCGGGGGCCCAGCCGATGAGCGCGAGGTAGTTCACCATCGCCTCGGGGAGATACCCGTCCGTGCGGAACTGCTCCACCTTCGTCGCGCCGTGGCGCTTCGCGAGCTTCTTGCTGTCCGGCCCGAGCACGTTGGGGAAGTGCGCGATCGGCGGGACCGTCCAGCCGAACGCCTGATAGATGAGCAGGTGCTTCGGCGTCGACGGCAGCCAGTCCTCACCCCGGAAGATGTGGGTGATCTCCATGGCGTGGTCGTCCACGACGACCGCGAGGTGGTACGTCGGGAAGCCGTCGGACTTGAGGAGCACCTGATCCTCGATCGTCTCAACCGGCCAGTCGATGCGGCCGTAGACCTGATCGTCCACGCCGATCGTTCCCGCGTCGGGCACCTTCAGGCGCACCACGTGCGGCTCGCCTGCCGCGCGCTCCGCTGCCTCGCTGGGATCGATGGCGCGGCAGAGCCGGTCGTAGCGCGTGATCTCCTTGCGCGCCGCTTGCTGCGCGCGGACGGCGGCGAGTCGCTCCTTCGAGCAGAAGCAGAGATACGCCGCCCCCGATGCCACGAGGTCTCGCGCGCCCTGCTGGTACCGCGGGAGCCGCTCGGACTGGACGTACGGCGCGTGCGGGCCGCCCTCGCGCGGACCCTCGTCCCACGTGACGCCCATCCAGCGCAGGCCGTCATAGATGGAGTCGATCGCGCCGGGCACGAGACGGTCCTGGTCGGTGTCCTCGATGCGCAGGATGAGCGTGCCCTTGTTCTGGCGCGCGAAGAAGTAGTTGTAGAGCGTCGTGCGCACGCTCCCGATGTGGAGCGAACCGGTGGGGGAGGGCGCGAACCGAACGCGGACCGTCACAGCGACCAGTCTATGTGGGTATGCTTGATGAGCAGATGACCGTCAGCACGCGCCGCGAGCGGCGCCAGCAGCAGCGGCGCCAGGAAAGGCGGCGCTCCGGGGGGAGCGGCGGGCCTTCGCGACGCGTCAGCCAGATGTGGATCGTCGCCGGTGTGGTCATCGCCGTCGTCGCGCTCATCCTCATCGGCCGCGCCGCCGGGGTCTTCGATCCGCCGGCGGTCTCGCGGACCGACGTCAGCTCGGTGGACGCTTCGGGCCCCACCCTCGGCGAGCACAAGGATGACCTCGGCAACGAGCACATCGCCTCGGGCCAGAAGGGCAGCTACCCGTCGCTGCCGCCCACCTCCGGCCAGCACTGGGCGCAGCCGGCGGCACCCGCGCCCTGGGGCATCAAGACCGCGTTCCTGCCCTTCGAGGTCACGACGCATAACCTCGAGCATGGTGGGGTGGTGATCATGTACCGCGATCTCACCGCGGACGAGCTCGACCAGCTGCGCTCGCTCGTGCGCAATCTCGGCTCGAGCGGCTTCAGCAAGATCATCCTGGAGCCGTATCCGGATCTGAAGGACGCCAAGGTCGCGCTCACCGCGTGGAACTGGATCCTCAAGCTCCAGAGCGTGGACGACAACGCCGTCGTGAAGTTCGTCCGCCAGCACTACGACCACGAAGCGCCCGAGAAGGGCGTCCAGTAGGGGCTAGTCGCCCCAGTACCGCTCTTCCTTCCACGGATCGCCCTGGTTGTGGTAGCCGTTGCGCTCCCAGAACCCCGGCTTGTCCACGGCGCTGAACTCGATGCCGCGCAGCCACTTCGCGCTCTTCCAGGCGTACAGGCGCGGGACGACCAGGCGCGCCGGGTAGCCGTGCTCGGGCGTGAGCGGCTCGCCGTTCGCGCGGAGCGCGATGAGGCAGTCGTCGCGCAGGCAGAACTCGATCGGTGTGTTCGCCGTGAATCCGTACTCGCTGTGCGCGATGACGAACTTCGCGTCGGGGGTGGGCTTCGCGAGCTCGACGATCTTGGAGAAGGGGATGCCCTCCCAGCGCTGATCCAGGCGCGACCAGGTGGTCACGCAGTGCATGTCCGCCTGGACGAGCGTCTGGTCGAGCTTGGAGAACTCCTCCCACTTCATGGTGATCTCGTTCTCCACCGCGCCGAAGATGCGGAAGTCCCAGCTCTTGGGATCGAAGCGCGGCACGGTCCCGTAGTGCAGCACCGGCCACTTCTCGGTGAGGTACTGGCCCGGCGGAACGCGCTCGGCCTTCTCCGGCGGCAGGTCCTGCTTCTTCTGGAAGAACTTCATGGCCATCGTCGTCCTCCTAGTCCAGCCCCGCCGCGCGCCGCAGCAGCTTGAACGTGTAGATCCCGGTGTCGTGCCCGTCGCCCCACGCCGGCGTCAGGCCGTACCGCCCGACCGGATGGACCTCCTTGAGGGTGGTCTGGACGTCGGTGAACTCCGTCGTGTCGTCCACATTGCCGCGGTAGGAGCCTTCGCCGTGACAGTACGCGCAGGGGCAGGCGCGCCGCATCGGCTCCCACGCGTACTCGCTCACCTGACCGTCGTCCCAGGTCACGCGGAACACCCGGTGCTCCGGGTCGATCTCCCAGTCCGCCGCCCGGTGGAATACGTCGGCCATGCGACCGATGATACGGAGGTGGCCACCATGGACGACTTCAAGAAGATCGAGATGCGCGTCGGACGCGTGGTGGCGGTCGACGACTTCCCCGAGGCGCGGAATCCCAGCTACAAGCTGACCATCGACTTCGGGCCGTTCGGGACGAAGCGGTCGTCCGCGGCGGTGCGCCGCTGGTACGAGAAGGAGGCGCTGCTGGGGCGTCTGGTGGTGTGCGTCACGAACTTCCCGCCCCGCCGCATCGCCACGTTCGACTCCGAGGTGCTGACCCTCGGCGCGGTGGAGGCCGAAGGGCGCGTGGTGCTGCTGCTGCCGGACGCCGATGCGGAGCTCGGGAGCCCCATCGCTTAGGCCGGGGCGCTCACCACTCGAAGAAGATCAGCCGGTCGAGCGGCCAGAAGCGCAGGATGACCTTCCCGATGATGCGGTCGTAGGGCTGCGGTCCGAAGCTGCGCGAGTCGGACGATGCCTCGCGGTTGTCGCCCATGGCGAAGAAATGGCCATCCGGCACGCGGAGTGGGTATCTGATCTCGGGGCTCTGCGCGAGCGTGCTCCCGCGCGCGCCGGCGAAGTCGCGTGGCTGGCCGTTGACGTACAGACGGCCATTGCGGAGCTCGACGGTCTCGCCGGCCACGGCGACGATGCGTTTCACGTAGGGGATCGCCACATCGGTGGTGGGGTTGAAGACGACGATGTCGCCAGCGCCCGGCTCGGTGAAGCGGTAGTCCACCTTGCTCACCAGCACCCGGTCGCTCTGCAAGAGCGTGCTCTCCATGCTCCGCTGACGGACCTCGGTGACCTGGACGACGAAGAGGTTGAGCACGACCGAGATGACGACCGCGAGCGCCAGCGCCTGGACGATCTCGAGGATGGCATGCCAGGAGAAGGGTGGCTCGCTCAGGGGTTCGGCGCGATAGGTCTCGGGGGTCTCCAACCAGACCCAGTCTATGCCGGAAGGAGGCGCGCCCCCGCGCGCCGCACCATCTCCGCGGCGCGATCCTTCGGGAACGAGAGGATGAGTCGATCCAGACCTGCGACCCGGTAGGACGCGATGCGGTCGTGGAGGGCGCGCGCCGACGCGTCGTCATCGTCAAGCTCCGCCGGCGTCCAGTGCGAGCGGAGCAGCGGCCGCTCGCGCTTCGCCGCCCGCGAGGCGGCATCGACCTCCGCGACCGCGGCGCGCATCTCATCCCCGCTGAGCGGCGCGCCGTCGGCGCCCCGACGTCCGATGTCGAAGCCATCGGCGAGGCGCGCCGCGACGCGGAGGACGCGCGGCTTGTTGCCGCCGATCCAGAGCGGCGGGTACGGGCGCTGCACCGGCTTGGGGGAGCACACCGCCTCCTCCACGCGGTAGTGCGTGCCGCGATAGGTCGCGCGCTCCTCCGTCCAGAGCCGGCGGCAGATCTCGATCGCGTCGATCATCTGCTCCACACGCGTTCCCGGCGCTGGGAAGTCGTACCCGTAGGCGCGGTACTCGTTCTCCTTCCAGCCAGCGCCGATCCCGAACTCCACCCGCCCGTCGGACATCCGGTCCACGCCGGCGACGGTCTTGGCGAGCAGCGCCGGGTTGCGGTACTGCGCGGCGGTGACCAGGCAGCCGAGCCGGATCGTCGTCGTGTCCCTGGCGAGCGCCGCGAGCAGCGTCCAGGCCTCGAGGCAGTCACGGTCGGGGAAGCCCTCGCCACCGAAGAAGTGATCGCTGACCCAGAACGATTCGAACCCGGACCGCTCGCACTCCCGCGCGAGATCGCGCAGCTCGAGATACTTCCACCCCGCGGCGGGCGACACGATGACGCCGAGATGCACGTCTGGATGGTATTGGTCGCGCATGCCGCTTGCCGTAGCGTCCTGCGCATGGTCGGCGAGAACGAGAGCATCGACATCCCGGTCGCGTCGGAGGTCGGCGTGCTGCTCCTCCACGGTCTCTTCGGCACTCCCAATGAGCTGCACGTCCTGGGCGGCGTGCTCGCCCGCTCGGGCTATCGCGTGCGCATCCCGCTGCTGCCCGGTCGCGGCGCGAGCCTCGACCAGCTCGACCGGCTCGCCTGGTCGGACGTCCGCGACAGCGCGATGCGCGACTACGAGGCGCTCGCGCGCGACCACGAGCGCGTCGTCATCGGCGGTCTGTCCGCGGGCGGCACGCTGGCCCTCGACCTCGCGCTCCGGCGCAGACCCGCCGCGCTCCTGCTCTTCGCCGCCGCGCTGTCGCTACGCATCCGCGCGGCCTACCTCGCGCCGTACCTCTGGCGGGTCGTGCGGCGCTGGCCGCCGCATCACCGCGTGACGGAGCGTGTCCCGGTGCGCGCGGTCGGCGAGCTCGTCGGGGCCATGCGCCACGTGCGGACGCGCCTGGGGCTGCTCGACGTCCCCGCGCTGGTGGTGCACTCACGCGACGACCCGCTCGTGCCGGCCGCGAATGCCCTCCGCCTCGAGCGCGACCTCGGTGGGCCGGTGGAGCTCGTGCTCCGCGACGGCGCGACCCATGCGGTCACCGCCGGGGACGACCGCGAGGAGATCGCGGAGCTCGCCCTCGCCTTCCTGCGTCGTCACGCGCCGCTCGCAGCGGGCGCGCGCGCGGGCTAATCCTCCGGCGACCCGCTCGCGTCTGCCGCGATCCGGAGCGCGACCTCGCGGCCGAGCCGCGTGCTGTAGTTGGTGCCGCGGTCCTCGGGATAGATCTGGGTCGTGTTGGCGATGTAGAAGCCGGCCCGTGGCGAGCGGAACGGAAGGATGCGATGCCGGTTGCCGACGCGCGGGATCGGCTGCGCGGCATCCTCGCGGAACGCCCAGTGGCGGAGCACGTCGTCGCGCGAGAAGCCGGGGCGCATGGCGGTGAGCGCGCCCTGGTAGTGCGCCAACAGCTCGTCGGCGCTCATCCGCGCGATCGGGTGGTCGGCCGCGACGTAGTTCGAGACGTACAGGTACCGCGCGGGGTAGCGCTCGGCGGGGACGAGGTTGGTGTGCTCGATGAGGCCGAGGAACGGGATGGCCGGGTCGGCGATGTTGATCCAGTACGTGTCGCTGAACGGCCGGCGCAGCTCGAGCAGCAGCACGACCGCGCTGCGGTACGTCCAGTCGTCGAGCGCGGTGGCGACGTCAGGTGGCCAGTCCGCGAGCCGCCGCGTGACGAACGCCGGTGTGGTGAACAGGACGAGGTCGGCACGGTGCTGGTGCGCCGCAGGGCCTTCGCCGGCGGACCGGCGGAAGGAACCCGGCCCCGCGCACTCGAGGACGATGTCGCCGTCGGTGCGCACCCGGAGCACCTCACGGTCGACGTGGATCTCGCCGCCGTGGCGGCGGATGTCGTCGGCGAGCGCGACGCAGATCTCGCGGAACGAGCCCCGCGGGTACCCAAGCTCCTCCCGCGCGGCGCCACCGCCGCGCAGGCGCCGCCGCAGCACGAGCTTGGACCACAGCCACGCGAGCGGCACACGCGCGGCGTCCTCACCGAACTTCCCGAGCATGAGCGGGGTCCAGACCGCGTCGACCGCGCGAGTGCCGCACGCGCGCCGCAGCCAGTCCAGGGCGGGCACGTCGTCCATGGCCTCCCAGTCGCTCCGCGCGGTGAGGCGCAGCACCGCCGTGCCGAGCCGCACGCGATCGAGCGGCGGGAGCGGCGCGTAGCGCAGGAGATCGAGCGGCGTGACGAACGGCCAGGTGCGTCCGTGGGCGTGGATCCCCACCGACGAGCGGTGCCATTCGAGGCGGCCGGGGAGGAGCTCGTCGTGGAGCGCGATCATGTCGCGGTCGCTCTGGAACAGGTGGTGGTAGTACCGGTCCAGCCAGACGCCGCCGCCCAGGTCGAAGGCGCTCGCCTGGCCCGCCACGTCGGGCCATCGGTCGAACAGCGAGACGCGGAAGCCTCGCCGCGCCAGCTCGCGGGCGGCCACCAGACCGGTGACGCCCGCCCCGACGATCGCGACGTGCGCGCCCATGTCCGCACAGGATGCGCGAACCTACGGGGCGATGCGCACCGGCGTGGCGGCGATGACCCTGGTGACGGCGGTCGCCGTCGTGACACTCGGCCCGAACCATCCCGCGGGACGGGTGCCCAGCGAGGACGCCGGGGTCTTCTTCTACAGCGCGCGCGAGCTGCTCGCCGGCGGGACGCCGTACCGCGACGTGTGGGACCACAAGCCGCCGCTCGTGTACGCGATCGACGCGGTCGGCCTGGCCGTCGCGGGTCCGGTGGGAGTGTGGCTCCTGCAGATCGTCGCGCTCGCCGCGGCGGCGTGGCTCTCCCTGGCGCTGCTCCGCCGCCACGTCGGCCTGCTCGCCGCGACGATCGGGACGGTGGCGTGGCTCCTCGCCGCGCCGCGGCTCTTCCTCACCGACGGTCAGCAGACCTCCTATGTCGAGCTCTTCGTCATCCCGCTCCAGCTCGCGGCGCTCGCGCTCGCGGACCGCGCCGCGCCGCGCTGGCGCGGCATGCTCCTGCTGGGCGCGCTCGGTGCCGCGGCGCTGCTCCTCAAGCCCACCCTCGTCGGCACCTGGGTCGCCATCGCGCTCGTCATGCTGTGGTCGGGCCGTCGCGCCGCGCTGGTGCCGCTCGCTGGGATGATCGCCGGCGGTGCGGCCGTGCTCGCGGCCGCGGCGATCTTCTTCGCGTCGCGCGGCGCGCTCGGTGACCTTGTCGACCAGGCGTTCCGCTACAACCTCGCGTACGCGTCGTTCACCCCGCCGCTCTCGCGTCTGGGCGCGATCCCCGAAGGCCTGCGCCTGCTGAGCCCGTCCGGCCTCGCGCTCGGCGCCCTCGCGGCGTGGCTCTACGCGGTGGTGAGCCGACCGGCGCTGCCCCGCCTGGTGGCGTTCGTCGTGGTGGCGCTGCCGATCGAGATGCTGCTCGCGACATCGGGCCGCGCCTACCACTACTACTTCCTGCCCTGGCTTCCCGCGATGGGCGTGCTCGCCGCATTCGCATCGGCCGAGGTGCTGCGGCATCTGGAGCGCCGGCGGGCGCTCGCGGTGCTGGCCGCCGCGCTCGTGCTCATGTCCATCCAGCCGGTCCGCCTGGTCTGGCGTCTTGCGATGGTGGGCGACGACGGGAGCGCGCGCGCCGCCGCCGCCCTCGTCCGCGAGCGCACCGCGGCCGACGACCTGGTGCTGGTGTGGGGCTCGCACACGGAGATCCTCGTCCTTGCCGAGCGGCGCTCGCCCACACGCTTCGTGTTCCAGTACGCGCCGCTCGCGACACGCGGATACGCGAATGCCGCCGCGATCGACGCGCTGGTCACCGATCTCGAACGCCGGCCACCCGCGCTCATCGTCGACACGTCGCGAACGAGCTTCGTCACACCACCCCTCGACCGCGACGGCCTGCGCGCCTTCCGCTCACCCGAGCCGCAGTACAGCTGGCCGGCGGAGACCGAGCGGGTCATCGCGTTCGTCGAGGCCGGCTACACGCGCGACGGCACGGTGCCGGGCACCGAGTGGACGGTGTGGCGGCGTCGCTGACCCGCGGTCGGGCCGGCCACAGTACGCTCCGCCATCGTGTCCGGACCGTCGCTCTGGAGCCATCCTGACTTCTTGAAGCTCTGGGCGGGGCAGACCGTCTCGGAGCTCGGGACGGTCGTGACGCGGACGGCGATCCCGCTCGTCGCGCTCCTCGTCCTGGGCGCCGGTCCAACGGAGATGGCCCTTCTGGTCGTCTCGGCGTCGAGCGCGGTGCTCATCGTGGGCCTCGTCGCGGGGGTGTGGGTGGACCGCCTGCCCCGGCGTCCCCTGCTCATCTGGAGCGATGTCGTCCGTGCTGCGCTGCTCCTGTCGATCCCGCTCGCGCACGGCTTCGGCGCGCTGCGCATCGAGCACCTGTACTTCGTGATGTTCCTGGAGGCCTGCCTCGGTGCGCTGTTCGACGCTGCCTACCCCGCGTACGTCCCCTCGCTCATCGGCGCGGACCGCGTGCTCGACGGCAACAGCAAGCTCGCGACGAGCTCATCGATCGCCGAGATCGGCGGCCCCGGCCTCGCCGGCGGCCTGGTGCAGCTCATCAGCGCGCCGCTCGCGATCCTGGTCGATGCCGTGTCGTTCGTCGTCTCGGCGATCTCGCTCGTCGCCATCCGGACGCCCGAGCCGCCACGGCCGCTGCGAGAGCTGCGTCTCACGGTGATCGCCGAGGTGCGCGAGGGTCTCGCCGTCGTGCGCCGCCACGCTCTGATCTTCCCGCTCGCCCTGAACAACGTGGTGGAGCACTTCTTCGGCTCCTTCTACGCGGTCCTGTACTCCATCTATCTCCTGGACGAGCTGCACCTGGAGCCGTTCCTGCTCGGGATCGTCATCTCGGCCGGCGGGGTGGGCTCGCTGGTCGGGTCACTCGCCGCCGGCCGCGTCGCGGGCGTGCTCGGCGTCGGACGCGCGATCGTGGTCATGGGTCTGGCCTCCTCTGCGCTCGGCGTGCTCACGCCTCTCGCGCAGGGGCCGCTCGCGGTCGCGACGCTCATGGTGTTCCTCCCGCAGCTCATCGGGGACGGGCTGAAGACGGTGCAGGGGATCGGCGAGATCACTCTGAGGCAGCGCGTCGTCCCTGACCGGGTCCTCGGCCGGGTGAACGCGACGATGGAGGTGCTGTCGCACGGCGTGGGACCGTTCGGCGCGCTCGTCGCCGCGGTCGTCGCGGAGGCGTTCGGCGTGCGCGCCGGGATCGCGGTCGGGTGGGCGGGTCTGGCGCTGTCGAATGTCATCCTGCTGCTGTCGCCCGTCCGTCGCGTGGGCGATCCGGAAGCGTGGAAGACGTCCTGACCCCGCTCTCAGCGGGACGACACCTTCCAGTCGGTCGGCACGATGTGGATCCAGGTCTGGCCCGGCGACAGCTTGATGGTCTCTCCGCGGGAGCTGGTGAGGACGAACGGCGCCGCGTCCGCGGTGCGCGACCACGTCGCCTCCTGTCGTAGACCGTCGCGGAAGACCGTAGCGGCGCCGGTGCCCTCCAGGCGCATGTCATGCGCGTGCGCACCGGCGGCGTCGGTGATCTCCGGGACCTCCCAGATGTCGGTCTGGATCACGATCACGTTCGCGGCGGCGATGGGTGTGTTGCCCGTGCCGTCGACCTCGCGCGCCGGCTTGCCCGCGCTGTTCTGCCAACGCGCGTACGTGCGGGTCGCCTCGTCGTATTGATACGTGACGGTGCTGGTGTCCTCGCGGTAGGGGATCGTGATCTCGCTGGCGGGCGCGGCGCCGGTCATGCCGCCGACCTCAGCCGGGTGATCGGCCGCGGCGAGGAATGACCATCGCGGGACCTCGGGAACGGTGTCGAGACGTCGCGCGCGCAGGACCTCGCGCTGCGCGGCGGCCGTGGTGAACAGGTTGTAGGGCGCCTGCCGGAAACCCACGCGGTAGTAGCCCTGCGTGTGGTCGGCCGACAGCTCCACATACCGGCCGCTCGCGGCGTCACGGCTGATGAGCGACCACGCATGGTCGGAGGTGCCCGAGTACACCAGCGCGCCGCGGAACATCGCGGTGAGCGAGCGGTCGGCAAGCCGCGCCGACCGGATGCTGCCGAGCGTGGGCGCGTCCTGTGAGTGATACACCGCGACGAGGCGCGTCACGTAGCCCTCCACGAGCTGCTCGATCACGATGTCCGCCTCCGTGAGCCCGTGGTGCGGGCGGGCGATCGGCACGTTGTCGATCTTCACCACGAGTGGGCGCCGTGTGACCTGTGCGCCCGTCTGCACCGGCCGGCCGCTCAGCGGCCAACAGCTCGCGCACGCCGCGGACGGGTCGGGCGTGCCGCTCGGCGATGGCGACGGTGCGCTATCGGTCGGCGTGGGCGTTGCCGACGTCAGCAGCGATGCCGGCGCCTGGAAGCGCACCGTTTCGCCGCCGCACGCGACGGCGAGAACAGATGCGACGAGCGCCGTCGCGATCGAGCGTCGCACCGAGGGCGCGGTCATCACGTCGATGACTCTAGGGCGGCTCATCGGCCTGCACTACGCGGGAGGCCGGCCCGATGCTCGATAATCGTCCGTAGACAGTGCGGGTGTGGCGTAGTGGGAGCGTGCGACCCTTCCAAGGTTGAGGTGCGGGTTCGATTCCCGCCACCCGCTCGGAGAACCAGAGGCCCGGTCGGTATCCGACCGGGCCTCTGTTGCCGCTACCAGCTGGAGCCTCTCCAGCGAGGCGCTCGTCCTATGCGCGGACCGGGGCCGTCGACACACCGCTCGGTGCGAAGACGACCTTCTCCTTGGGCGTGATGAAGGCGTGGATGAAGCCGGCGAGTGACAGGACCCCCATGATCGCGGCGAGGCCGTAGAGGACGTTCGCCGCGAGCCCGGCCACCGCGCCGATCTGGCTGAAGCCGTAGACCGTGAGCAGCAGGCCGCGGAGGGTCTCACCCGTCTGCATCGTGCTGCGGAGCGAGGTCGCCGCGTCCAGCTTCTTCTGCAGGTCGGCAGCGCCGGTCGTGTCGCCCTTGGTCTTGGCGGCCGTGATCTGCGCGGTCAGGTCGGTGCGGATCGGCCCGAGGGTCGCGTAGGTCGCGCCGGGGAAGCCGGCGTTCTTCGCCGCAGTGTCCATGTGGACGGCGATGTAGTACTTGGCGTAGCACTCGGCCTGCGCGCCGGTCTCGACCGTCTGGCCGCCGTAGGTCACCAGGCAGGCAGACCCGGGCTTCCAGTTCTTCTCCACGTCGGTGAGCTTCTCGGCCGCGGTGAAGGTGATCTTCTGGGCGGCCAGCTCCTCCTTCACGTAGCTGTTGGCGAACGTGTACTGGCCGGCCAGGACCACGCCCAGGACCGCCAGCAGGATGGCAAGCAACAGACCGCCGCTCGCGAGGGTGATGTCCAGTGTTCGGCGCTTCACGGTGTCTCTCCTTCAGATCTGACGATGAGTTCTTGATCGAACTGTCGCCGCTGGGCGGTCGCGGGGGCAGCACCGAAGGGCCTCATCGGGCGCGCCAATGGTCCCTATCGCGCGGGACGACGGGGGCTGCTCGGCTGCTCGGAGTGGGCCGTCCGGCCGGTCCCTGCTTGGGCCGTATAGTCCCCGCGATGCTGACCGCTTCGCACATCGAGGAGATCTTCCCAGCCATCTCTCAGGTGGCGAGCGCACGCTTGCGTCGCCTGTGCATCGACGTCTGGCGCCACGTCTCCGACCGCAACCCCGCATGGAGCGACGTCGCGCGCATCCCGCTGCACGCGACGATGCCCATCGGGACGCACGGCAATCTGGTGAAGCACGTCGTGGCCATGGACCGGATCGCCCAGGCCCTCGTCCCGCTGTACCGCGAGCTCTGGGATCAGGACCTCGATCTCGACACCTACCGCGCCGCGGCGTACGTGCACGATGCGGCGAAGGTCATCGAGTTCACGCCCAGGGGCGACGGCGTCGAGGCGATCCCCGGCTTCAACCACGCCATCGAGGCCGGCCGGATCGTCCGCGAGCTCGGCGGCCCCGAGGATCTCGCGCACATGACCGAGGCGCATTCCTTCGCCGGCGCGCTCGTCGTCCCGCGGACGCGCGACGCGCAGCTCTTCCTGCTGCTGGACCCGATGTGCCTGAACGTCTTCCCCGAGCAGGGCAGCGGGGTCTTCGAGCGGCATCTCAAGGCGAACGGATGGGAGGATCCCCGGACGCTCGAGCGATACCGCTCGCCGCGCTGACTCGCCGCTAGGCGGCGAGCCGCCAGCGCGTGGGTGCGCCCTCGATCTCGCGCAGTCGGCCGGTGCGCTCGAGGTGGCGCATGTGGGCGAGGGTCTCGGCCAGCGCGAAGCGCTCCTCGTGCGGCGAGCGCAGCACCGGGAAGAGGTCGCGGGCGATCGCGTAGGCGGTGCGCTCCTGAGTGCCCAGCGCCACGACCACCGCATCGAGGCGCGCATCGTGGTGCGCGAGGAGCTCGTCGATCCGCCCGCGGAGGTCGTCGAACGGCTCGCCGTGCGCGGGCAGCACGCGCGTCACCGGCAGTTCGCGCATGGATCGAAGTGACGCCATGAAGTCGCCGAGCGGGTCCTCACGCGAGTGCGGGTAGAGCCCCACGTTCGAGGTGATGCGCGGCAGGACGTGGTCGCCGGCGAGGAGGATCCCGTCGCGCTCATCGATGAGGACCGCGTGATGGTCGGTGTGGCCCGGTGTCCACCGCATCCGCAGCGTGCGGCCGCCGAGGTCGACGGTCGCGCCGTCGTCCACCGGCACGAGGCGCTCGACCGGATCGACGAGGCGCCCCATGGCGATCCACGCCTGGCGCATCCCCTCGTCCACATCCTCGGGCATCCCGTGCCGCTTGAAGAACGCGTGGGTGCGGTCGATGAGCTCGTGAGTCTCCGACCAGACCAGCCGGGCGTTCGCGATCTCCGGCCGGTGCATTAGCACCTCGACCCCGGCCTGCTCGAGCGAGCCCGCCATGCCCATGTGATCGGGATGCAGGTGGGTGATGAAGGCGCGCCGCAGGTCGCGCATCGCCAGGCGCTGCTCGCCGAGCGCGCCGGCGAGCGCCCTCTGCGCATCGTCGGTGTGGATGCCCGAATCCACGATGGACCAGCCCCGCTCGCCCTCGACCAGATAGACGTTCACGATCTTGAGGGCGGGGATGGGGAGGGGGATCGCCACACGGCGAATGCCGGGCGCAACGAGATCGCTCAGCGGAGGAGACCGAGTGGGGTCACGCAGGTTAGAATGGTGTTCCCCCGGCCCGTTCGTCTAGAGGCCTAGGACGCAGCCCTCTCAAGGCTGAGATCAGCGGTTCGAATCCGCTACGGGCTACTGATGTCATCCAGCCGAAGGCAGGATGACATCAGCTGCACCGCGCGAGCGGAGCGAGCGCATGGTGCAGACACCATCCGGCCCGCCGGGCAGGCCTCGAGCGCGCGCTCAGCGCCGCGGAGCGATGAAGCTGAACGCGATCGCGCCAGCCTCGTCCCAGAGGAATGCGCGGACCGTCAGGCGGGGCCGCTCTCCGCGAAGACCTCATCGAATCGGCTCGCCTCGGCGCCGGCATCCACGGCGTACGCGCGAAGGACCGGCATCATCTGCCGCCATAGCGCCGAGCGCGAGACCTCTGCATCCACGGCGCCCGCCGCGACGACGAGTGCCACGAGGGTATGCGCGAGATCCCCCGCGCGGTCGCGGAGCCCCGGCAGGCAGCGCAGGAGGACATCGCGCACCATCACGTCATAGGCCTCGAGCCGCGCCGGCGTGAAGACCTGCGGCTCGTCGCGTCCTGCCTCGAGCGCCATCTTCACCCCGAGGACGACGAGGTCCACATCCGTCATCGCGGACTCGAGCGCCGCGCGGAGGCCGCGCAGTGGATCGGCTTCGCGGTCCACAGCGTCGTTGAGGAGCTTCGCGCAGTACCCGGCGGGAGTCTCCTCGAGGGGGAACGTGGCGAAGTCGAGCTTCGAGGGGAAGTACCGGTACAGGGCTGGGGCCGACACACCGCAGGCGTGCGCGATCGCCTTCATCGTGACCTGCCGGTAGCCCAGCCTGCGGAACACGGGAGCCGCCTTCAGGTACAGCTCATGGCGGTGGCGGTAGCCGTCGCGCGGCGATCGTCCGCGCCAAGCACGCGTCTGAAGTGTCATCCCGGTAGGGAACGATAGCGGTGCCGAGAAGCGGCGACGGGTCCGCGGGGCCGAGCGTGAAGGATCCGCCGTCTTCTTCACGGATGGGCCTCGCCGCATTGACGGACGCTCGCGCGAGCGCGAGAACGTCGAGGTGCAGCGCGAGGACATCTTGGCCACCTACAGGGTCGCGGAGCTCGTGACCGTCGCGCGCGACGGGTCGCCGGTCTGTTGGCCGATGGCTCCGGCGCTGGAGGGCGGGCGCCTCGCGTTCTCGACGGGCTACATGTACCCGACGAAGGCGCGGAACGCTCGGCGCGACCCGCGCGTCGCAGCGCTGTTCTCCGATCCGACCGCCAGCGGTCGCGACGACGACGACCCGCTCGTGCTCGTTCAGGGGCGGGCCGAGGTGTTCGATGAGGACATCCAGCGGAACACGGAGCGCTACGTCGACCAGCTCCTCACGAAGGGGCCGCCGGCCCTGCGGCTCGGCCTCCGGTTCCCTCTCCTGCGCGCCGTCATGGCCGGATATCTGGCGCGGATCTGGATCGAAGTCGTCCCCGAGCAGGACCACGTCTGGCCGCGCGGCAGCGCGCCGCCCGCTGGCATCAGCGAGGCGAGCCGTCCATCGCGGTTCGAGCCGAGCGGCCCGACGACGGTGCCGTCGCGCGTTCTCCGATGGCTGGCGCGGTACCGTCGGCCGCCGGTCCTGTCCTACATCGCGCCGGACGGTCGTCCAGCGATGACGCGCGTCCATGCCGAGGTGCGCCCCGATCGCATCCGCATCACCCCGCAGCTGGTGACGCACGACGGCGCGCCCGCGTGTCTCACGTACCACCGCCTCATCGGGAACTACCGCGCCAACGATGCGTTCCTGATCCGCGGCCACTTCGATGCGGCGGGAGGCCTCGTGCCTGAGCGGATCGTCGGTTACGGGGGCACCGTCGAGGATCGTGGCCTCGGCTCTCTGAACCTGCTGCGCCTCATCCGGCGATTCGGCGAGCAACTCCCCGCCGAGCTCGCGCGACAGGGTCATCCCGCGATCGTCGCGCGGCCCTCCGCGCGGACGAACGTCGATCCACGCGTGGAGAGGGGCGCGCCTTCGAAGAGACGCTGAGTCAGCTCCTCGTGGCAAGCGTGCTGCCGCGCGAGTCCGGCCCGCTGGTACGGGTCGTACGCCGGGCGTCCGCCGGCCGCCGGCGTCCGGGACGCCATGTGCGGAACGATGCGCGTGGGGTGAACGCTCCGCCCATTTGTTCAGGAAACCGGCTGGGGGGCTTGACGGCACGGGCGCAGGGTCCGAGAAAGGCGACATGAACGTCATGTCTCTCGTCATCACGGCCGCCGTCGCTTGGCGCGTGGCGCGGCGATGATGTCCACCGCCATCCATTGGAGCGGGCCGCTGCTCGTCGTCGGTGCGCTGCTCTTCGGGCTGGTGACCGTCGCCGCCGCTTTCCGCCCGACGGTGCAGGCCATGTTCTCCCCGGAGGTCGCGACGCTCGGGATGCTCGCGGCCGTGTTCCTCCTGCCGTCACTCCCCGGCATGTACGCAGCGCAAGCCGACGCCGCCGGCCCGATCGGTCTCGCGGGCTACGTGCTGCTCCAGGTCGGCCTGCTGCTGATCGTCGTCGTCTCGGCGGTGCCGCTCCTGTACCCGACCATGACCGCACCCTTCACGAACCATCCGCTCTCGGGTGGCCTCGGTATCGCACTCTTCCTGGGGCTGCTCCTGACGTCGATCGCGACGCTCCAGGCCGGGGTGTACCCGCGGCCTGCGGCGCTGCTCCTGTGCGCTGGCACGGCCGGCTTCTTCTTCGGCTTCTTCGTTGCCGAGTTCCTGCCACCGGGGCCGGCCCAGGTGGCGAACGCCGTGCTTGGTGGCCTCACTCCCGCGGGCCTCGCGTGGTGCGGGGCCGCGCTGTGGACCCGCGGCTGACCGGGCCTCGCTCACGCTGCCCTAGCGCTCCTTCGCGCTGACAACTCTCACCACGGCGACCGTTGGTACGCTCCCCGGGTGCGGAGCGGCATCGCGCCCTTCTACGAAGGATGGCGTCTGGTCAACGACTCGCTACTCAAGGCGCTCAGCGTGCTGTCCGCCGACGAGCTCGCGCTCCCCGTGGGCTCCGCCACATGGCCGGTGTGGGCCAGCGCGGCACATCTGGCCGGCGCGCGCGTCTACTGGCTGTGTCACGTGTTCGGTGAGGCGGGCGCCGAGACGACCCCGTTCACCGACCCGACGGGCTTCGGCTGGGAGGACGACCTTGCGCATCCGCGGACCGCGGACGAGCTCGTCGTCGCCCTCACGTCCTCGTGGAAGATCGTGGAGCGCTGTCTTGCGACCTGGACGCCCGAGAGTTTGAGCCAGGAGGCGCGCCGGACGCGCGGGGCCGTAGTGCAGATCCACACCCGCCAGTCCGTCGTGATGCGGCTCGTGACCCACGACGCGTACCACTGCGGCGAGATCTCGCTCACGCTTGGCGGCCACGGACTGCCCGCCATCGACCCGTGGGCGGGCCTCTCGCGCATCGCTCGCTGATCCATCGGCCGCCGCTCCGTTGCCCATCTCGCCACTCCCGCGGTAGCGTCAGCCCGTGACCGATCGGATCAGCCCCGCGCAGTTCCTGGAGTCCGCCGGTCTCGAGGATTGGCGCGTCGTCGGCAGCGACGGCGCGTGCGCGTACTTCCCGACGAGCTCGTTCGCCGAGAGCGCCCGGCTGGTGCAGGCGATCGGTGACCTCGCGGGGGTCGATGGTCACCAGGTCGCCATCGACGTGCGCAAGGACGGCGTGACGGTGAGCCTCATCACGATCGCCCGCGACTACATGGGGATGAGCCTGCGCGACGTCGAGCTCGCCCACCAGATCTCGGCGGCCGCCCGTGCGCTCGGTCTCGCCGCCGACCCCGCGAAGGTCCAGAGCTTCCTCGTGATCCCCGGCGCGACCGATACCGCCGCGGTCATGCCGTTCTGGCGCGCTGTGCTCGGCTACGAGCCACGCCTCGACAGTCCGGACGAGGATCTTGTCGATCCGCGCGGTCGTGGTCCGGGGTTCTGGTTCGAGCCGATGAAGGAGCCGCGTCCGGGTGGTGGTGGCGCGATCCACATCGCGGTCTGGGTGCCGTATGAGCAGGCCGAGGCGCGCGTCGCCGCCGCGCTCGCCGCGGGTGGGCGCCTGGTGCGTGACGAGTTCGCGCCGTCCTGGTGGACCCTCGCCGACGCCGCGGGCAACGAGGTCGACATCGCCACCGTCAAGGGTCGCGGCTGAGCGGACCGCTTTGGTGTCACCCGCTGCCCTGACGGCGGCGTGCCGTACGGTGGCCGAATGATGAGATGGACCGATCCCATCTGGCGTGACGCTGCGCTCGCATGGGCCGACGAGCAGGTCGTGCGGCTGGGCCACCGTGTCACCGGCTCGCCCGATCAATTCCACGTTCGGCCCTGGTCCACGGTCATACGCATCCCGACCACTGATGGCGACACGTATCTCAAGGCCGTCCCCGAGGCTCTCGCGCACGAGATCGGGCTCACCAGCTGGCTCGCCGCCAACTTCCCGGATCGTGTGCTGCCCGTGCTCGCAGCGGACGTCAGCCGCGGCCTGATGCTGCTGCCTGATGGCGGGCCGCGGCTGCGCGAGGCGCCGACGGACCTGCGGGGCTGGGAGCGTCTGGTCGCTGAATACGCCGAGCTGCAGCTGCTCGTCGCGCCGCACGTGGACGAACTCCTCGCTCTGGGCGTTCCCGATCGGCGGCTCTCGCGTCTGCCGGATGCGCTCGCGGCCGTCCTTCCTGCCGGGGACGAAGCGGTGGTGCGTTACCGCGAGCTCTGCGCACGGCTCGCCGCGCTGGGGTTACCCGAGACCCTCCAGATGGACGACCTGCATGACGGGAACGTGTTCGTGCAGGGGGACCGCCGGCGCGTGTTCGACTGGGGCGACGCGAGCATCTCTCATCCGTTCGCCTGTCTGGAGATGATCCTTGCCACGTTCGCCGAGACCTGGGAGGTCGATCGTGACGCGCCGGCCGTCGAGCGCGTGCGCGAGGCCTACCTCGAGCCGTTCCGAGCGCTCGCGACGCCGGGGGTCCTGCGACGTGCGGCGGCGCTCGCCGGCCGCGTCGTACCCACGGTGCGCATCCTCGCGTGGCAGCTGGCCCACCACGGCGCACCGCCGGAGGAGATCACCGGTGCGTGGGGCGAGACGCTCCCCGAGCTCATCGAGGCGCAGCTCGCCGCACTCCGGGACGGCCGCGACGGCGCGAGGTAGCGAGCTAGCGGTCCTCGGTCGGCGTCCGCTCCTGGGTGATCTGGGCCTGGATGCGCGCGCGGTTCGCGGCACCCTGATTCTTCGACCCCTTCTCGGTGAGGCGCGCGATCGTCTCGTCGGGCGTGGTCGTCGCCGGCTCTCCGAGCTGGTTGCGCGGGGGCGGCTTGGCCTCTGCCATCAGACGCTCGTCTCGGTCTGCTTGCCGGTGAACGCGCGGACGATAGCGACGACGAGCGCGGCCACGAGCATGAAGAAGACGATCGCCAGGAGCGATGCGATCTCCACCAGCTGCGTACCCTCGGGCTGGGAGAAGATGCCGCGGAAGGGCGCGACGAGGGGATCGGTGATGCCGTAGATGGCCGCGGCGATGCCCTGCTCGGCATTCGCACCGAACAGCTTGAAGGCGAAGCGCACGAGGAGGAGCACCTCGATGACCGTGAAGCCAAGGGCGATGACGCGGCTCGCGGTCCACATGGACGAGCGGCCCGCGGCGGGCGGCCCGGATGACACGTTCACGTTGGTGGCGGGTGGGGTTGCCGGCGGGGTGGTCTCGGGGGTCGGTGTGGTGGTGGTGGTCGTCATGACCAGAGCGTGGGCTCCCGTCACGGGTGCGTCATGACCGGCTCGTCATGCTCCGAAGGGGGCCGGCAGCGGCCGGCAGGAGCCTGCGGACGCGGGCTCGGCGCTCTACGGAAGGGCCACGAGCTCGTCGGACACCGGCGCACGGGTCGCGATCTCGATGGCGACCGTCGGCGCGATCCGGATCGACTCCTTGACCGTGCATCGGTCCAGCACACGTTCCAGCGCCGTCCGCAGATCGTTCGAGAGCGGATGGTCCATCTCGACCTTCAGGCGGATCGCGCTCACCCGCGAGTGATCGTCCGCCCAGTCGAAGTCGCAGGTCACGCGGATCTCCGCGTCGGCGACGCCGTGGCGTGCGAGGAAGCGGTGTGCGAAAAAGCCCGCACAGCCGGCGAGGCTCGCGACGAAGAGCTCGGTGGGCGTGGGTCCGGCGTCGCCGCTCCCGGGCTGGTCTACGACCAGCTGATGAGCGCGGACGTCGATGGTGAACCGGTCGCCGGTGACGTGCTGGACGAAGATCCGCTCCATGTCGGGCGCCTCCCGCTGGTCCGAGCATGGGGCGAGCGTGC
>DASSPF010000022.1:0-12050 GCA_035699805.1 Candidatus Limnocylindria bacterium | reverse complement strand
CGCCTTGGCGCGTTTGGGACCGGGTCGGGCCGTGCGCGGCATCCGCGAAGTCTACGGAGCGAGGGAGCGCGCGCGCAGCCGCGCGACGCGGTCCTGCATGATGCGGTTGCCCTTGCGCGCGTAGATGTCGTGCGCCTCGTCGAGCGCGCGCGCCGCCTCCGGACCGCCGCCGAGCGCCGCGGCGAGGGCGACGCGCGTCTCAGCGCGGTACTCGAAGAACCCGGAGCCGTCGGCGAGCGCCACCGCCTCGCGCGCGAGCGCGGTGGCCTCGTCGCCACCCGCGCCACGTGCGGCGAGCGTCTCCGCGAGGACCGAGCGCCACAGGAGCTCGTTGAAGACGTCGTCGCGCGATCCGATCTCCCCGCTGATCCGCGCGAAGCGCTCGGCCTCCTCGTAGCGACCCTGGCGCAGCAGCGCCTGGGCGAGGTGCGCGGCCGTCGTGCACAGCGATCCCTTCTCGCCGCGGCTCTCCAGGAGCGCGTAGGCCTCGCGCAGCGGCGGCTCGCCGGCCGCCCAGTCGCCCGCGTGGTTCGCGACGTCCCACGCGCAGTACGAGGTGATCGCGTGGAGGAGGATCTGTCCCAGCTCGCGCAGGTGCTCACGCCACTCCGTGACGATGCGGCGCGCCTCGTCGTGCTCGCCGATGCGCGCGAGCAGGTGCGCGGTCATGTGGTCGACGAACCCCTTTGCCGATGGCACATCCCCGATGAGGCGGCGCAGCTCGTCGGTGCGGCGCAGCCCGTCCTCCACGCTCGTCTCGCCGAAGAGGATCCCGGGCACGTGCCAGCGCATGACCTCGACCTCGAGCAGCCGGTCGCCGTGCGCGCGTGCGTGCCGCAGCGCCTGGTCCAGCGCCGCGGCCTCCTCCGCGAGTCGGCCGGCGTAGCCGGCGTGATTCGCGATGAAGCGCCACGCATGGACCGCCACCACGTGGTCGCCGTGCTCCTCGGCGTACGCGATGGCGGCTCGTCCGTCCGCGACCGCCTCCGCGGTCCAGGCATCCGGCTCGAGGTACGCGCGCACGGTCGCCACCGCCAGACGCGCGCGCCATTCGACGTGCGCGTCGCCGCTGTCGCGCGCCTCGCGCAGTGCCCGCTCGAGGACCTCCCGTGCCGCGGCGTAGTCCGCGTGTTCCTGCAGCGCCTCGCCCTGATCGAGCAGGAGCGCCGGCCGCCCCGCGGCCGCCGCCGGCAGCGCCTCGACCGCCCGCGTGAAGAAGCCGATGGTCGCCGGCACGTCGCCGCGCAAGCGCGCCGCCACGGCGGCGCGACGCAGCTGCTCCGCCGCGCGCGCGCCGAGCGACGCGTCCGCTGCGCCGAGCTCGCCGCGATAGCGGTGCGCCTGCTCGAGGTGGTAGCCCACGATCTCCGGCGGCGCGGCGTCGCCCAGACGCCGCTCGAGCCAGTCCGCGAAGCGCTCGTGGAGATCGGCCCGCTGCCGCTTGGGCATGGCGTCGTACGCCGCGTCGCGGATGAGCGCGTGGCCGAAGCGATAGCCGTCGTCGCCGGGAAGGCTCGCCTGATCCGGCCGGACGAGGGCCTTGCGGACCAGCGTGAGCAGATGCGCCCCGATGCCGGGGCGCTCCGGCTCTGGCAGCAGCTGCTGGACCGCGCCGCGGTGAAAGAGCCGCCCCTCGATGGCGCCACGCTCGAGGACCGCGCGCTCCGGCGGAGCGAGGCCGTCGATGCGCGCGGCGAGCAGCGCCTGGAGCGTGGGTGGGATCGCGAGCGCGTCGTCACCGTGCTCGCGCTGCATGGCCACGAGCTGCTCGACGAAGAGCGGGTTCCCCTCGGCCGCCTCGACGATGCGTGCGCGCTGCTCGGCGCGGAGCGCGCCGAGCCCCTCCACGAGGTGCGCGGTGTCGGCTCCGCCGAGCGGCTCGAGCGTGAGCACGAGCGCGTTCGGACGCGGTGTGGCCCAGGCCCCGCGGCGCTCGAAGAGCTCCGCGCGCGCGGTGCACACGATGGTCAGCGCCGCGTCGCGCGCGAACGTCGCGACGTACTCGATGAGGTCGAGGAGCGTCGGCTCGGCCCAGTGGATGTCGTCGAGCACGATGATGAGCGGACGCTCGCGCGCGAGCGTCTCGAAGAGACGGCGGAAGCCCCACGCGATGTCGTCGGCCGTCGCCGCACCCGCGGTGCCGATCGCCGCGTCCACCCGCGCCGCCACGAGGTCGGCGTCGGGGGCGTCGCCGAGCGCGGCGCGCACGTCGCCGATCTGGCGCACGATCTCCGCGAGCGGCCAGTACGTGACCCCGGTGCCGTACGAGAGACACCGCCCCACGACGACGCGCGCGTCGCTGCTCGCGAGCAGCTCGCGGACCAGCCGCGACTTCCCGATGCCCGGCGGGCCGACGATCGTCGCCAGCTGCGGGATGCCGCGCCGCGCCGCGTCGAGCGCCGTGGTGAGCGCGGCGAGCTCGTCCGCACGACCGACGAACGGTGTCGTCGTGCTCCGCGCGAACGCGGGGACGCCCACGAGGAGCTCGCGCACGCGGAACGCCGGCACCGGCTCGCGCTTGCCCTTCAACGCGAGCGGCTCGGCCGGGTCGGTGCGCAGGGCGTCGCCGCAGAGCTCAGCCGTCGCCGCACCCACCAGGATCTCGCCGGCGCGCGCGGCCTGCTCGAGGCGGGCCGCCACGTTCACGGCATCTCCGGTGACGAGCGTCTCGCCTCGCCCGGTCACGACCTCGCCCGTGTTCACGCCGATCCGTGTCTGGATGCCATCCGCCGCGACTGCGTCGCGCAGCTCCACCGCCGCGCGCACCGCGCGCAGCGGGTCGTCCTCGTGGACGCGCGGGATGCCGAACACCGCCATGGCGGCGTCGCCGACGAATTTCTCCACCGTCCCGCCGTGGCGCTCGAGGATCTCGCGGCACGTCGCGTGGTAGCGGCGCATGAGGCCGCGGAGCACCTCGGGATCGGTGCGCTCGCCGAGGGCCGTCGAGCCGACCATGTCGCAGAAGAGCACGGTGACGGTCTTGCGCGTCTCCGTCGCGTCGCCCGCGAGCGCCGTCCCGCACGCCCCGCAGAAGCGGAAGCCGGCGGGATTCTCGGTGCCGCACGACGGGCAGGCTGGCATCGCTACAGGGTAGGCCCGTCCTACCGCGCGGACGGGACGCGCGCCCGCAGACGCGCGATGCGCTCGGCGCGCTCGCCGGTCTGCTCGCCGAGCATCTCTTCAGCGGTGGCGAGCCGCTGCGCGGCCTCAGCGCCCCGGCCCATCCGGGCGAGGAGCTCGGCATGGTCGAGGAAGACCGCCGCGGTGAAGCCGGCGCGGGCCCAGCCCGACGCCCGGAAGCGATCCCCGGCGGCGCGGTACGTGGCCTCCGCCTCGTCCAGGCGGCCGGAGAGCTCTGCGACGCGCGCCGCGCAGTGCGTGACGAAGAGCCGCGCGAACTCGTCGCGGACGCCGATGCTCTCGTGGGCCTGTGCGATCATGCGATCGGCACCACTCGCGTCCCCCGCCGCGGCCATGACGATCGCGAGAAGGCCGGTGAGCTCCGCCCGGTGCCAGCGGTCTCCGGCGCTCACGCTCAGGGCGTGGGCCCGCTCGATGAGCGGCCGCGCATCGTCGTACCGATGCAGGTCGATCGCGAGGATCTCCGCCTGGTTCCGAAGGACCGGCAGGAGCTCCTGGGTGTTCTGCACGCCACGCTCGACCTCGAGCCGCCGGAAGTCCTCGAGCGTCCGGGTCAGATCGCCGCGCTCGCGGTCCGTGTTCGTGCGGGACACGTCGAGCCAGAACGGCGTCCGCCCGCCGAGCAGCGCCACGAGCTCGCGCGCGCGCGTATCCAGACGCGCCGCGACGTCGAGCTGGCGGCCCAGGAGCGCGGCGGACAGCACGCGCGAGCAGACGAGCAGCTCGCTCACCGGCTCGTTCGCCTCGCGGGCGCGCGCCTGGAGCAAGAGACCCTCCCGCACGAGCCCGTCCATGTCGCCGGCCGCCCAGAACAGCTCGAGCCGCATCATGCGCGCCTCGACCTCGCGCCCCGGCTCGCCCAGCTCGGCGAAGAGCCGTGTCGCCGCCTCGATGTGCGCCTCCAGGCGCTCGAACTCCTCGGGCGTCGCGACCATCCAGACGAATGTCTGCGCCGCGCCCAGGTGCGCGAGCGCGGCGAGGTCGCGTCGTCCGATGCTCTCCGCGAGGCGGGCCGCCTCCTCGTACCCGGCGAGCGACTCGGGATACGCGGCCGAGAAGCGGTCGGCCGCCGCGGTGAGCAGCGCCGCGCCGATGCGCTCCGCCGGCGCCGCGCGGTCACCGAGCGCGTCGATGGCCGCGGCCGCGGCCCGTGCGTACGGATGGAGGAGCGCGAGATCGGCCCTGCGCGCGGCACGCTCGCCCAGCGCCAGCGCGCGCTCGAGCACGGCCCGCGCCCGCGGCTCCACCACGGCCTGCGGCGCGCGCACCTCCACCGAGAGCGCGAAGGCGCGCTCGACGTGGTGCGCGAGGATCTCCGCGTATTCCCCGCGGCGGTCGCCGACGGCGCGCTCGAGCTCGCGCGCGAAGGTCTCGTGCAGATCGGCGCGCGTCGCCTTGGGGAGCGCGGCGTAGGCGACGTCGCGCATGAGCAGGTGCTTGAACCGGTAGCGGTCGGGCTCGCGCGTCTCGCGGTCCTCGAGCACCAGCCCGGCGCGGCGCAGGGCCGCGATGGCGTGGCGGACGTCGATGCCCGGCGCGAGCGCCGCCACCTCGGCGGTGCCGAAGCGCTCGCCCACGACGGACGCGGCCTGGAGGAACGCCCGGGCGTCGTCGGCGAGGCCGTCGAGCCGCGCGGCGAGGAGCGCGTGGATGCTCTCGGGGACGCGCACGTCCGCGGCGCTGGGGGCCGCGCGCCAGCGGTCGCCGTCGCGGATGACGCGGCCCTCGTCGATGAGCATGCGCAGGAACTCCTCGCAGAACAGCGGATTGCCCTCGGAGCGCTGGACGACGCGCGCGCGCAGATCGGCGGGCAGGTCGTCCACGTCGAGGAGGCGCGCGATGAGCGTGGTCGTCTCGTCGGCGGAGAGCGCGTCGAGCGTGATCGTGGCGGCGTTGGCCCGCCCCGCGGCCCACGAGGGATGCGTCTCGAGGAGCGTCGGCCGCGCGACGCAGAGCAGCAGGAGCGGCGCGTCCTCGGCGCGCTCCGCGACCCCCTCGACGATCTCGATCACCGCGGACGAGGCCCACTGGAGGTCGTCGACGACCACGACCACCGGGTCGCGCGCGATGGCGACGATGTGCTCGCGCACCGCCCAGGCGATCTCCTCGGCGACATCCGCCGGTCGCGCCTCCGGCAGCGCCTCCTCGACGCGCTGGAGGCCGAGCATCGCGACGAGCCGGCGCGCGATCTGCGCGGCATCTCCGCGGTGCAGCTCGGCGCAGCGCGCGCCCACCTTGGCGATCGCCGTGTCGCGGTCGTCGGCCGAGCCGATCTGGGCGTCGTCGCGGACGATCTCCATGAGCGGCCAGTACGTGATGCCCTGGCCGTACGGGAGACAGCGGCCGCGCAGCACGCGCGCGTCGCCGCCCGCGCCGACCCGCGCGAGGACCTCGCCGACCAGACGCGACTTCCCGATGCCGGCGTTGCCCACGAGCGTGAAGAGGTGTGCGCGCCGCTCCGTGCGCACGCGCTCGAACGTGTCCAGGAGGAGATGCAGCTCGCGCTGGCGCCCCACGAGCTGGGCGCGCATCGCGGGCAGCCCGCGCGCCTGCTCGGGGATGGCGCTCTTCGCGCGCACGGCACGGAACGCCTGGAGCGGCTCCGTCTTGCCCTTCGCCTGCACCGCGGCCCGCGGCTCGTACTCGATGGCCGCGCGGGTGAGCGACTCGGTGAGCGGGCCGACCACCACCTCGCCGGGCTCGGCCGCCTGCTGGAGCCGGGCCGCGACGTTCACCGCGTCGCCGGTGACGAGGAACTGCCCCTCGCCGCCGCTCCCCGCGACCGCCTCACCGCTGTTCACGCCCACCCGCGCGGCAAGCGCGACGGCGAGCTCGCGGTCGAGATCGGCCATCGCGTCGCGCATGGCGAGCGCGGCGCGCACCGCGCGCTCGGCGTCGTCGTCGTGCAGCTTGGGGATGCCGAACACCACCATGACCGCGTCGCCGATGAACTTCTCCACCGTCCCGCCGTGCAGCTCGGCGATCGCGCGCATGCGCTCGAAGTACGAGGCCATGACCGAGCGCACCGCCTCGGGATCGTTGTCCGACCCGAACGCCGTGGATCCGACGACGTCGGCGAAGACGACGGAGATGAGCTTGCGCTGCTCGGCGGCGCGTGCGGGCGTGCTCATGTGGGCCATTGTGCCCACAGCACCCGGCGGACCGTAAGGCCTACTCCGGCGGATCGAACGCCGCGCGGTCCTGTGCCTCGTGGACGAGGAGCACCAGCGAGACGGGGGCGCGCTCGTCGGCGACGTCGTAGAAGTACCAGACGAGGTAGGGAAGCCGCGCGCTCAGCGGGAACACGCGCCAGGAGATCGTGCCACGCCGTTCGGTCTCCTCGCCGATGGCCGGATGCATGACGATGCGCCGGCGGAACGACCGCAGGGCCGAGTGGAGGGCGGCGACTTCGTTGGGCGGACGGTTCGCGCGGAGCCACTGGAGCTGTCGCGCCAGATCCTGCGCGAAGCGGCGGTGGTACCGGATCGCGCGCGGCACCTAGTCCTCGAAGAGAGCGTCGATCTCCGCCTCGCTGACCTCATCGAAGCCGCGCCGCGCGATCCGTCCCATGACGCCGCGCATCTGCTCACCCTGCCAACGTCGCGCGCGCGCCAGCTGCGTCTCGTGCTCGATCTCGGCCAAGCGCTCGATGGCGAGCGCTCGGATGGTCGATGAGACGCCCAGGCCGCGCCGTCCGGCCTCGACCGCAAAGCGCCGTCGCTGTGGTCCAGACACTCCAACAGAGATCGGCATGGCCTTGACCGCCGCCGGGTGTCTTGCCGCTCCTGCCCGCGCCATAGTGGAAAACACTACATCACGGGGAACGCGCAGGTGCGCCTCCGGCCGGTCAGCCCGACGGCGGATCCGCAGGGTCGTCGTGCTCCATCGCGTCGGCGAGGTCGTTCGCGTCGTCCTCGCCGCGCTGCCGCGCGTTCACCGCGAAGAGGCTTCCGAGGAAGACCCCGAGCGCGGTCCCGGCGAGCAGGCCGAGCAGGAGAAGTGGCACCCGCAAAGGGTCGCACGGCGCCCACGGCAGGCGCCTAGACAAGCCTCACGTGACCCCCTGTAAGGCCCTGTACGACCCCAGGTGGGGCTGGCTGTTATCAAGCGAGCCCTCGACGTCCCGAGCGCCATACCTTCTATAGCGCGCCTCCTGGGGCCTCCTGCGCCGCGCGTGGGGCATCGTCGTCCGCCGCGCGCCATCCCGGTGGGCCGCCGCTCGGCCGTTAGGGTTAGCGCGATGGAAGGGCGCAGGGTGGTGGTGACCGGCATGGGCATCGTCTCGCCGGTCGGTCTCGACGTCGCCTCGGCCTGGGAGTCGCTCGTCGCCGGGCGCTCGGGCATCCGGCGCATCACCCGCTTCGACGTGTCGGGCGAGGAGTGGAAGGTGAAGATCGCGGGCGAGGCCCACGGCTTCGACCCGGCGAACTACATGGACAAGAAGGACGCGCGGCGGGTGGACCGCACCACCCAGCTCGCTCTTGCCGCGGCGCAGGAGGCGGTGACCCAGTCGTGCCTCACCACGCTCGCCGACCGCGACGACGTGGGCGTGATGGTGGGCTGCGGCTCGGGCGGCATCGAGACGTACGCCGACGCGTACCGCACGCTCCTGGAGAAAGGCCCCGGCCGCATGAACCCGTTCCTCATCCCGGCCGAGGTCATCGACTCATCGGGCGTGGCCATCGGCATCCGCTACGGCTTCCACGGCCCGAACTTCGCCGTCACCTCTGCCTGCGCGACCGGGGCGGACGCCATCGGCACGTCCTTCCTGCTCATCCGCGCCGGGCAGGCCGACGTCATGCTCGCCGGCGGCACCGAGGCGGCGGTGCATCCGCTGGGCATCGGCGGCTTCGACAACCTCCGCGCCCTCAGCCGGCGCAACGACGCGCCGGAGCGCGCGAGCCGCCCGTTCGACAAGGAGCGCGACGGCTTCGTGCTCTCGGAGGGCGCGGCGATCGTGGTGCTCGAGGAGCTCGGGCACGCCATCCGCCGCGGCGCGACGCCGCTCGCGGAGCTCGTCGCGTACGCGGTCACCTCGGACGCCTCGCACATCACCGCGCCCGACCCCGACGCGCGCCAGCAGGGCCGCGCGGTGACCCGCGCGCTCGCCATGGCCGGCGTCGCGCCCGCCGAGGTGGGGTACATCAACGCCCACGCCACGAGCACGCCGCTGGGCGACCCGTTCGAGATCCGCGCCTACCGCGCGGCGTTCGGCGAGCGGCTCCCGCCGCTCTCGTCCACCAAGTCCATGACCGGGCATCTCCTGGGCGCGGCCGGGTCGGCCGAGGCGATCTTCACCGTCCAGGCGCTGCGCACCGGCGTGCTCCCGCCCACCATCAACCAGGAGACCGCCGACCCCGAGTGCGACACCGACGTGGTGCCGAACGTCGCGCGAAAGGCCGCGATCGACGTGGCGATGTCGTCGGCGTTCGGCTTCGGCGGGCACAACTCGGTGCTGCTCTTCCGCCGCGTCTAGCGACCCTGGCTCGTCCCCGGCAGCGCGACCGTGGTGATGCCCTCGGCGCGCGCGACGGCGCGAGTTGCCTCAGGCGAGGAGTTCGCGCTCGCGCACTCTTCGCCTACCCGGAGCTCTTCGCGCGCTCCTCGAGCCAGCGGAGCAGGTATTCAGGCTTCTCGAGCACCCGTACGCCACGCTGTATCGACACGATGAGCACGCGAGCGCGCCCGCCGAGCATGAACGGGTATATGTAGCGGATCGTGTAGCCGCTCACAGTGACCCTGCGCGCCCTGGCGTCGCCCGGCAGGGACGGGGCATCCGGATCTTCGGGCCGGACCTGGGGTGCGCGGCCGATGCGGTCAACTTCTCGGATGATGCGTTCGGCCACGCGCGCCGCGGTCGTGGGACTCTCCGCGCTGATGTGGTCGAGGAGCTCGATGAGGTCGGCGATGGCGCCCTCGCCGATGAGCGCCGGATGGGCTACGGGTTCTGGAATCGGGCGCGCAGGACCGCGGCCACTTCATCCCACTCCTTGAGTTTTCCCTCGTCCACGTCGCGCAGCGCCCGCGCCAGATCCACCGCCCAGATGGCCCGATTCAGGGCGTCGTCCAGCGCGATGTGCTCGCGGTGCTGCTCGACGCTCTCCAGATAGGCGACCGGCTCGCTGTAACGGCGGATCTCGACCGCGCCCTGCGCCGTCTCCGCGACGACGCCGGCCGCGTCGGTCTGGAGCTCGCTCATCTGACGGACACGGGCCCTGTCGATGGTCATGCTCAACTCCTCAAGCGGACGCGCCTTTACTGAAACATCCTACATAACACCCGTCCCACGTGCCCCCTTCAATCGGTAGCCATTATGCACGGTATAATGGCGACATGGTGACAGAGACCCACTACACGCGTCTGCTCACGCCCCCCAAGGGCAGCTTCTTCCTGTTCGGCGTGCGCGGGGTGGGCAAGAGCACGTGGATCCGGGAGGCGCTGCCCGGCGCGCACGTCATCGACCTGCTGGACGAGAGCCGCTACCAGCGCCTGCTCGCGGAGCCCGGCCTGCTCGCGCTCGAGCTGCGGGCGCTCCCACGCGACCGCGTCGTCGTCCTCGATGAGGTGCAGCGCATCCCGGCATTGCTGAACGAGGTCCATCGGGCGATCGAGAGCGACCGGCGGCGTTTCGCGCTACTCGGCTCGAGCGCGCGGCGTCTCAAGACGGCCGACTCCAACCTCCTGGCCGGCCGGGCGACGGTGCGGACGATGTATCCGCTCGCGCCGGCGGAGCTGGGGGACGCGTTCGACCTCGAGCGGGTGCTCCGGACCGGGAGCGTCCCGCTCGTCTGGCGCTCCGACGATCCGCCCGCGACGCTCGACGCGTACGTCAACCTCTACATCCGCGAGGAGATCCGCGCCGAGGCGCTGGTGCGCAACCTCCCCGCCTTTCTCCGGTTCCTGCCCGCCGCCGCGCTCTTCCATGGCCAGACCATCAACATCGCCGGTCTGGCGCGCGACGCCGCGGCGGCGCGCAAGACGGTGGAGGGCTATCTCGCCATCCTCCAGGACACCCTCCTGGCGACGCTCCTCCCGGCCTTCGAGCCCCGTCTGCGCGTCCGCGAGCGGCAGCATCCGAAGCTGTACTGGGTGGACCCGGGGATCGTGCGTGCAGCGCGGCGAGACCTGGGCGCGGTCGGCGCCGAGGAGCGGGGCTCGCTCTTCGAGGGCTGGCTCCTCACGGTCCTGCGGGCGCACAACGAGGTCTCCCGGCTGTATGACGAGATCTCGTACTGGGCCCCCGCGCAGGCGCGGCACACCGAGGTGGACTTCGTCCTGCGGCGCGGACGTGAGCACCTCGCGCTCGAGGTGAAGGCGCGACCGCGCTTTGCCGCGGACCAGCTCACCGGACTGCGGGCCATCGCCGATCTGCCACGTCTTGCGCGCCGTGTGCTCGTCTACCTGGGCGATCGGTCGCTGAAGACAGAGGATGGCATCGAGGTCTGGCCGCTGGACCGCTTCCTGCGCGCGGTCGCCAGCGACGCCCTTTGGCCGTGACGTCATCATCGGATGCCACGGCCGTCGCCATGCGGCCGGAGATGGCGGATCGTCGGATCCCAGGGAGGTCATCATGAACGCGAGCGACACCGCATCCCACCGAGCCCACCAGCCGCGTCTGGTGCAGAGCGCGCACGGACATCGGATCGTCCACGGCGCCGGGGCGATCGGTCGCCTCAACACCACGCTCGCGCTCGCGGTGACGCGCGGCATCGGCACGATGTGGGTGGCCTACCTCTTCGCCGGGCTCGCGCTCATCTCGCTCCCCGCGGCGCTGCGCACCGGTGACGTGATCGTCATCGTGGGCTGGGTGGCGCAGACGTTCCTTCAGCTCGTCCTCTTGCCGATCATCATCGTCGGCCAGAACGTCTCCCAGGCGACGAGCGACGCGCGGGCCGAGGCCGACCACGAGACCCTCGCCGCGATCCACCGCCTCACCGTCGCCGTGCTCGAGATCGATGAGCGGCAGACCCGCATCCTCGAGCGGCTGGAGCGCGGCCGGTGATGCAGACCGAGCTCGCGCCGTTCCTCGGCGCGTGGACGCTGATGATGGCGGCGATGATGCTTCCCTCGGCAGCGCCGATGGTGCTGCTTCACCACGCGGGTCAGGCGGGTGCGGGCGCGCTCCGCTCGGTCGCGGGCTCGGCGGTGTTCGTCGCCGGCTACCTCGTGGTGTGGGCGTCGATCGGCATCCTGGTGTGGCTCGCCGGTCTCGCGGTGGAGGCGCTCGTGCCGATGGAGGTGCGCGCGTACGGCGTCGCGGCGGTGCTCCTGGGCGCGGGCCTGTATCAGCTCACGCCGCTGAAGCAGGCGTGCCTGCGCGCCTGCCGCACCCCCGCCGACTTCCTGGTGACGCACTGGCGCGGCGGCCAGCTCGGGACGCTCCGTCTGGGCATGGCGCACGGGGTGTACTGCGTGGGCTGCTGCGTCGCGCTCATGGCGGTGTTCGTGGGCGCCGGGGCGATGGGCCTGTGGTGGGCCGTCGGCATCGCGGCGATCGTCTTCGCCGAGAAGCTCTTCCCGCAGGGGATACTGGTGGCGCGCGCCACCGGCGTCGCCCTCATCGCGGGCGCGGTGGCCGTGGCCCTGCGGCCCGAGCTCGCCGGTCTCTTGGCGGGCGGGTAGGGCGAGCGAACGACACGGAGGGAACGTCATGGCGGATGCGAAGCCCGGCGCGTGGATGATGAAGGGGACGGTGCTCATCGCCTGCAACTGCGACTACGGCTGCCCGTGCAACGTGAACGCGCGGCCGACGCAGGGGCACTGCGAGGGCGGCTGGATCTGGCAGATCGAGCAGGGGAGCGTGGGCGACGTGCGCCTGGACGGGCTGCACCTTGCGCTCTTCTGCGACTGGCCGAAGGCCATCCACGAAGGTGGCGGGGTGGCGGTCGCGCTCATCGACGAGCGCGCCG
>DASSPF010000021.1:0-11685 GCA_035699805.1 Candidatus Limnocylindria bacterium | reverse complement strand
GCGGGACTGCGCGACCCCGCGCTCGCTTGTGCGCTCGTCTACCTGGGGGTCGGGCCGGACGCACTGGGGGTCCCACTGGCGTACGCGGCGATCCTGGCGCTCGGCGCGGCCATCGCCTCGCGAGCGTGAGCCAAGCGTCCGCGCCCGACGGTACTGTCCACGGCTGATGACACTGCGCATCCGGTTGCTCGGCTCTCCGGCCATGACCGCGGGCGGCGCGCCGCGCGAGCTCGCGGGCCGGAAGCCGTGGGCGCTGCTGGCCTATCTGGCGCTTGCGACCCGCCCGCCGTCGCGCCGCGAGCTCGGCGAGCTCCTCTTCCCGGAGGCGGCCGACCCGCTCGCCGCCGAGCGCTGGGCGTTGGTCCAGGTGCGACGAGCCCTCGGACGCGACGCCAGCATCGTCGAGCGCGACGGCCGGCTCGCGCTGGAGGGGCCGGAGCTGGAGATCGACGCGCGACGCATCTCCCTGACGACGCTCTCGCCCGAGGAGGTCGAGGCCATGGAGACGGGCGAGCTGCTCGAGGGCTTCATCTTCGACGATGCCCCGGCGTTCGAGCAGTGGCTCGCGCTCGAGCGCCGGCGTCTTGCATCCGCTGCCCGCGACACGCTGCGCTGGGCGGCGACGCTGCTCGCGCGGAGCGCGCCCGAGCGAGCGCTCCGACTCATCGCCCGGGCGACCGCCCTCGAGCCGTTCGACGACGCGCTGCACGAGCTCGCGGTGGACATCGAGGCGACGCGTGGGGACCTTGCCGCGGCGCGTGCGTACATCGAGGCGGTCGATCGGCGCTATCGCGCCGAGATGGGACATCCCGCGCCGGACACGCTGCGCCGTCCGCTCGAGCGCTCCGCCCTCTCGCCCAATTCGGCGCACGTGTCGGGGGCGATCACGGCGAAGGCGCTCCTCGAGGCGGCACGCGCGCGCCTCGCCGCCGGCGAGTACGACGCGGCGGTGGACGCGGCGCGGCGGGCCGCGGCGGGGGCCGCTGCCACGGGCGATGCCGCGCTCGAGGCCCGAGCGCTCGTCACGCTGGGGACCGTCCTCATCCACAGCGTCCGCGGCCGCGACCGCGAGGCCGTCGGCCTCATGATGCGTGCGTTCCAGCTCGCGGATGAAGTGGGCGATGCCGCGCTTGCGTCCGAGGCGACGCGCGAGGTCGGCTACGTGACGTTCCTGGCCGCCGACTACGGTGCCGCCGAGAGCACGCTCCGGCGCGCGGTCGAGCTCGGGGAGCGCTCTGGGGACGACGGCGTGCTCGGCAAGGCGCTCACGTTCCTCGGTGCGACGCAGACGGACATCGGCGATCTCGACGGGGCCGACGCGGTGCTGCGGCGCGCGGTGGAGCGCCTCACCGCCGCGGGTGACATGCAGTGGCGCCACTTCGCCCTCTCGTTCCTGGCGCGCGCCGCGCTGCGCGCCGGGCGCATCGAGGAGGGCGCGGCGATGGCCGCCGAGGCGACGGCCGGCCTGCGCGCGAGCGGCTGGCACTCCGCCGTGCCCTGGTCGCTCGTCTTCGAGGGTGAGGCTGCGCTGCGGCAGGATGACCGGCTGGTCGCGCGCGACCGCTTCGCGGAGGCATTCGCGCTCGGCACGGAGATGGCCGACCCCTGCTGGGAGGGGCTCTCGCTGCGGGGCCTCGCCGCGCTCGAGGCGAAGGAGGGCCACCGCGAACGGGCGGTCGCGATGCTCGCCGAGGCGCACACGCGCTGCACGCGAGTGAACGACACGATGCGCTGGGCCGAGGCGCTCATCCTCACGGATCTGGTGGAGCTGGAGCGCGGGTCACGCCCTGAGCGCCTCGCCGCGGCGCGCCGTCTCACCGAGCGGGGACCCATCCCGGATCTCGCCCGACGGCTGCAGGCCGCGGCCAAACGCTGAGGCAAACGCCGCCGCCAACGCCGGCGCAAACACCCCGTGCCGACCATGGCCTCCAGGAAAGCTTGGAGGACGACAGATGGAGCTGCTCATCGCGATCGCGGCGCTGGCCACCCTCGGTGGTGCGAGCCTGGTCTGGGGATACGACAGCCGGGAGCTGCGGTCGCGCTAGGTGCGCGGCCTGCGACGCGCGGTGGCGTCGATCGTCTCGGCGGGCAGCTCCTCGTCGGCGACCAGACGCGAGGCGAAGCGGCGCGCGACGAGGGTGAGCGCCGCCGTGAGCGCACCGCTCACGGCCTCGGTGACGAGCTGCTGCGGCTTGGGCGCCCGCTCGACCTCGCCGATCTCCTGGCGCAGCTGCGCGCGGAGCCGCTTGCGCGCCCTGCCGCGCAGCTTGTTCACCCGGCCGCCCAGGCGCGCGATGAGCGTGTCCAGATCGGTGTCGCTCCGCACGAGCGCCCGCTGCTTCAGCGATCGGACCGTGGTGACCGTGCCGATGGCCAGCACCGATCCGAGCGCGCCGAAGACGGCGATCGGGTTGCGCTTGGCGAGCCGTCGCGGGTCGAGATCCTCCCGCACGCGCTCCTCGAGCATGCGCAGGTCCGAATCGATGGACGAACGGAGCGCGCTTAGCTCGCGGTCCGTCCGAGCAGACGAGCTTTCGCCCATCGCACCGTCTCCTTGAATGAATTGATCGAGCGTGTCGGTCCCCGGAGCTCGAGCTTGCGGTAGCCGCGAAGGCCGGCCAGCGCGGTGGCGGCCGCGAACAGCATCAGGACGATGAGCGCCGAAGCCCACCAGGGCAGGAAGATCGCGATGAGCGCGATGACGAACACGGTGAGCGCGATGAGCGTGCCGAAGGCGAAGGCGAGCGCGATGCCGAACCACATCGCCGCGCGCAGGTTCGCGCGCACGATCTCGGCGATCTCCTGGCGCGGCAGCTCGAGCTGCTTGCGGATGTACAGCCGCACGTTGCCGCGGATGCGGCCGAGAAGCGTGCGGTAGCCGGGACGCTCGTACATCGCTCGCGACTCTAGCGCAGGAGGCGTCCTGGGAGGGGTGGCGGTCACGCGGGCGTGTCGAGCACGAAATCTGCCAAAATCGAGGCCTCGGAAGGGGAGGTGCCCACCATGCCCGCACGCCGCACCAGCACGACCCGCAGGAAGACCACGGCGAAGAAGAAGTGGGTCTACCTCTTCAGCGGCGGCAAGGCCGAGGGAAGCGCGAAGATGCGTGCGCTGCTCGGTGGCAAGGGCGCCGGTCTGGCGGAGATGACCAATGCCGGTCTGCCCGTGCCGCCCGGTTTCACCATCACCACCGAGGCCTGCAACGCGTACTTCAGCGCGAGCAAGAAGCTTCCCGCTGGACTCTGGGACCAGGTGGAGAAGGCGCTCGCCACGGTGGAGAAGACCACCGGCAAGACGCTCGGCGACCCGGCCAACCCGCTCCTCGTGTCGGTGCGCTCCGGCGCGGCGATGTCGATGCCGGGAATGATGGACACCGTCCTCAACCTCGGCTTGAACGATCAGACGCGCGCGGGTCTGGCGAAGCTCACGAAGAACGAGCGCTTCGCCTGGGACGCGTACCGGCGGTTCATCGGCATGTTCGGCCGCATCGTGCAGGACATCCACCCGGAGAAGTTCGACCACGCGCTCGACGCGAAGAAGAAGCAGACCGGCGCAAAGGCCGACAGCGATCTCACACCGAAGGCGCTCGAGGATCTCGTCGCCGAGTTCAAGGAGATCGTCCGGCGCGAGACCGGGAAGCCGTTCCCGACGGAGCCGCGCGATCAGCTGCGCCTGGCGATCGAGGCGGTCTTCGGCTCGTGGTTCGGCAAGCGTGCCGTGGACTACCGGAACGCCTTCAAGATCAGGCACGACCTCGGCACGGCCGTGAACGTCCAGACCATGGCGTTCGGCAACATGGGGAGCGACTCGGGGACGGGTGTGGCGTTCACGCGCGACCCGAACACCGGCGCCAAGGAGCTCTACGGCGAATACCTGGTGAACGCGCAGGGCGAGGACGTGGTCGCGGGCATCCGCACGCCGTCGAAGATCTCGCAGATGAAGACCGAGATGCCGCGGGTGTACGCGGAGTTCGAGAAGATCGCCAAGCGCCTGGAGAAGCACTACAGGGACGCGCAGGACCTCGAGTTCACCATCGAGCGCGGGAAGCTCTACATGCTGCAGACCCGCAGCGCCAAGCGCACCGCGCGCGCCGCAGTGAAGATCGCGACGGACATGGTGCGCGAGGGGCTCATCACCAAGGACGAGGCCATCCGGCGCGTCGATCCGATGCAGGTCGAGCAGCTCCTGCTGCCGCGCTTCGACGAGAAGGCCGTCGAGCAGGCGCGGAAGGCCGGACGCTATCTCGCGAAGGGCCTGAACGCCTCGCCGGGGGCGGCGACCGGGCGCGCGGTCTTCGACGCCGACCGCGCCGTCGAGCTCAAGGGCGCCAAGCAGCTCGTGGTGCTGGTGCGTCCCGAGACGAGCCCCGACGACTTCCACGGCATGGTCGCGGCGACCGGGATCCTCACCGCGCGCGGCGGCTCCACCAGCCACGCGGCGGTGGTCGCGCGCGGTCTGGGCCTCCCCTGCGTCTCCGGCTGCGCGGCGCTCGACATCGACCTCACCGAGCGCGTCATGCGCGTGGGCGACCAGGTCGTCAAGGAGGGGGACTCGATCTCGATCGACGGCACGACCGGCGAGGTGTTCGCCGGCGAGCTTCCCACGATCCAGCCGAACTTCCGCGAGGAGAAGGAGCTCATCGAGCTCCTCTCGTGGGCCGACAAGCGCCGCACGCTCGGTGTCTGGGTGAACGCGGACACACCGGAGGAGTGCCGGTTGGCGCGCGAGCTCGGCGCCGAGGGTGTGGGCCTCGCGCGCACCGAGCACATGTTCCGGCAGGCCGAGCGCCTGCCCATCGTCCAGGACATGATCATGGCCGACGACGAGGCCGGCCGGAAGAAGGCGCTCGCGAAGCTCCTGCCGTTCCAGCAGGGGGACTTCCGCGAGATGTTCACGGCCATGGACGGCCTCTCGGTCGTCATCCGCCTCATCGACCCGCCGCTCCACGAGTTCCTGCGCGAGTACGCGGACATCGACGTCGAGATCGCCGTCGACAAGGCGCTCGGCAAGGATGCCGCGGGCATCGCCAAGAAGGAGAAGATCCACAAGCGGCTCGAGCAGATCCAGGAGGACAACCCCATGCTCGGGCTGCGCGGGTGTCGCCTGCTGCTCATCTACCCCGAGATCCTCGAGATGCAGATCCGCGCCATCCTGGGCGCCGCGATCGACGTCTCGGAGAAGGGCGTGAAGGCGAAGGCCGAGATCATGATGCCGCTCGTCGGGGTCATGGGCGAGCTCGACCGGCTGCACGACCAGGTCACCGCCGTGGCCGCCGCGGTCTTCAAGGAGCGCGGCAAGAAGGTGCCGTACAAGTTCGGGACGATGATCGAGATCCCGCGCGCCTGCCTCATCTCCGACGAGATCGCCACCCGCGCGGAGTTCTTCTCGTTCGGGACGAACGATCTCACGCAGACGATCCTCGGCATCTCGCGGGACGACGCGCAGAAGAGCTTCCTCACCCAGTACGTGGAGAAGAAGATCATCCCGTCCGACCCGTTCCAGGTGCTCGACCGCGACGGCGTGGGGGAGATGATGCGGATCTCGATCCAGAAGGGCCGCAAGACGCGGAAGGATCTCAAGATCGGCATCTGCGGCGAGCACGGCGGCGACCCGTCGTCGATCGCGCTCTGCCACGAGCTCGGGCTCACGTACGTGTCGCCGTCGACCTATCGCGTGCCCGTCGCGCGCCTTGCCGCCGCGCAGGCCGCGCTGGCGGCGACGGGGGAGCGGGATCGCTAGCCGCAACGCGATCCTCCTGCTGCACGCGTGGTGGGGTCTGAATGGCGACGTGCTCGCCCGCGCGGACGCACTGCGGTCGGCCGGCTACGTCGTGGCGACGCCTGATCTGTTCGGCGGTCGTGTCGCCTCGACGATCGAGGAGGCGAAGCTCCTCACACAGGGCGAGTCCGAGAACGAAGCGACGATCGGTGGACTGGTCGACGACGCCATCACCGGGCTCGCCCGTCGCAGTGACAACGTCGCGATCGTCTCGTGGAGCTTCGGCAACTGGTATGCGTGGAAGGCCGGCGTGGCGCACGCCGACATCGTTCGCGCGCTCGTGTCGTTCTACGGACTCGCCGTCGGGGACACCTCGAAGCCGCTGCCGCCGACGCTGTCGCACTACGCGGCGCTCGACGAGTTCGAGGACCTCGCTGCGACGCGGAAGGCCGAAGGCGAGCTGCGCGCGGCCGGGACGGACATCCGCCTCGAGGTGTATCCCGGGACCAGGCACTGGTTCGACGAGCCCTCGCGGCCGGAGTACGACAGCGCCGCGAGCGCGCTCGCCTGGCAGCGCACCGAGGCGTTCCTCAGGAAGCACTTCGGCGGGTGAAGCGCGCCGTCGCGCCGCGACCAACGCGATCACCGGCCCTCGGCCACATCGCCGATCGCAGCGACTGCGACGACCCGCGCGAGTATCCCGATCCCCGGAGCGAGGTCGCGCTCATCGAGCGGTATGCCCCGCTGCGCGCGAAGGACGTGCTCGAGGTCGGCTGCGGGAACGGGCGCGTGACGCTCGCCTACGCGGCCCGCGCGAAGAGCGTGGTGGCCATCGAGCCGAGCGCGCAGCAGCTCCGGCAGGCTCGCGCACGCGCGCGCCGCGCAGGCCTCTCGCGGGTCCGCTTCTCGCAGCGGCCCGCGCAGACCGGCATCCGCGGCGGTCCCTACGACGTGGTGCTCTTCTCCTGGTCGCTCTGCTGAATACGCCATGAGGGCATGGTCGATGCCCTACACGATGCGGCGGCAGTGCTGCGGATCGGTGGTGCGGTGGTCGAGGTGCGTCCGGCGGTGTCCTACGCGCCCACCCTGTGGATCCGTCGTGGCGCACGCCGCATCCGTCTCGGACGGATGGACCGGCACGCCGACCCGGAGATCCGCCAGGCCGAGGAGGCCACCCATGCGGTGCTGCGCGATCGCTCGTTCGCGCTCGTGATCCGCCGGCGCCGCACCTGGATGAGCAGGTACGCGGGCGTCGAGGATCTGGAGCACATGCTGCGCGCGAACCCCGGCTGGTCGATGCCGCGCGCGACTCGCGCGCGACTTGCCTCGGTCTGGCGCAGCGGCGACACGCTCGAGCTCGGGCGTGTCCTTTCGCTCGCGGTCCTGCGCCGGCGCGAGCCGGTACGGGTCCGTGCTCGGTCGGCCATCCGCTAGCCTTACGGGCATGACGAGCGGTCAGCTGGAGCGCGAGGCGAAGCTCTCGCGGACCAAGAGCGTGGCCTCGCTGCGGATCCGCGAGCGGACCGAGGAGCTCGAGGCCGCGGACCTCTCCGAGCACGCCACCCGGAGCGCCACCGCGCGGCGGGAGCGCGCCGAGGACCCCTCGCCGACGCGCACCGCGTTCGCCCTCGACCGCGACCGCATCGTCCACAGCAAGGCCTTCCGCCGCACCAAGCACAAGACCCAGGTCTTCCTGGCGCCCGTCGGCGACCACTACCGCACCCGGCTCACCCACATCCTCGAGGTCAGCCAGATCGGCCGCTCCATCGCGCGCTCCCTGCGCCTGAACGAGGACCTCGTCGAGGCGATGGCCCTCGGGCACGACATCGGGCACACGCCATTCGGCCACGTCGGCGAGGAGCTGCTCGCGAAGTTCCTGCCCGAAGGCTTCCGCCACAACGAGCAGAGCGTGCGCATCGCCGCGCGGCTCGAGAAGAACGGGAAGGGTCTGAACCTCACCCACGAGACGCTCGATGGCATCCAGAAGCACAGCGCGCCGACCGCGGGTGGTGTGGAGACCGCCGCCTGGGGGGAGCCCGAGACGCCCGAGGGCTGGGTGGTGCGCTACGCCGACAAGATCGCCTACCTGCATCACGACATCGACGACGCCATGCGCGCGGGCATCATCGCCGAGGCCGACCTGCCGATCGAGACGCGCATCTCACTGGGTCGGGACCGTGCCGAGCGCCTCGACACGATGATCTACGACGTGGTCGTCGCGTCCTACGGAAAGCCCACGGTGACGATGAGCGCTGAGGTCCTCGAGGCCACGAACGCGCTGCGCACCTTCATGTTCCAGAACGTGTATCTCTCGGGTCCCGCCAAGACCGAGGACGAAAAGGCGCAGGGCCTGCTCTGGGATCTGCTCCAGTTCTTCGAGGGCCATCCCGAGCGGATGCCGCTCGAGCACCAGCGCATCGCCGAGCGCGACGGGACCAAGCGCGCGGTCGCGGACTACATCGCGGGCATGACCGACCGCTATGCGCTCGACACGTACACGAGCCTCTTCGTCCCCTCGGCCTGGGGAGCGCTGTAGCGCCGCGCTCGCGCCGCCGAGGAAGGGGACCGCATGCCGGGTGACTTCGAGACCGTCAAGGAGCGCATCGACATCGTCGCGCTCGTCGGCGAGCGCGTGGCGCTCAAGAAGGCGGGAAAGATCTACAAAGGGCTCTGCCCGTTCCACGGCGAGAAGACGCCGTCGTTCACGGTGGATCCCGAGCGCCGGACGTACCACTGTTTCGGCTGTTCGGAACATGGCGACGTCTTCACCTGGCTCGAGAAGATGGAGCACCTCGAGCCGGTGGAGGCGCTCAAGGTCCTCGCCGAGCGCGCGGGCGTGGAGCTCACCCGCCGGGCGCCGGAGGAGCGCGAGTTCGAGACGCGGCTGCTGAAGGTGAACGAGACCGCGCACTTCTACTTTCGCCAGGCGCTGCGTGGCACCGCGAAGGGCAAGGCGGCCGCGGCGTATCTCGAGCGGCGGGGGATCGCTCCGGAGACCATCGAAAGGTTCGGCCTCGGGTACGCGGTCGACGTGTTCAACGGGCTCCTCTCGTATCTGAAGAAGAAGGGCTTCACCGAGGAGGACGGCCTCGCCGCCGGTGTGCTCACGCGCACCGACCGCGGCGTGTTCGACCGCTTCCGAGACCGGCTGATGGTCCCCATCCGCGACACCAAGGGCCGGACGATCGCCTTCGGCGGCCGCGCGATGCGCGACGACCAGCAGGCGAAATACGTCAACACCACGAACACCCCGCTCTTCAACAAGAGCGAGACGCTCTACGCGTTCGACGTGGCGCGCGGTCCGATCCGGTCCGAGCGCAGCGCCGTCATCGTGGAGGGGTACTTCGACGCCATCGCCTGCCACCAAGCCGGACTCACCAACGTGGTCGCGTCGATGGGCACCGCGCTGACCCAGGAGCAGTACCTGCGTCTGCAGGACCTCAAGATCGAGCGCGTCGTGGTGGCCTTCGACGGGGACGCCGCGGGACAGCGCTCGGCCGAGCGCCGCGGCCGGGAGCTCCTGCCGCTCCTCCAGCGCCACACCGGCCGAGCGGGCGCCGGACAGGTCGGGACCCGCGGGTACGCGACGCTGTACGTCACCGTCCTGCCGGAAGGAAAGGACCCCGACGACCTCGCGCGCTCCGATCCGGCGCTCCTGCGCCGCCTGGTCGCCGACGCCCCGAGTCTGCTGGAGTTCCTCGACGCCAGGATCCGCGAGCGCTCGCGCCTGGACCGCCCGGAGGAGCGCCTGCGCTACCTGGACGAGGTCGCCGCTGTGCTGGCGGCCGAGCCCGATCAGATCCGGCGTGAGGTCTACGTTTCGGCCGTGGCCGGGAGCACCGGGATCGACCCCGGGATGGTCCGGGCGCGGGTCGAGGCGGCCATCGCCAGCCCGGCCCGCCGGGTGGCGTCGGAGCGCCCGCCGGCGGGCCCGGCGGAGCCTCCGGTGCCGGCGGGGCGCGCGGGGAAACAAACACCGCTCCAGGAGCGTTACGTCATGGCACTATTGACGCGATTCCCGGAGGAGATCGCGCGCGTCGACCTCGAGCCCGATGACCTTGCCGACCCCGACCTGCGGGACCTCTTGATCCACCTTCAGGCCGGGGAGCGTCCGTCGTCTGACCTGCCGGCTCACCTGGCCGCCGTTGCCGCGGCCCTTGGCGCATCTGCGCACGAGCCCAGCGACGAGATGGACCCCGGTCAGGCGATCGAGATCGCCGCGCAGCGCCTTCGGGTACAGCGTCTGCGGGACCGTCTGGGGGAGGCGCGGGCGAGGCTCGCCCGGGCCGACGACAAGGACGTGACCGAGCTCGCCGTGGAGGTCGAGCGACTGGCGACCGACCTGCAGACCGCGATGGCGCGCATGGACCGCCGCACGGTGCTGCGTGCCGATATGGAACGAAGAGAGAGCGAATGAAGACACTGAAGGCAGCGGGCAAAGAGAAGGACGACGGCAAGGCCGCCGTTCCCGAGCGCACGGGCATCCATCCCGAGCACAAGGAGCAGGCCGAGCGCCTGCTCGCGAAGGGACGGCAGCAGGGCTACGTCACGCAGGAGGACATCGTCCGCGCGATCCCGGACGCCGAGCCGGGCGAGGTGGAAGAGCTGCTCGTCGCCCTCGACGACAACAACGTCGAGATCCTCGAGGCCGAGCGTGGGCCGAACTGGTCCCAGGTCAAGGAGGAAGAGGAAGAGGCCGAGGAGATGCAGCGCGAGGACGCCATCTCGGCCGTCCTGGCTTCCGACCTCATCAGCGTCGACGACCCGGTCCGCATGTACCTCAAGGAGATCGGCAAGGTCCCGCTCCTCACCGCCGAGGAAGAGGTGAACCTCGCGAAGTCGATCGAGCTGGGGGAGCAGGCCCTGGTCTCGCCGGCACTGTCGGCGATCCACCTGTACGAGCTCGGTGTCGAGACGAAGAAGCGCATGGCCGTGGGACGGCCCAAGGAGTTCGTCGACGAGGCGACGCGCTTCACGCTGAAATCGCTCCGCCACACGCTGAACGACGAGGATGGGTCGAAGGAGCTCAAGCGGCTGACGAACCGCCTCCTCAAGCTGCGTGACCCGCTGAAGGCCGAGGCGAACAGCAAGGAGATCTCGACCGAGGCGCGCATCCTCATCGAGGAGACCGTCGCGCTCATCGACGCCGCGCGGCGCGACCCGGAGCGCCTGGCGTTCCGCATCTTGCCGCAGTACGCCAAGATCCACGGCCCGGCCGAGGGCGCGGAGCGCCTGGGCGAGCTCGTCATGCTCGGCCAGGAGGTCCGAGACGTCCTGGTGAAGCATCTCGACAAGCTCGTGATCTCCGACGCCGACGAGCAGCGCGGCCTGCGACGCCTTGCGGACGAGCTCATCCAGAAGGGTGACGACGCGCGTCACAACCTCACCGAGGCGAACCTCCGCCTCGTCGTCTCCATCGCCAAGAAGTACATCGGCCGCGGCATGTCGTTCCTCGATCTCATCCAGGAGGGGAACATCGGTCTCATCCGCGCGGTCGAGAAGTTCGACTACCGCAAGGGCTACAAGTTCTCGACGTACGCCACGTGGTGGATCCGGCAGGCCATCACGCGCGCCATCGCGGACCAGGCGCGGACGATCCGCATCCCCGTGCACATGGTCGAGTCGATCAACAAGGTCAAACGAGTGCAACGCCAGCTTGCGCAGGACCTCGAGCGTGAGCCGACGATCGACGAGATCGCGTTCCACACCGACCTCGCGCCCGATCGTGTGCGAGAGATCCTGCGCATCTCGCTCGATCCGCTCTCCCTCGACTCACCCGTCGGCGACGAGCAGGACTCCAACCTCGGCGATTTCATCGAAGACGAGCGGGTGGTTGCTCCGGCCGACGTCGTGGCCCGCCATCTCCTGGGCGAGGCCGTGGGCGAGGCACTCAACGAGCTCACCGAGCGTGAGCAAGAAGTGGTGCGCATGCGTTTCGGGCTCGACGACGGCCAACCTCGCACCCTC
>DASSPF010000020.1:0-49960 GCA_035699805.1 Candidatus Limnocylindria bacterium | reverse complement strand
GGTAGGCCGTAGTCGAGCCAGACGATCGTGTCCGCACGGGCCCACACCAGCTCGCGGATGCCCTGTCCGCCGTAGTTGCCGTCCACCACCCAGCGGTCCTGCGCGACGACCTCCGTGACCCGCGCCTGGAACCGCTCGGGCCCGATCATCGTCCAGTCCGGTCCCCAGTTGATCGCATCCAGCTCCACGAAGGGCACGCCGAGCGTGGAAGCGAGCTCGCGGCCGAACGTGGTCTTCCCGGTCCCGGTCGAGCCCACGACCGAGACGCGCCGCGGCAGCGACTCCGGCAGCCTCACGCGCGCGACGATATCCTCGGAGACTCTTGAAGCTCCACGAATACCAGGCCAAGCAGCTGCTCGCGCGCGCCGGCATCCCCGTCCCCGAAGGCCGCATCGCCACCACGCCCGAGGAGGCTGAGGCCGCGGCGCGTGCCATCGGTGGCACCGTCGTCGTGAAAGCGCAGGTGCATGCCGGCGGGCGCGGCAAGGCCGGTGGCATCAAGGTGGCGAAGACCCCCGCGGAGGCGCGCGAGCACGCGAGCGCCATCCTGCACATGCACATCAAGGGGCTGCGGGTCCGCCGGGTGTACGTGGAGCGCGGCGCGCAGATCGCGAAGGAGCTCTACCTCGGCATCACACTCGACCGCGACCGCCGCCGCCCGGTGGTCATGCTCTCCACGGTGGGCGGCATGGACATCGAGGAGGTCGCCGCGGCCACACCGGAAAAGATCGCGCGCGGGTGGCCAGACCCGTTGCTCGGCCTGCTCCCCTATCAGGCGCGTGCGCTCTGCTTCGACGCGGGTGTCCCCGCGGAGCAGCGGAACGCCGTGGCCGACATCGCGCAGCGTCTGTACGGCGTCTACCAGCGCACCGACGCGTCGCTCGTCGAGATCAACCCCCTCTTCATCCAGCGCGATGGCTCGGTGATCGCCGGGGACGCGAAGCTCGACATGGACGACAACGCCCTGTACCGCCAGCCGGAGCTGCGCGACTGGAAGGAAGTGAGCCCCGACGAGGAGGTGGAGGAGCGCGCACGCGCGCTCGGCTTCTCCTACGTCCAGCTCGACGGCGATGTGGGGATCATCGGCAACGGCGCCGGCCTGGTCATGAGCACGCTCGACGCCGTGAAGAATGCGGGCGGTCACGCGGCGAACTTCCTCGACGTCGGCGGCGGCGCGAAGGAGGCGGTGGTGAAGGCCGCGCTCGAGATCGTGCTCGCGAACAAGAAGGTCAAGAGCGTCCTCATCAACATCTTCGGCGGCATCACGCGCGGCGACGAGGTCGCCAAGGGCATCCTCTCTGTGATCACCCAACACCCGCCCAGCGTGCCGCTCGTCATCCGCCTGTCCGGCACCGAAGCGGAGGCCGGCCGCAAGCTCCTCGTGGGCGCGCCACTGGAGTCGCGCGAGACCATGGACGAGGCCGCGACGGAAGCCGTGCGCCTGGCGGGAAGAGCGTGAGGCTAGCAGGGAGAACGAATGTGGACGGTCGAGCGACGAGCGGGTTCCCCGCGAGGAGCGAGTCCGAATCTCGAGTGACAACGAGAGATGGAGCATGAGCGTGCTCCTCGGCCGCGACACGAAGGTGCTCGTCCAGGGTATGGGCCGCGAGGGATCGTTCCACGCCGCCCGCATGAAGGAGTACGGCACGAAGATCGTCGCCGGCACCAAGCCCGGCGCCGGCGGAACGACCGTCGACGGCATCCCGCTGTTCGACACCGTCGCGCAGGCGGTGGACGCCACCGGCGCGAATGCCTCGATCATCTTCGTCCCCGCGCCGGGTGCGATGGACGCGATGCTCGAAGCGATCGATACAGAGCTCGGGCTCGTCGTCTGCATCACCGAGGGCACGCCGGTACAGGACATGCTCAAGGTCGCGAGCGTGCTCGAGCGGTCTGCCACGACGCTCATCGGTCCGAACTGCCCCGGCGCGATCACGCCCGGCGAGTGCAAGCTCGGCATCATGCCCGCGGAGAACTTTTCGACCGGTCCGGTCGGGTTCGTCTCGCGGTCGGGCACGCTCACCTACGAGATCGCCGACGCGCTCACGCGCGAGAAGCTCGGCCAGTCGACCTGCCTGGGCATCGGCGGCGATCCGGTCATCGGCCTGCCCACACCGGATGCGGTGCGGCTTTTGAACGAGGATCCCGCGACCGAGGTCATCGTCATCGTCGGCGAGATCGGCGGAGCGGCCGAGGAGCGGGCCGCGGAGTACATGCGCGCGTTCGGGCGCAAGCCGGCGGTCGCGTTCATCGCCGGGCGGAGCGCGCCCCCGGGGAAGCGCATGGGCCACGCCGGCGCCATCGTGTCCGGCAACCAGGGCACCGCGGAGTCGAAGGTGAAGGCCTTCGAGGCCGCCGGTATCCCCGTCGCGAACGCCCCGAGCGAGATCCCCGCGCTCGTGAAGAAGGCACTGCGGGCCTGATGGGCCACACCGTCGTCATCGGAGGCGGCATCTGCGGTCTCGCCGCGGGTCTCACCCTTGCCGAGGGCGGCGAGCAGGTGACCGTGCTCGAGGCGCAGGACTACCTCGGCGGTCTGGCCACGACGCTGCGCGGCGCGACCGGCGCCGGCTTCGACTTCGGCCCGCACGCCTACCACGCACGCAACCAGCGCGTCCTCGACCTCTTCAAGGAGATCGCGCACGACGGGTTCCCGGCGCGCGCGAAGAACGTGCGCATCAAGTTCCGCGGCAAGTACTACAAGTACCCGCTCGAGGCGCTCGACATCGCGCGTTCGATGTCACCGTTCCTCGCCGCCCGCGCCTTCTTCGACTACACCGTCGAAGCGATCCGGAAGAAGCTCCGTCCGCGCGCGCTCGTCTCCGCCGAGGACTGGGTGGTCCACGCCATGGGTCGCACCCTCTACGGCCTGTTCTTCGGCCCATACACCACGAAGGTGTGGGGCATCCCGCCGAGCCAGCTCGCGGCGTCCTTCGCGCAGCACCGCATCCCGCACATCTCGCTCATGAAGGTGGTCATCAGCTCGCTGCGGAAGGGCCGCTCGAAGATCACCGGCTCCGAGCACCGCTACGCGCCGCTCGTCGTCGAGCTCTACTACCCGCCGAAGGGTGCCGGTCTCATCAGTGACCGGATGGCGGAGCGGATCCGTAAGGCCGACCCGCGCAACGACACACGGACGAACACCCTGGTGACGCGGATCGAGACGCAGGGCGATCGGGTCGTCGCGGTCTGGTGCCGGCGGGTGCCCTCCACGCGGCGCGACGGTCAGCTCACTCAGCTCGCGAGCGGGACCGAGGAGCACGGCAATCCCTACGCGGGCGCGGTCTCGCCCGAGGAGCGCATCGCCTGCGACAGCGTGGTCAACACCGCGCCGCTCCCGGCGCTCATCGACCTCCTCGGGGGCGCCGCGTCCGCCGAGGCGAAGGCCGCGGCGCGCCTGCTGCGCTTCCGCGCCATCACCATCGTCGGGCTGCGGGTGAAGCGGCCCAAGGCGCTGCCGGCGCAGTCCATCTACTTCACGAACAAGACCTTCAACCGGCTGTCGGAGACACGCAACTACGGCGGATCGGAGATCTGCGCGCCGGACGAGACGGTGCTGCTCTGCGACATCACCTGCGACGTCGGCGACCGCATCTGGACCGCCTCGGCCGAGGAGCTCGGGCGTATCTGCGCCAGAGAGCTCGCGGAGGAGGGCTTCATGACGGAGGACGAGCTCGCCGAGAGCGTCGTGCTGCGCTCGACGTTCGGCTACCCCGTGTACATGGTCGGCTACGAGGCCGCCATCGACACCCTCATGAAGGAGCTCATGCGGTTCCCCAATCTGGTCACCGGCGGGCGCCAGGGCCTGTACAAGTACGTCGACATGGACATCGCCTCGGAGATGGGCATCAGCATGGGTGAGTTCCTGCTCTCGGGGAAGCGCAAGCAGGACGTCATCGGCGGCGTACCCTACGAGGATCGTACGTTCGCCTAGCGACCGAGCGAGCACCCGCCGTCACGTTCGGCGCACACCACCGTTGTCACGCAGGATGCGCCGCTCCGCCTCATTCGCCCTGACCCTCGTGATGACCCTCGCGTGGGTCATCCCGGCCGCTGCACCATCCACGCACACGGCCCTCGCGCAGACGCCGGCCGCCGGCGTGCCCCTGTCGGGCGACTTCAAGGGCACCGGAGCGGCGCAGATCGCGACGATCTCCGACCCGGCCGACACGCTGGGTCTCAAGATCCAGGTCCTCGAGCGCGACGCGACCGTGGCGACCGAGCGGTTCACCGTCGCCGACTGGTTCACCGCAGGCGGCGGCACGTTCGACCTCGGGCGCATGAAGTGGGCGGCCACCGACGCGAATTTCGACCGGAAGACCGACCTCGTCGCCCTGTACGACGATGGCGGCACGAGCGTGCGACTCCTCGTCTTCCTCTCGACCGGCGCCTCGTTCACGTTCATGGGGACGAGCGGCTGGTGGTCCAGCAGCGGGTACGCGTGGTCCCGGACGAAGGCGATCCTCGCCGGGAACTTCTCGGCCATCGGGAACAACGGCCTGCTGTTCGTCTATCAGTACGACAACTTCGACATGCGCATCCATTACCTGGAGTCGGACGGCACGCGCTTCATCTACGGCGGGAACCAGGGCGTGTACGCCTCGGGCCCCGGCCAGTACGACACGGCACGCGCGCGCTTCGTCGTGGGGCGCTTCACACGCACCACCGGCCCGGACCAGATCGCGTCCGTCTATCAGTACCCCGACTACCAGATCAAGATCCACGTCTTCGATCCCACTCCGACCGGGCTGCAGCCGGTGAACGGCTGGGGCGGCGTCTGGTCCTCGGGTCTGAACACCTACGACATCACGAAGGCGAAGTTCAGCGCGACCGACGTGGACGGCGACGGGAAGACCGACCTCACCGGCTTCTACTGGTACGGCGACGGCTCGGTCCGCGTCCACCTGTTCCGAGGATCGCAGAACCTCGCCCTCACGACGACGGACGGGATCGCGACGTTCGCGCCGTTCGCCATGCCCTGGCTCGAGACCCGGGTGGTCGCCGGCGACTGGAACAGGGACGGCAAGGGCGACCTCGCGCTCCTCACCGCGCTCGTGGATGGCAGCACGCACGTCGGGACGCTGCGCTCGAACGGCGCCGCGCTCGCGTGGAGCTTCGACAGCTGGGTGAGCGCGGCGGGGCTGAACAACCGCTGCACCGCCTGCTGGCCACTGCTCGGCCAGCCGCACAACGGCAGCCCGCTCCTGACCCGCCGCACGATCGCGGTGAAGATCGACAATGCGCCGGCGGCGCGGCCTCACCACGGGATCAGCAGGGCGGACATGATGGTGGAGCTCCTCGTGGAGGGCTTCGTCACCCGCCTCGCGGCGTACTTCCATTCGCAGGATCCCGACACGCTCGGGGCCGTTCGAAGCGTCCGCTACTCCGACCGCTACACCACACCGATGGTCCGCGGCATCCTCGTGGCCTCCGGCGCGTCGCAGTCCACGAGCGACCTCGTGAACCGCGACGTGGCCAATGGCAACTACCTCATCGTCTCGCCGCAGTTCGGCCAGGGCTCGGCGTTCTTCCGGTCGTCGGTCGACGGCAAGGTGGCACCGCACAATCTCTTCACCACCGGCGCGGCGGTCCGCGCCGCGGCGGCGAGCGCGGGTGGGAGCGCCCCGGTGAACATCCCCGCATGGGACTTCCTCACGAGCGCCGTCCACCAGCCGAGCGCGGGCGGCTTCTTCGGGAGCGTCCCCGCTTCGTTCATCGAGATCCCCTATCGCTCGAACGCGACCGTGCGCTACCAGTGGGACGCAGCGTCGAACACGTACGGGCGCTATCAGAGCGACGGGATCGCATTCCGGCGCGAGGTGGACGCCGCGAACGGTGTGACGATCGCGGCGAAGAACATCGTGATCATCAACACCGACATCATCACCACGACCGTGCAGGAGGATGCCGGCGGGGCCTTCAGCCTCGACATGCGCCTCACCGGCACCGGTCGAGCCACGATGTTCCGCGACGGCCGCCGTCAGGACGGCACCTGGTACCGGGGCACCTGGTTCGACCCGTTCACCTTCGTCTCGCAGGACGGCGAGCGCATGCTGCTCTCCCCGGGACAGACCTGGATCCACATCGTCCCGGCCGACTGGAGCATCCCCTCCAGCTAGGCGCGAGCCGGTAGCCTTCCGCTGTGGCGACCGCACTTCCCGTCCTCGAGATCGGCCTGGTGCTGCTCGTCGCCGCGATCATCGGCGTCGGCGCACGCCGCGCCGGTCTCCCCGCGGTGGTCGGCTACCTCGCGGTCGGTCTGCTCGTGGGGCCGTTCACGCCGGGCTACGTCGTCGACCGGGAGCAGATCGAGATCCTCGCCGACGTGGGCGTGGCGCTGCTGCTCTTCGAGGTGGGCATCGAGCTCGATCTGCGCTCGCTCGCCCGTGAGCCGCGCGGCATCCTCGTCGCGGTCCCGCTCCAGGTGCTCCTCATCTGGGCGCTCGGCGCCGCCGTCGCACTGTCGCTCGGCTCCGCTCCGTTCGGCGCGGTCACGATCGGCCTGGTCGCGGCCCTGTCGAGCTCGGTCGTCGCCGTGAACATCTCGCGCAGCCGCAAGCGCACGACCGACGCCGACACCGAGCGGGCCCTGGTGGTGTGGGCGATCCTGCAGGACGCGGTCACGCTCGTCGCGGCGACGATCCTCGCGGTGCTGCTGGCACCCGGCGGCGACTCGCCGGTCACCGCCCTCGCGCGGGCGCTCGCGTTCGTGCTGTTCGCCGCGGCGGTGCAGGGCTGGGGCGTGCCGCGGCTCCTCGCGGCGGTGAAGGACCAGCCCGACTCGTTCCTCATCGTCGCGGTCTCGGCGGCGCTCGCCACGGCGGGCATCGGCGCGGTGGCCTTCGGCATCCCGGTGGCACTCGCGGCCTTCGTTGCGGGGACGCTCTTCGGCATCCGGCCGATCGCCCGCGAGGCGCGGCGGGAGGTCCTGCCCTTCCGCGATCTCTTCGCGGTGCTCTTCTTCGTCGCCATCGGGACGCTTGTGGATCCGGCGGCGGTCGCGCGCGAGCCCGGCTGGCTCTTGGTGTTCGTCGCGCTCGTCGCCGCGAAGGGCGCGCTCATCGCCCTTCTCGCGACCGTGTTCGGCGTGCCCGCACGGCGGGCGCAGCTCGGCGTGGGCCTCGCGCAGATCGGCGAGTTCAGCTTCGTCGTGCTGGGGCTGGGGGTGAGCGCGGGCGTCGTCTCGTCGGGTCAGGCGAGCGCGGCGCTCGCCGCCGCCGCCCTCACCATCGCCGCCTCGGCGGTGGGAGCGCGGCTCTTCCCCCGGCGCGCCTCGGCGCGAGCCTAGGCCGCGAGCGCGTCCCGCAGGCGGATCGCCGCCAGCGCGTTCGAGCCGTCCTCGTCGTGGCGGAAGTACGCGTACACGTCCTTCCCGCTCGCGAGCACGGCGCGGAGCCGCGCGGCCCAGGCGTCCACGGCCTCGTCCGAGTAGCCGGCCTCGTCGCGGAGGCGCACGTACGCGAAGTCGGCCGTCGCGGCCAGCGTCGTCACAGGCGAGGGCGCCTTCTCCCCCTCGGCGTGGGCGAGCGCGACGTTCGCGGTCCGCAGGAGCTCGTAGACGGCGTCGGTGTACCACGAGGCATCGCGCACCTCGAGGACGCAGCGCACATCGCGCGGCAGCGCGGCGAGGAACATCGCGAGGCGATCGTCGTCGCGCCTGACCCACGGCGGCGTCTGGAAGAGGATCGGGCCGAGCTGGTGACCGAGCAATCGCGCGCGCTCGAAGAAGAGCGGGAGCGTGGTCGCCGGGTCGCGCAGCTGCGCCCGGTGCGTGATCTGCTGCGAGGCCTTGAGAACGAACACGAAGCCATCCCCGGTGGCCGACGTCCACTCGGCGACGTTCTTCTCGGTCGGCAGGTGGTTGAAGGTGTAGTTGATCTCGATGGTCCGTAGCTTGGTGGCGTAGTAGGCCAGGAAGTCCTTCGCCTTCGTGCCGGCGGGGTAGAACTTCGGCCGCCACGACGCGTAGGACCATCCCGAGGTCCCGACGAACGCCTCAGGCGTCATCGTCCTTCACCGAGTGCCGCCCCAGGACCGCGTACGCGATGCCCGCGGTGAGCGAGTTCGCGCGCTTGAGGTTCGCCAGCAGGTCGAGGTGGAGGCTCGAGGTGTCGATGGTCTCCGGAAGGCCCTCGTGCAGCCGCTGGATGTGCGTCTGCCGCAGCTGCCGCTCGAGCACGTTGATCCGCGACTTGTGGCGGATCACCTTCTCGGCGATCGAGGTGTCCTGCGCGGCGAGCGCCGAGAGCGCCAGCTCGAGATTCTCGAGCACCTTCTCGTGGACGTCCGCGATCTCGGCCCAGCCCTGCTGGCTGAAGACGTGTCCGCCACGGATCTTCTTCTCGGCGAGCTCCATGAGGTTCTTCTCGATGACGTCCCCGATCTCCTCCAGATTCGCGATGACGAAGATGAGCGCCGTCTCGCGCTCCGCCTGCTCCTCGGTGAGCGACTGGCCGCCGAGCTGGATGAGGAACTGCTTGATGTCCTCCTCGAGGCGGTCGATGACGTCGTCGCGAGCGACCACCTCCCTTAGGAGCGCCTCGTCGTTGCGCTCGAAGACGGTGAGCGAGTCCTTGAGCGACCGCACGACCACGTCGCCAAGGCGCAGCGTCTCGCGCACCGCCTGCCCAAGGGCCACGGCGGGCGTGTCGAGGGTCTGCGCGTTCAGGTAGATGGCACCGCCCTCGCTCGTCCGGCGCTCGGGAACGCCCCGCGTGATCACGTCGGCCGCCCAGTGCGCCGTGGGCAGGAAGAGCAGGGCCAGCGCGACGTTGAAGAGCGTGTGGGCATTCGCGATCTGACGCGGGATGTCCGCCGACGTCCCCGCGACGAGCGCACTGAAGGGTGCGAGGAACGGCAGGAACAGCAGCGCGCCGCCGATCTTGAAGCCGGCGTGCGCGAAGGCGACGCGACGCGCCTCGGTGTTCGCGCCCAGCGACGCGACGAGCGCCGTCCCGGCGGTGCCGACGTTGGCGCCAAGGATGATCGGCAGCGCACCCTCGAGGGGCATGAGGCCGGACTGTCCGAGCGAGATCGCGAGCCCGATGGTCGCCGCGCTCGAGTGCACGAGCGCGGTGAACGCGGCCGCGATGACGAGGAGGAGGATCGTCTGACCGGAGAGGGCCGCGAGGATGTCGGCGAAGAGCGGACTGTGCTTCAGGGGCACCGTGCCTTCGACGATGAGCTTCATCCCGAGGAAGAGGAACCCGAAGCCCAGTACCGCGCGGCCCACGTAGCCGGGCGTGCCCTTTGCGAGCGAGAGCGCCCAGCCGGCGAACACGATGAGCGGCGCGATCTCGAGCAGATTGAACGCCAGGAGCTGCACGGTCACGGTGGTACCGATGTCGGCGCCCAGGATCACGCCGATCGTCTGTCGCAGCGAGAGCAGGCCGGCTGACGCGAAGCCCACGAGCATGACCGTCGTGGCGCTCGAGGACTGGAGCAGGGCCGTCACACCCGCTCCCACCGCGAGCGCCTTGAGGCGGTTGCCCGAGAGCGTGCTCAGGACGTGCCGCAGACGTGCCCCGGCGGCACGCTGCAGTCCCTCGCCGACCAGGCGTACGCCATAGAGCAGCAGTGCGGTCCCACCAAGGAGCGCGAAGAGGACGCGATCGGTATCGGTCACCGGGGCAGTATCGCCCCGCGGCTCACTTCGCGACGGTGAGGGTCGCTCTGCCCGATGCGCCGCTCGCCAGCACCACCACCGAAGCCTCGCCCTCGTTGGGCGGGGCGGCGAATGCGATGCGCGCCGTGCCGCTCGCATCGGTGCGCGCCGAGCCGATCGGGACGACGCCGACCGACAGCGACACGAGCTCGTCGGCCTTGGGCACGCCGTTCGCGGTGACGCGGATCGAGGCCGTCACGAACTGGCCGGGCCTGACCCGTGCGTTGTCGAGGGTCACGACGACCACGAGTGGCGCGGCCGTCGCCCCCGTACGGACGGTCACCGGCGTCGTCACCTTCGTCTCGTTGCCCGCGCGATCGCGCGCGATCACGATGACCGTGAGCGACCCGGGCGCCGCGCTGAAGGTGTCGGTGAATGAGCCATCCTGCGCCGCGACGATCTGACGCTCGTTCACGATGACCGTCGCTCCCGCCTCGGCCGCGCCCTGTACGACGACGTTCGGTCCGTCGACCGCATCGCCAGCGCGAGGCTTCGTCACCGTCAGGGTCGGCGGCTGCCGGTCCAGCACGATCGTGTAGGAGGAGCGCGCGATGACGTCCTTGCCCGCGACGAGGGTGAAGGCGATCGCATTCGGACCGTCACGCAGGGTCAGCGGCGCCGCGAACAGGCCCTCGGCATCCGGTGTGACCGTGGCCGCCAGCACGCCGTTCAGCGAGATCTCGACCGTGCGGCCGCTCACCAGCGCGAAGGTGGGCACGCGACCACGCAGCGCGAGCGCCGGCTCCCTGGTGAAGTCCGGCAGATCGAGCGCGACCGGATCCGTCGTCACCGATCCACCGCCGCTCGGCAGCTCGATCGGCCGCGAGCCCTGCAGCGCCGGGAAGAGCGCCGCCAACCGGCTGCCGAAGTCATCGACACCCGTCCCGACCGCACCCGCCACACGCGGCGTGGCCACCAGGACGAAGAGCGCCGCGGCCACCAGGATGGCGGCGTCGAGCGCGCGCATGGGCCGGCGCAGGCGCGCCTGTACCCCCGTGCCACGGGCGACCGCCCGGTAGCGCTCTCGGGGAACGGGGGGACGGCGTGCGTCGCGGATGGAGGCCCTCATTTGCTGGTGTAACGCGCAAGATAGCGAAAGGGCGTCGGCCTATCGGCCGCCGCCCTCCGCTGGTGGGTGGGATGAGGGGCATCGAAAGAAGACACCCCGCGTTCCATAACGCGAGGGCCCGCTCCGCGTTCTGTCCTCCCCGCGTGGTTTAGTCCAGAGTTACGGACCTGGCGGGACTGTACTCCGCCTCCGGGCGGTGCGCAAGGGAGTGCCGAGCCGATCGGCACCCCCCTGCAACCGGCGATCAGATGCGGTCGAGGTGGCGCTCCGGCGGCCCCAGGTAGAGCTGGCGCGGCCGGGCGATCTTCTGGTCGGGGTCGAGGAGGCCCTCCTCCCACTGCGCCAGCCAGCCGGGCGTGCGACCGATCGCGAACAGCACCGGGAACATCTCGACCGGGAACCCCATGGCCTGGTAGATGATCCCCGAGTAGAAGTCGACGTTCGGGTAGAGGCGGTGGCTGACGAAGTATTCGTCCTCGAGCGCGATCTTCTCCAGCTCGAGCGCCACGTCGAGCAGGCGGTTGCGCCCGGTGACCGAGAAGACCTGCTCGGCGACCTTCTTGATGAGCTTGGCCCGCGGGTCGTAGCTCTTGTAGACGCGGTGTCCGAAGCCCATCAGCCGCAGCTCTCCGCTCTTGACGCGCTCGATGTGCTCCGGGATGCGCGACACGGAGCCGATCTCCTCGAGCATGCGCAGGACCTGCTCGTTGGCGCCGCCGTGCAGCGGCCCGTACAGCGCGCCGATCCCGGCGCCGAGGGCCGAGTACGGGTCGGCACGCGAGCTGCCGACGACACGCACGGCGCTGGTGGAGCAGTTCTGCTCGTGGTCGGCGTGCAGGATGAAGAGCACCTCGAGCGCACGCTCCAGGATCGGATCCGGCCGGTACTTGAGCTCGGTGGTCTTCCACATCATGTTGAGGAAGTTGCCCGCGTAGCTCAGGTCGTTGTCCGGGTAGGCGTACGGCAGGCCGACCGCGTGGCGGTGCGCGAACGCCGCGATCGTGGGCATCTTGGCGATGAGCCGGGCGACCTGCTTCCGCCGCAGCGCGGGCTCGCCGATGAGCTTGGCCTCCGGGTAGAACGTGGACAGGGCAGCCACCGTGCTCATGAGCATGCCCATCGGGTGGGCGTCGTGGTGGAAGCCGTCGATGTACTTCTTGATGTTCTCGTGGATGAAGGTGTGGTGGGTGATGTCGTCCGTCCACGTCGCCAGCTGCTGGTCCGTGGGGAGCTCCCCTTCCAGGAGCAGGTAGGCGACCTCGAGGAAGCCGCAGTGCTCGGCGAGCTCCTCGATGGGATAGCCGCGATATCGCAGGATGCCGCGCTCTCCGTCGATGTACGTGATGGAGCTCTTCACCGCGGCCGTGGCGGTGAATCCGGGGTCGTAGGTGAAGAGGCCCTCGTCGTCCGGGGAGGCCTTGATCTTATGGAGATCGCTTGCCTTGATGGCTCCGTGCTCGATGGGGATGACGTAGGTGGCGCCGGTGCGGTCATCACGGACGGTGAGCGCTTCCGTCGCTGGGGTGGCCGGAACGGCGCCGGGCTGGCGTGCGTTGATCAGGGTCATCTCGGGCTCCTTTCGGTCCACCACACGCTAGGCAGCCCGGGGGAGGGCCGGACAGGGCCGAACGGCCCACTCTGCCGCGGTGCAATGGGCTCCATCCGTGTGCGACACTCGGCGTCGTGACGACGGAGAGCAGGAAGGCGGCGAGCCCACGGGGCCTCGAAGGCGTCGTTGCGGCGTCCACGGCCATCTGCAAGGTCGAGGACAACAGCCTCATCTACCGGGGCTACCCGATCGAGGAGCTCGCGACCAAGGCCGAGTACGAGGAGGTCGCCTACCTCCTCCTCAACGGGGACCTGCCCAACAAGAGCCAGCTCCGGGACTTCAAGGCCGAGCTCGCCAAGCACCGTCCGCTCTCCCCCTTCCTGCGCCAGATCCTCCAGGAGATGTCCGAGAGCGGCACCGCCATGGACGTGCTCCGCACCGTCGTCTCCGCGTCCGCTGCCGAGGATCCCGCCGAGGGCGACAACTCGCGCGAGGCCGAGTACCAGAAGGCGGTCCGGCTCACCGCGAAGCTCCCGACGATCCTCGCCACCTACATCCGCCGGCGGAAGGGCGAGCAGCCCGTCCCGCCCGATCCCGCCCTCGGCCACGCCGCGAACTTCGCGAAGATGGCCGGCGTTGACGCGCATCCGCGGGCGGCAGAGATCCTGAACACGTGCTTCATCCTCCAGGCCGAGCACGGCCTCAACGCCTCGACCTTCACCGCGCGCATCGTCGCGGCGACCGAGGCCGACATGCACGCCTCGGTCACGGCCGCGTTCGGCGCGCTCAAAGGTCCACTCCATGGCGGCGCGACCGACGGGACGATGAAGATGCTCGACGAGATCGGCTCACCCGATCACGTCGACGCGTTCGTGGACAAGGCCATCGAGCGCAAGTTCAAGTTCTCCGGCTTCGGCCACCGCGTGTACCTCACCGAGGACCCGCGCGCGAAGTTCCTGCGCCGCTTCAGCGAGGAGCTGCAGCGAGACTGGAAGGGCCCACGCTACTTCGATATCCAGGATCGACTGGTCAAGGCGGTCGCCGAGCGCCGGCCGAAGATGTCGCCCGCCGCGGCGGCGAAGGTGAACATCGTGAACGTCGACTTCTTCGCCGCGACGACGTACACGTTCCTCGGTATCCCCGCGGACCTCGGCACGTCGATCTTCTCCGTGGGCCGTATGGCCGGCTGGTGCGCGCACATCATGGAGCAGCACGCCGACAACCGGCTCATCCGCCCGGAGTCCGAGTACACCGGACCCGTCGGGAAGCGCTACATCCCCATCGCCGAGCGGTAGTCAGCGCGCGGGCGACATGATCTGCGTGACCGCGAAGCGGTCGAGCGACGCACCGGTGTAGAGCTGCTCGAGCTGGTACACCGCTCCGTCGCGTCGGACGAAGTAATCGCGCGCCGTGCTGCCGACGTCGAAGCACGCCTCGGCCACGACATCTCCGAACGGTGTGACGCGCCTCACGACGAAGAAACACTGGCCCGCGCGCGACTGGAGGAAGTAGTGGCGCAGGTACTCGTTCCCGAACGCGTCGTGCCCCAGACGATCGTCGACGCCCTTCTGGGTGGATGGGATCCAGGCCAGGGCGACGCGCTCGAACGGGTAGATCGACGCCGCGCCCGCCCGCAGGTCAACGTCCCGAAGCACGCGGCCGGTCGTCGCATCGAGCTCCAGCTCCCGGTATCCCACGCCGTGGTCGTCCGCCAGACGGAAGTAGAGCCGGCCACCGGTCACCAACAGGCCGCCCGCGCCGCGCGGCACATCCGGCACGGCGACCGCGCGAACGAAGCCATCCCGGTCATACACGGCGACGCGGGACTTGGCCTGATCGAAGAGCCAGACCAGGCCGGCCTCGTCGACGGCGTGTGTCTCCGGGCCACGCGTCACCGCGCCACCCGGAGCCGGCGGGATCGTCCCCGGCCGCGAGACCTCCGCCCCCGCGCGCACGTCCAGGAGCACGCTAGGCATCTCCAGTTTCGGTGTCGCGGCCGGTGTCGTCGTCGGCGCCGCGGACGCCGCGGGTGAGGGCGACGCGGGGCCGGCCGCTGGCGCGCCCGCGCCCTCACCGCACGCAGTCGCGCCGAGGCCGATCGCGAGAAGCACGAGCCAGACGTTGCCGCGCATGGTCAGCATCGAACACGGGACGTAGGCGACGCGCGTCCGAGTTGTGGGCCGGCGGTAGTACTTACGGATCGAAGCAGGCCAGCACCGCGTCCCAGGCGAGCTCCGACGCGACGATCCCCAGGCTCACCTCGTCCAGCGCGGCGTCGGCCACCTTCTGCGTGCTCACGGCGAAAAGGACGTCGCCGTCCCAGCGGGTGTTGAAGGGCTGGATGGCGCGCGCCATGGACGAGTGCACCTGGCGCGCGACCGAGCGGAGCTGGAGCGGGTCGAGCCTCTGATCGGTGGCCATGAGGGTGAGGTTGGTGTTCAGGCTCACACCCCGCCCGCGACCGGCGGGTGGATCGTAGGACCCGGTCGTCGCCACGACGTCCTCGCTGCGGCGGCGCTTCCCGGTCGCGGCGTCGCGGTTGCCGCGCACGACGCTCCCCGCTCGGTCGACGATCGCGCCGTACGCGTTCACCACGGTGAACACGGCGACGCGCGCAGTGCCGACCTTCCGGTACGCGCCACCCTGGCCGGCGAGCTCGGCCGTGGCCCCATGGCCGGCGGTGGCCGAGCAGCCCGCACCGTGCGGCCCCAAGGGGAAGCGGCCGGCGCGTGACGCGCGCACCGCGGCGCGCCCCAGCTCCTTATCGGGATAGATCGCGTTCTCGCGCCGCCCGTAGTCGAAGATGATCGCGCCGGACACCAGCGCGATGTCCGTCCACGCCGTCGAGTGGCCGCGCCTGGCGAAGAGCTCGGCCGCGACACCGGTGGAGGCCTCGAGGCCGTAGAGCGAGCCCCCGGCGAAGCAGATCGCGTTCGTCAGCGTGAGGTGCTCGCCATTGATGCCCGGCGAGCCACCCCGGACGTCGATGTGCAGCGAGGCCACCTCGGGGAAGCCGAACACCGTGCACCCGGTGGGGCCCTCGGCGTACTCGGCAACGCCGATCTCGAGACCGGGAAAGTCGAGGTCGAGCCAGCGCTGCGCATCGATCTCGGTCCGCGGTGCGAGCTTCGCGTTGTCGTTGCTCAGCACGGCGATGAGGCGCTCAGCGCACGAGCGACGCGCGGACCTGCGGGTCGGTCGCGATCCGGACCGCGACGGTCGCGAGCATCTCCGCCGTGGCCATGGCCGCATCGTGCGCGAAGTCGGTCGCCGAGGCCTCGCGCATGTGATGCGAGTGTCCCGGGACCGGCTCGGTGCTCACCGGGAAGCCGATGTAGTCGGCCGGCGCGACCTGCGACACGTTCCCGAAGTCGGTCGAGGCGAGCACCAGGCCCTCGTCCACGAATGGGATCTTCCGTCGCGAGAGCTCCTCGCGGATGAGCGCGCCGATCACGGCGTTTGGCAGGATCGGGGCGTACAGGCGCATCTTGTCGTTCACCTCGACGGTCGTCCCGGTCTGCAACGCGGCGCCCTCGGCCATCTGGCGGAAGGTGCGGTCCATCTCCTGGAGCACCTCGAGCGAGGCCGCACGCAGCCCGAAGTCGCATTCGGCGAGGTCCGGGATGATGTTCGACGCAGCGCCGCCCTTGGTGATGATCCCGTGGACGCGGGTGTCGGCGGGAAGATGCTGGCGCCAACCATCCACCGCGAGGAAGAGGCGGATGGCGGCGGTGAGCGCGTTGCGCCCCTGGTGGGGCGAGTACGCCGCATGCGAGGCGACGCCGTGGAAGCGCACCAGACGACCGACGATCCCCAGGCTGGTGCGGCCGTACTCCCACTCGTTGCCGCCCGGATGCGAGGAGAGCACCGCGACCGAGTCGGCGAACACACCGGCGTCGATGAGATCGATCTTGCCCCCACCCGATTCCTCGGCGGGCGTGCCGATGAGCTCGATGCCCACCTGAAGATCCTTGGCGCGCTGCGCGGCGAGGAGGAACGCGCCGACATTGCTCATGGCGATGAGGTTGTGGCCGCAGGCGTGCCCGATCTCGGGCAGCGCGTCGTACTCGGCGAGGAGCGCCACCGCCGGACCCGTGGGCCCGACCCGCGCGCGGAAGGCGGTCTCGAGACCGCCGAGGCGCTGCTCGACCTCATAGCCATGCCGCCGCAGGAGCGCGGTGATGTTCGCCACCGCCTGCCGCTCCTGGTACGCGAGCTCGGGCGCGCCGTGGATCGCGCGCGAGAGGACGATGAGGTCGTCGCGGAGCACGCTGCTCATCGGTCGATGCTCGCACGAAGCGCCGGATCGGTCGCCACGCGGAGCGCCGCCGCCGCGAGCGCCTCCGTCGTGAGCAGGGCATTGCGATGCGCGAGCTCGCTCACGCAGGCCTCGCGCATCGCATCGGAGTGCCCGGGGATCGGAGCCTCACTGACGGGGAAGCGGATCCAGTCGGTGGGCACCTTCTGCGAGATGTTGCCGAGGTCGGTGGACGCGGTCACGAGCGTGCCGCGCTCCGGCTCGACACCGCGCGCCCGCAGCTCCGCGGCGACGACGTCGCCGAGCGCCGTGTTCGCGGCCACCGGCGCGTAGAGCGGCAGGTAGTCGGTGATCTCCACGGTCGTGCCGGTCTCGAGCGCCGCACCCTGTGCGACATCGGTGAAGGTCGCCTCCATCTCGCGCAGCGTCGCGAGCTCGCGCGCGCGCAGGCCGAATCGCCCCTCGGCGCGAGCTGGGACCACGTTCACCGCGTCGCCGCCGAAGTCGATGATCCCGTGCACGCGGGAATCGGAAGGGAGCTGCTGCCGCCAGCCGTCGATCCCGGTGAAGAGCCGGATGAGCCCGTTGAGCGCGTTGCGGCCGCGCTCCGGCGACGATCCGGCGTGCGACGCCCGCCCGCGATAGACGACGCGCTTGCCGACGATCCCCAGGCCGGTGCCGCTCACGACCCACGCCGCCTGCGCCGCGGGATGCGTCGAGAGCGCGTAGCCGACCATGTCGAAGACACCCGCGTTCAGCAGGTCGATCTTGCCGCCGCCGTCCTCCTCGGCCGGCGTGCCGATGAGCTCAAGACCCACCTCGAGCCGTTTCGCTTCGGTCGCAGCAGACAGGAAGGCGCCGACGTTCGTCACGGCGATGAGGTTGTGACCGCAGCCGTGCCCCACACCGGCGAGGGCGTCGTACTCGGCGAGGAACGCGACGGTCTTCCCCGCGGGTCCGACGCGGGCGCGAAAGGCGGTCTCGAGACCGCCCACGCCCATCTCCACGGTGTGGCCGTGCGATTCGAGGAGCGCGCGGATCCGGCCGGCCGCACGCACCTCCTTGTACGCGAGCTCGGGGTCGGCGTGAGTCTCGCGTGAGAGCGCGAGGAGCTGGCTGCGGAGGGCCTCTGGCATCTCCACCAGGGCGTATACTGCCGTGAAGAGCCATTCCCCATCTGCCTTCGCCGGGCGTGAGCGCACCCAGCGCCCCCCGGTCCCGCACAGATACATCCGGATCGCATGGCACAAAGCCCCAAGGAGCGACAGACCAGGTTGGAAAACCCAGAGACGAACACCGAGACCCCGCAGGCAGCGCCCGCGTCCCAGACACCCGCCGCGCAGAGCCCGGCGGCCACGCAGACGCCGCCCGCCGAGGGCGCGCCCGCGGCCCCCGCTCCGCGCCGCGAGGCGCCACCGGCCGCGCCGAGCCGCAAGTACTACACGATCACCGAGCTGACCGAGGCCAAGCCGAAGGACCTCCTCGCCATCGCCAAGGAGTTCGGCGTCACCGACATCACGGCGGGCATGAACAAGCAGGACGTCATCACGCGCATCCTCCAGGGACAGACCGAGGCACAGGGCAACATCTTCGCCCAGGGCATCCTCGAGATCGTCGAGGATGGCTTCGGGTTCCTGCGGCGCCGCAGCCTCCTGCCGTCGCCCGACGACGTCTACGTGGGCTCGAGCCAGGTGCGGCGCCTCGGCCTGCGCACCGGCGATTTCATCACCGGACAGACGCGTCCGCCCAAGGACAACGAGAAGTACTTCAGCCTGCTCCGTGTAGAGGCCGTGAACGGGATGGACCCCGAGGTCGCCAAGCGCCGGCCGCACTTCGAGGAGCTCACACCGGTCTTCCCCGACGACATGTTCGACCTCGAGATCGAGGGCGCGAACCTCAGCCAGCGGCTCATCAACCTCGTGAACCCGCTCGGCTTCGGTCAGCGCGCGCTCATCGTCTCGCCGCCAAAGGCGGGCAAGACGACGCTGCTCAAGGACATCGCCAACGGCATCGCCGGCAACCACCCCGACGCGCACATCATGGTCGTGCTCGTGGGCGAGCGGCCCGAAGAGGTCACCGACATCCGGCGCTCGATCAAGGGCGAGGTCTTCTCGTCCACCTTCGACGAGCCGACGGAGAACCACACCCGCGTCGCCGAGCTCGCGCTCGAGCGCGCCAAGCGTCTGGTCGAGGGCGGCCGGCACGTGGTCATCCTCCTCGACTCCATCACCCGCCTCGCCCGCGCGTACAACCTCGCGGTCCCGCCGTCCGGACGCACACTGTCGGGTGGTATGGACCCGGTCGCGCTCTACCCGCCGAAGCGCTTCTTCGGCGCGGCACGCAACATCGAAGGCGCGAACGGCGCGGCCGCCGGGTCGCTCTCGATCTTCGCCACCTGCCTCGTGGACACCGGCTCGCGCATGGACGACGTCATCTACGAGGAGTTCAAGGGCACCGGCAACTCCGAGATGATCCTCGATCGCAAGCTCCAGGAGCGGCGCACCTTCCCCGCGATCAACATCCCCGCCTCGGGCACGCGCCGCGAGGAGATGCTGCTCGCACCGGAGGTCATGCGTCAGGTCATCCTGCTGCGCAAGATGCTCTCGGCTGTGGGTCAGATCGAAGGCACCGAGCTGCTGCTCCAGCGCCTGGGCAAGACGAAGACGAACAAGGAGTTCCTCTCCTCCATCGCCAAGGCGATGGAGGCCGACAACAAGAGCTAGCTCGGGCTAGTTCAGGATCTGGCCGATCCCGGTGAGCGTGCGCTGCGCGCCGACCAGGATCGGGAGCGCGAACGTGGCGTAGGCGATCACCGGCGGCAGACCGCGCCACCACACGACCGCGGGGACGATCGCGACCGCCGCGAACGCGATCAGGAGCAGGGGGTCGCCGAGCCCTCCGACGGACGTGAAGAAGAGGACCGAGAGCGCGCCGACAGCGAGCGCCGCGAGCCACCCGACGACCTCGAGCGCGCCGAGCCTTCCCGTGCCTGGGATGGCCCTGCGGAACCGGTCGAACAGCCGGGCGATCAGGGCGCCGAACACCACGTACAGCGCGGCGAACATCGCGACGTTGAGCGATGGCGGACCAAAGCGCTGGAAGTCGAAGTTCGACGCTTCGATGAAGATGGAGCCGCCGGCAAGAAGCAGGACGAGTCCGAACGCGACGCCCTGCCAGGGACGGAATCGGCGGAGCCAGGGCTCGGCGGTCGCAAAGAGCACGGCGCCCAGGATGCCCGCCGGTATCCCCACGAAGACGGCAAGAGCCATCGTTCCGCCAAAGGTGATCTCGCCGACGCGGTTCCCGGCCGCGGTCGCGCTGCCCACGAGCTCGGGGGCCGACAGGGATCCGCTGACGCGCATCGCGATGCGCCCGAGCACGCCGGCGACGAACGCACCGGCGACGATCCCGGCGAGCGACGCCGCGCCAACGTGCCTGCCGAACGCGCGGAGCGTGAACACACGCGGACTCTAGTGCTCGTTCGGTCGCTTGCCTAGACCTGACGGACGAGTGTGCGACGCCGATGGCCGCAAGGCACCGCCGATGTCCTCCGTGAGTCCACCTGGGGAGAACGGTGCAGTGGTGCGTCCCGCCGCGACCGGTCTGGCGACCGCGTTCTATCGCCTCTATCTCCTCGAGTCACTCGCGCCGCAGCCGGCCCGCCCCGCGGCGCTCCTCGGCGCGATCTCGGCGGAGCGGCTGCCCCTTGCGAGCGGCGGCTTCTCGCGCGCCCTCCAGGCCCTGCTGGACGGCGGGTACGTGGTCCCCGCGGCAGAGGGCGCGGTCGCACTCACCCCGCTCGGCGCGGCGGAGCGCATGGCCGAGCGCGAGCGATGGCGCAGCGTGGTCCCCGCCGCGGCCCGGCTCCTCGCCGAGCCCCTGACCGTCGCGCCGCCGGCGCCGGTCATCGCGGAGCCGCCCGCCGTGCGCTACCGCACCGCGGAGGTCGCCGAGGCCTACCTCGATCGCGTCCTCCTCGGGCAGCTGCGCGAGCGGGTCGCCGAGGCGCGCGACGGCGGGCGACGGTTCGCGCTCGTCCTCGGCGTTGCGGATGTCGACGCGAGCGCCGAGGCCATCCGGCGCGCGATGATCCACCGGGTCATCCGCGCGACGCTGGGTTCGGCCTCGGCGATCTTCGGTGGCGACACCGGCGCGTACCGCTACGGCGACGCGGGCGTGGCGCTCATCGCACCGATCGTGTCCGACGCGGCGCGGGCGGATCACCTCAGCGCGCTCCTCCGCGCGCGCATGGACGAGCTGCTCGGCGCGATGACCGCCACGGTGCGGGCGTTCAAGGGCGCGCGCTGGCGGGTGCGTGTCGGTGGCGCGACGTACGAGCCGGCGATCGTGACGAGCGGGGCCCTGCTGCGCATGGCGCAGCGAGCCCTCGAGGACGATGCGACCCTGCGCCCCGCCGCATAGCGCTACACCCCGCGCCTCCCGCTGACGTCATCGGACCACGAGGCGTACTCGGCCCCGCTCCGCAGCGTGCGGCCCTGGCGCCGGGCCGCGCGCCACACCGGACACGCGAGGTCGAAGTGCGCCTGGCAGGCGACCTCGGGCCGCTCGGCCGGCACGACGCCGGCGCGGCGCAGCGCGCCGTAGGCGTGACAGAGCGGCAGGCCGGTGACGTTCGCGAAACAACCTTCGATCCGCTCGACCAGCCGTCGTCCCTCCCCCTGGATGGCGTACGCGCCGGCCTTGTCGTACGGCTCGCCGCCGGCGACGTAGCGCTCGATGTCGCGCCGCGCGAGCGCGCGGAGCGCCACGCGGGTACGGACGGCGAAGGCCAGCCGCGCGCCGGACGCCGAGACGACGACCACCTCGGTCCGCACCTCATGTGTCCGCCCGGCGAGATCCGCGAGCATGGTCATCGCGTGCCCGCCGTCGCGCGGCTTCCCCAGACGTGCGCCGCCGAGCTCGACCTCGGTGTCGGCGGCGAGCGTCACCCGCCCCGGGCGCATGACCGCGTCGGCCTTCGCCGCCGCCGGCGACGCCACGCGCGACTCGTCCACGGCTGAGGGGATGACCTCGAACGGCAGCCCCAGCGTGCGCAGGAGCTCGATGCGGCGCGGCGAGGCGGAGGCGAGTCTCAGCATCCGCGCCGTACATTCGCACCAAGTGCGGCGCATCGCTCGCGATCGCGCACGCGCCGTGCGGGGTGCCCCACCTCGTCACGCACGGAAACTAGACTCCGCCGCATGCCCACCAGTCCGAGCGCGGCGCGGACCGCCCCCACCCTGCTCAGCGTGGAGCAGGCGCTCGAGCGCATCCTCGCGCGCGTCACGCCCCTGGGGAGCAGCGAGGTCGCGCTCCTCGACGCGCTGGGGTGCGTCCTCGCCGAGGACCAGACCGCCGAGGACGATGTCCCGCCGTTCCGGAACTCGGCCATGGACGGCTACGCCGTGCGCAGCGCGGACGTCGCGCGGGCCGGCGCCCGACTGCGGGTCACCGGCGCCGTCGCCGCGGGCAGCGTGCCCGCGCGGCCGGTCGGCGCCGGTGAGGCGATGCGCATCATGACCGGCGCACCGATGCCCGACGGCGCCGACACGGTGGTGCGCGTGGAGGACACCGACAACGGCAGCGAGCTCGTGACCATCTCGCGCGCGGTCGAGCCGGGCACCGCGGTGCGCGGCCAGGGTGAGGACCTGCGCCGCGGCCAGACCGTGCTGGAGGCCGGCACCCTGCTGCGCGCCGCGGAGATCGGCGTCCTCGCATCGCTCGGGCGAGCGCGGGTGAAGGTGTGCCGGCGCCCGAACGTCGCCGTGCTCTCGACGGGCGACGAGCTCGTCGACATCGCCGAACGCCCCGGGCCTGGGAAGATCCGCGACACGAATCGCTACTCGCTTGCGGCAGCGGTGCGCGCGACCGGTTCGCCGGCCTTCGAGCTCGGCGTCGCGCGCGATGACGCCGCGGATCTCCGCCATGCCCTCGGGAACGCCGCGTTCGGCGATCTCATCGTGGCGAGCGGCGGCGTCTCGGTGGGCGACCACGACCACGTGAAGCCGACCGTCGAGGCGATGGGGGCGATGGATTTCTGGTCGATCGCCATCCGGCCCGGCCGCCCGCTGGCGTTCGGCGAGCTGCGCACCAAGCGCGGCAGCGTGCCGATCTTCGGTCTGCCCGGCAACCCCGTCTCGGCGCTGCTCACGTTCGAGCTCTTCGTGCGGCCGGCGATCCTGCGGATGGCCGGCCACACGCGGCTGCACAGGCCGCGCGCCACCGCGGTCCTGCAGGACCGCATCGAGAAGCCGGTCGGGCTGCGCATGTTCGCGCGCGGCGTGTACGACCGGGCGGCCGGCACGGTGCGCTCCACCGGCGCGCAGGGGTCGGGCATCCTGCGCTCGATGGCGCTCGCGAACTGCCTGATCGAGCTGGCGGAGTCGGCGGCCGCAGGGGTACCGGGCGACCCCGTCGAGGTCATCCTCACCGACCTCCCCGAGGATCACTGAGCGTGGAGAAGGAGCTCTCGCACCTCGACGAGCGAGGGGCGGCGCGGATGGTCGATGTGGGCGCGAAGGGACCGACCGACCGGCGCGCGACCGCGCGCGGCAGACTGCGTCTCTCGCCCCCCACGGTCGCGCTCGTGCGCGAGGGGCGCACACCGAAGGGCGACGTCCTCGCCGCCGCGCGGATCGCGGGCATCATGGCTTCCAAGCGCACCAGCGAGCTCATCCCGCTGTGCCACCCGCTGCCCCTCAGCCACGTGAGCGTGGATCTGCGGCTGGAGGACGACGGCATCGCCATCGAGGCGACGGTGGGCACGACCGCTCCGACGGGAGTGGAGATGGAGGCGCTGACGGCGGTGACCGTGGCGGGGCTCACGCTCTACGACATGCTGAAGTCCGTCGAGCGCGGGGCGACGCTCACCGACGTGCGTCTTGTCGCCAAGAGCGGCGGCCGAAGCGGGGAGTACCGCGCGCCGTGATCGCGGTGCGGGCCGCACTCATCACCGTGAGCACGAAGGGCGCGGCGGGCGAGCGGACCGACGAGAGCGGGCCGGCGATGCGCGAGGCGCTCGTCGCCGCCGGCCACGAGGTCCTCACCGCCGCGCTCGTCCCCGACGAGATCGGCAGGATCGCGAACGCGATCCTCGACGCGACGCGCGGCGGCGCGAACGTCGTCCTCACCAGCGGCGGAACGGGGTTGTCGCCGAACGACGTCACGCCCGAGGCCACGCGCCGGGTCATCGACCGCGAGGTGCCGGGCATCGCGGAGGCGCTCCGCGCGCGCTCGCTGGCGAAGACAGCGCACGGCATGCTCTCGCGCGGCGTCGCCGGTGCCATCGGCGCGACGCTCGTGGTCAATCTTCCCGGGTCGCCGCGCGCCGTGCGCGAGTCGCTCGAGGTCCTCATCCCGGTACTGCCCCATGCGGTCGAGCTCCTCGCAGGTGAGAGCGGTGAAGCCGGTCATCGCGCCTAGCGTCGCGGCGGCGCTGGCGGCACGGCGCCCGGTGGTGGCCCTGGAGTCGACCGTCATCGCGCACGGACTCCCCCGACCGGTGAACCTCGAGACCGCGCGCGCGATGGAGGAGGAGGTCCGCCTGGCCGGCGCGACACCCGCAACGATCGCCATCGCCGATGGCTCGACGGTCGTCGGCGCGGATGGCGCCCTCCTGGAGCGTCTGGCGAACGAGGAGGGCGTCGCGAAGGTCAGCCTTCGCGACCTCGCACCGGTCCTCGCGCGTGGCGGTCTCGGCGCGACCACCGTCGCGGCGACGGTGGAGATCGCTGCGCGCGCGGGCATCGCGGTGCTGGCGACGGGCGGGATCGGGGGCGTGCACCGGGGCGCGGAGCGTTCGTTCGACGAGTCCGCCGATCTGGAGGCGATCGCGCGCAACCCCGTGTGCGTGGTGTGCGCCGGCGCGAAGCTGGTGCTCGACCTCGCACTCACGCTGGAGCGGCTCGAGACGCTCGGGGTCCCCGTCATCGGCTACGGCACCGATGAGCTACCCGCGTTCTACGTGCGCGAGAGCGGTCTGCGCCTCGCACACCGTGCGGACGATGCCGCCACGGCGGCGCGGATCGCCCGCGAGCAGCTGGCGCGCGGCGCCGGTCTGGTCATCGCCGTGCCGATCGCGCCATCCGACGCGCTCGAGCGCGTGGCCGCGGAGGCCGAGGTCGAGCGCGCCATCGCGGATGCGAGCGGCGCCGGGGTGAGCGGTGCGGCGCTCACGCCCTTTCTCCTCGGCGCGATGGGTCAGGCGACGGGCGGTCGCACGCTTCGCGCGAACGTCAGCCTGCTGCGCGCGAACGCGCGCATCGCCGCCGAGATCGCGCGCGCCCTCACCGACCGGCAGGAGGGCCAGCCCCCGCTCTAGCGGCGGCCGTCCATCCCGAGCATCTCGCGCATGCGCACGTAGCCGAGCACGGCCTCGCGGTGCAGCAGACCCACGAGGACCCCGTCCGCGTCAACGACCGGCAGGAGCGCCGCCTCCTCGCCGAATTTGTCGAGCGTCGTGGCGAGCTCGTCGTCGGGCCGGACCGTCGCAAGCTCGCCCGCCCGGACCATCGCCTCGTCCACGGGCGTGTGCGGCCAGCGATCCTGCTCGACCCTCCGCAGGTCGCCGATCGTGATGAGGCCCGCGAAGCGGCCGAGCGCGTCGACGACCGGCACGGCGCGCAGGTTGAACGGGAGCATGTGCTCGCGGACCAGCGCACCGATGCTGATGCCGGACGGTACGGCGTGAAGCTCAGTGGACATGAGCTGCGCCGCGTGGGTCGTGCCGACCGCGCGCACCACACGCTCCTGTTGCAAAGTCTGTGTCGCGGCGCCGTACAGGAAGTACGCGATGAGCCCCATCCAGAGGCCACCCGGATCGCCGGTGAAGATGCGGTATCCGGCCCAGACGACGAAGAGGCCGGCGACGATCTGCCCGGCGCGTGCGGCGAACCGCGTCGCCCCGACGCGGTCGTTCCGCGCGCCCCAGAGGATCGAGCGCAGCACGCGGCCGCCGTCGAGGGGAAAGCCGGGGATGAGGTTGAAGACGGCGACGGCGATGTTCACGTAGCCGAGATATCCCGCGACCGCTTCGACGGGCTGGAGGGCCGGCGCGACGGAGAGCGAGTCCGTCACGAGCTGCGCGACCCCCATGCTGATCCCGCCGATGACCAGGCTCGTCGCGGGACCGGCGATCGCCATGAAGAACTCGGAGCGCGCGCTGGGCGGCTCGCGGGTCAGGCTCGCCACGCCGCCGAGCAGGAACAGTGTGATCGACGACACCGGGATGCGGAACCGGCGAGCCACCAGCGCGTGCGCGAACTCGTGCAGGACGACCGATGCGAAGAACAGGAGCGCCGTGATAACGGCGATGATGATGGTCTTCTGCTGCGACCACTGGGGATAGGTGAACGGGAAGACCTGGTCGGCGAGCGAGAGCGTCACCAGCAGGAAGATGAGGATCCAGGAGAGGTGGACGCGGACGTCGATACCGAGGATGCGCGCGATCCGGAACGACCCAGGCACGCACCGAGCATACCCGCGATACTTGATGGACTGATGAGTCTTCGCGTGGACCCGACGACGACCTTCCCCGACCAGCACAGACGGCCCGACCAGGCGTGACCGGCACGGAGACCGCGCGCTTCGGCGAGCTCGAGATCCATCCCGACGTCGCTCGCGCCGTGGACGAGCTCGGCTTCATGGCCCCCACGCCGGTGCAGCTGCAGGCGATCCCGTTCCTGCGTCAGGGGCGCGACCTCCTCGCGCAGGCACAGACCGGCACGGGCAAGACCGCGGCGTACGCGATCCCGATCATCGAGCGCATCGATCCGAAGGAGAAGCGTCCGCAGGCGCTCGTGGTGGTGCCGACACGCGAGCTCGCCGTGCAGGTGACGCGCGAGTTCGGCATGCTCGGCAAGTTCCGTCACACGCAGGACGTCGCCATCTACGGCGGCGTGCCGTACGGACCGCAGGAGCGCGCGCTCGCGCGCGGCGCGCAGATCGTCATCGGCACGCCGGGCCGGCTGCTCGACCACATCCAGCGGGGCACGCTGTCGCTCGCCGGTATCCGCATCGTCATCCTCGACGAGGCCGACCGGCTGCTGGACATGGGCTTCGCGCCGGACGTGCGGAAGCTTCTGCGCCTGGTGCCGAAGGAGCGGCAGACCGCGCTCTTCTCAGCCACTCTGACCGGCGAGATCAAGGACCTCGCGTATCGCTTCACGAACGACCCGGCGCAGATCGCCATCGATCCCGAGCGCCGGACTCAGGAGAGCGTCGAGCAGGTCTATGTGGAGGTGCTCGAGGAGGACAAGCCGCGCGCGCTCGAGGAGCTCCTGCGCCGCTGGGAGACCGAGCAGGTCCTGGTGTTCCGCCACACCAAGCGCGGCGTGGACCGGCTCCTTGAGGATCTCCAGCGGCGCAAGCACAAGGTGGCCGCGATCCACGGCGACCTCACCCAGCGCGATCGCGAGCGCACGCTCGAGAAGTTCCGCTCGGGCGAGATCAAGATCCTCGTCGCGACGAACCTCGCCGCACGCGGTCTGCACATCGAGGACATCAGCCACGTCGTGAACTACGACCTCCCCGAGGACGCGGAGACCTTCACGCACCGCATCGGCCGCACCGGCCGCGCCGGTGAGACCGGTGTGGCGGTGACGTTCGTGGCCGAGTGGGACTTCGACGAGTTCGAACGCCTGCGGGCGAAGGCGGGTGTGCCCTTCCGGCGCGAGGTCATGGAGCTCTACGGCCGGTGATCGCGGTCTTCACCGCGAGCGCGCTCGTGATCGCCCTCACCGCCGGCTTTGGTCTCGGTCTGTGGCTGCTCCTCGCGCGCACCCTCGGCCTCCCCACCGGCGACCTGGTCTGGCTCTCGCTCGTCCAGGTCCACGGCACGATCCAGCTCTTCGGCTTCGCCGCGATGTTCGTCATGGGCGTCGGGCTTCACGTCCTGCCGCGGTTCCGCGCCGCGCCGCCCGCGCCGCGGATGCTCGCGTGGTCCGCGTACGCCGCGACGCTCTCGGCGATCGTCCTCCGTGCGAGCGCGCAGCCGGTGCTCGCCTTCCCCGGGCGCGATGTCCTGCTGCCGCTGTCGGGCCTTCTCCTCATCCTCGGCACGACGAGCTTCGCCGCGGCGGCGCTGCGGGCGCTCCGCGGCGGCACGAACCCGCACCGGCCGGATGAGCTCGTGATGACCGCCGGCGTGCTCGGCGCGCCGATCGCCGCGCTGTTCGTCGCGCTCGAGTTCGCGCCCGGGTCAGCGCCGCTGCTCGTGGACCCCCAGACGTCCGACCGCGCGGTGTGGGCGATGCTCCTCGGATGCCTCGCCACGACGATCTTCGGCGTGTGGGCGCGCCTCTCCCCCGGCTTCATGGCGACGCCGCCCGCACCGCGCGGCAGGCTGCTCGCTGGAACGGCGCTCTGGCTCGTCGGCGCGGCAGGCATGGTCGCGGGCGTCCCGTTCGGGTCGTTCGCGCTCGCCGCCGGGCTCGTGACGCTGGTCAGCGCGCTCGGCGTCTTCGGTCCCTCGATCGCGCGCCAGCGCCTGGTGGAGCACGCGCTCCTGACGCAGCTCGCCGTGCGGACGGCGTTCCTATGGGCGCTCGCAGGCGCGGCGCTGCTCGCCATCTATGACATCCGGACCATGCTCACCGGCGCCGGGGCGACGTATCTCGAGGTCTCCGCCGCGCGGCACGCCTTCGCGCTCGGCTTCGTCACGCTGATGATCTTCGGCGTCGCCGCCCGCGCCCTTCCCGCGTTCCTCGCCCGCCGCCTGTGGAGCCCACGCCTCCAGCTCGCCACGATCGTCCTGGTCAACCTCGGCGTCGCGCTGCGCGTCGCGCCGCAGGCCGTGACCGCGGACGGCGCCGTCGGGAACGGCATCGTCGGCCTCTCGGGAGCTCTGGCGTACGCGGCGCTCGTCGCGTTCGCGATCAACGTGGTGCGCACGCTCCGCGGCCCGGCGCTACCGCCGCCCGCCCGCTCGACACCCGCTCCCATCGCGTTCATCACGCGGTAGATGCCGGGGTCCTGCGCGTTCTGCGCGATCGTGGCGGGGGCGCCGCATCACGCCGTCTACCGCGATGACCTTGTGGTCGCCTTCCTCGATCACGCGCCGGTGATCCCCGGCCACACGCTCGTCGTCCCGGTGACCCACTACGACACGCTCGACGATCTCCCCGACGACGCGCTGACGCCGCTCTTCCGCGTGGTGCGACGTGTCTCGATCGCGCACCAGACCGCGCTCGGCGCGGAGGGCTCGCTCACGCTCGCCAATACGCGCATCAGCCAGAGCGTCGCGCACGTGCACGTGCACGTCGTACCACGACGGCGCGGCGACCATCTCTTCGCGCCCGGGCGGACGTTCTGGATGCGGCAGCGGTACCGCCAGGGCGAGGCGGAGGAGATCGCTGCGAAGCTGCGCGAGGCGCTCGCCAGGACCTAGCCGAGCATCTCCCGCACAGCGCCTTCCCAGAGCGGGGTCATGAGCCCGAGCGTCTCCTGATCCACACGCTCGTCGTTGCCGTGGAACATGCGTGAGAACTGCCCGAAGGGGATGCGCTCGCTCATGAGACCGTAGCCGTACGAGACGACGCCCTTGCGGCGGAAGAAGCGCGCGTCGGTGGCGCCGACGACGAGGAACGGGACCGTGGTCGAGCCCGGGATGAGGCGCTGCGTCACCTTGGTGAGCGCGTCCCAGAGCGGCGTGTTCGTGGGCGACGAGGTGGCGGGATTGCTGCCCTCGTGCACCACCTCGATGTCCTCCCAAAGATCCCCCGCCGCGTCGCGGAGCATCCGGCGCACACCGTCGCCGTCGTCCCCGGGCAGGGTGCGGATGTCGATATCCACCTCGGCGCTGTCGGGGATGACGTTCACCTTCACACCGCTGTGCGCGATGTTCGGCGAGAGCGTGGTCCGGGTGGCGGCGTACATCATGCGGTCGGTCCCCTCGGGCATCCGGTCGAGCGCGGCGTCGAACGTGGCGGGCGTGGTGAGGGCGATGCGCTGCACCGCCGGAAGATCGATGCCCTCGATGAACTCCTTCCAGAGATCCTGGAGGTGCAGGGGCGCCTTGTACTTGGCGATCCGCGTGATGAGGAGCGAGACCTTCACCAGAGCGTTGTCCGACTTGTACGGCATCGAGCCGTGTCCGGGCGTGCCCTTGACGCGAAGACGCGTCCACTGCGAGCCCTTTTCGGCGGTCATGATCGGGAGCTTCGCGCCGGTCCCGATGGGCAGGCGGGCGCCGCCGAACTCCGTGACGAGATAGTCGCTCTTCACCGCATCCCACTTGTTCTCGGTGAGCCACTCCGCCCCGTAGGTCCCGAGCGCCTCCTCATCGGCGACCGCCGAATAGATGAGCGTGCCCTTGGGCTTGAAGCCGCTCGTGACCAGCCGCTTCACCGCCACGGCCATCGACGCGGTGACGTCCAGCATGTCGATCGCGCCGCGGCCCCAGACCTCGCCGTCGATCACCTCGGCGGCGAACGGGTCGTGCCGCCACCCCGACGGCGTCACCGGCACGACATCGGTATGACCCATGAGGTGCAGGCTGGGCGCGGCCTTATCGCTGCCCTCGATGCGCAGGACGAGATTGCCGCGGCCGGGCGAGGGCTCGTACCGCTCCATTTCCACGCCGGGAGCACGGAGGTAGCTCTCGAGCGTCGCGACGCTGCGGACCTCCTGCCCTGATGCGGGTGTGCCGTCGTTCACGCAGGCGTTGCGGATGAGGTGCTGAAGGAGGTCGGTGGTCTCCTCCATGAGCGTCGCCACGACCCGACTATGCCACGAATGCGGATCCCGGACCTCGTACACTCGCGACGCCGTGAGCGATCGACTGGTCGACCTGACACTGCGCGCGTTCAGCGACGAGCTCGCCTCGGACGCGCCGGTCCCGGGCGGCGGCAGCACCGCCGCGTACGCCGGGGCGCTCGGCGCCGCGCTCGCGGCGATGGTGGCGCGGATCGCTCTCAAGAAGGCCGACGACCCGGCGCTGCGTGAGCACGTCGCGGAGGTCGACAATCTCCGGAAGGACTTCCTGCGCCTCGTCGACGACGACAGCGCCGCGTATGGTCGCGTCGCCGAGGCGATGAAGCTCCCGCGCTCGACCGACGAGGAGAAGAAGGCGCGGTCCGAGCGGATGCAGGCGGCGCTCCTCGCCGCGTCGCGCGTGCCGCTGGAGATCGCGAAGACCAGCCGGCGCCTGCTCGACGCGTGCGAGCGCGGGATGGCGAGCGCACCGGCCGCCGCGGTGTCGGACATCGGCGTCGGCGCGCTCATGGCCGACGCGGCGCTGCGCGGCGCGGCGATGAACGTCATGATCAACCTGTCGTCGGTGAAGGATCCCGGTCAGGTGAAGGCGCTCTCCGAGGACCTCGACCGGGCCATGGATGGCGCCGACGCCCAGCGCAAGCGCATCACCGACTTCGTCGAGTCGCGCATCGCACGCTGATGCGTCTGCTCCACGGGCGCCCGCTCGCGGAGCGAGTCAACGCGAGCACGAAGGCTCGGATCGCCGCGCTCACTGCCCGCGGCGTCGGTCCGCGGCTCGCGATCGTGTCCGTGGGCATCGATCCGGCGGCGAACACGTACCAGGAACGCCTCGTCCACCAGGGAGCGCGGCTGGGCATCGACGCGCGTCCGGTCACGCTCGCGCGCGGGACCGCCGAGGACGCGCTCGGGTCGCAGCTGCGGGCGCTCTCCGCGGACCGCTCGGTCCACGCGCTGCTGCTGCTCACCCCGCTCCCCGCTCCGCTGGACGAGGCGCGCATGGTCGAGCTCGTCGATCCGGCGAAGGACGTGGAGGGCGTGCACCCGTACAACGCCGGCCTCCTCGCCGCCGGCCGCCCGGTCTTCGTGCCCTCCACGGCCGAGGCCGCCGTCGAGCTGCTGAAGTTCCACGAGGTGCCGCTGCGCGGCGCGCGCGCCACCGTCATCGGCCGGAGCGGCGTGGTCGGGCGGCCCACGGCGGCACTCCTCCTGGGCGAGGACGCCACCGTGACCGTGGCGCACAGCCGCACCGCCGACGTCGCCGCGCTCACCCGCGCCGCCGACATCGTCGTCGTCGCGGTCGGCCGAGAGCGCTTCCTCACCGGCACCATGCTCTCGCCGGGCGTCACCGTCATCGACGCGGGCATCAACGTGACACCCGGCGGGATCGTCGGCGATGTGGATGTCGAGAGCGTCACCCCGGTCGCCGCGGCGCTCAGCCCGGTGCCCGGCGGCCTCGGCGCGGTGACGACCGCGCTCCTCCTGCGCAACGTCGCGTCGGCGGCGGAGCGCCTGGCGCGCTAGAGGCGAATGACGGGCGGGCGGGCGGGGTCCTCGAAGTGCTGCGTGTTGATGAAGCGCACCTTCCCCATCCGGCCATCGAGCAGCACCGAGTGGGTGCGCACGCCGTGGGCGAAGAACCGGACGCCCTGCATGAGCTCGCCATCGGTGACGCCGGTGGCGACGAACCGGATGTCCTTCCCGCTCGCCAGCTCCTCGGTGCGATAGATCCGGGCCTCGTCGCTCACGCCCATCTTCTTGGCCCGCTGGCGCTCCTCGTCGCTGCGGAAGCGCAGCCGACCGAGGATCTCGCCGCCGATGCACTTGAGCGCGGCCGCGGCGAGGACGCCCTCGGGCGCGCCGCCGCTGCCCATCACCGCGTGAAGGCCGGTGCCGGCGATGGCGACCGAGAGCGCGGCGATGACGTCGCCATCCTCGATGAGATGGATGCGCGCACCGGCATCGCGCACATCCGCGATGAGCTTCTGGTGGCGCGGCCGGTCCAGGATGACGACGGTGAGGTCGTCGACGTCGCGGCCGAGCGAATCGGCGATCGCCTTCAGGTTCTCCGCGACCGGCCGATCGAGGTCGACCTTCCCCTTCGCCGGCGGACCGACGACGAGCTTCTCCATGTACGTGTCCGGCGCGTGCAGCAGCCCACCCGGCTCCGAGACGGCCATCACCGCGATGGCGTTGGGCCGGCCCTTGGCGACGAGATTGGTGCCCTCCAGCGGATCGACGGCGATGTGCACCTCGGGGCCATCCCCGCGCCCCACCTGCTCGCCGATGAACAGCATCGGCGCCTCGTCGCGCTCGCCCTCGCCGATGACGATCGTGCCGTGGAACGAGACCTCGTCCATGGCCCGGCGCATCGCCTCGACCGCGGCCTGATCCGCATGGTGGTTGTCCCCGTGACCGAGCCAGTGCGCGGCGGAGATGGCCGCGGCCTCGGTGATGCGAACGAGCTCGAGGCTGGGGATGCGGTCGGCGGGGACGGCGGGGCCCATCGGTCAGACCCTACCGGCTTCGCTGGCGACCTGCACGGCGAGCCGCGCGGCGGCGGCCTCGATGCGCGGAAGTGGATCACGCATCGCCGCCTCGCGCTCGGCCACGGTGTCGGCGAGCGTCTCGATACGCACCACGCCGGCATCGCGCAGCGCCTCGTGGCCGGCGCCGACCATGCCCGCGACCGCCGCGACCGGGACGCCGTGCGCGCTCGCGACCGCGGTCACCGCCTGGGTGAGCTTTCCGTAGACGCTCTGTCCATCGATGCGCCCTTCGCCGGTGATGACCAGTGTGGCGCCGTCCATGAGGCGCTCGAAGCCGACCGCGTCGAGGACCAGCCGTGCGCCGGACACCAGACGCGCGTCCAGGAACGCCACGAGTCCCGCGCCGAGCCCGCCGGCCGCGCCGGCGCCGGGCACGTCGCGCACGTTCCGGCCGACGTGACGCTCGACGACATCCGCGTACACGGTGAGCGCCGCATCGAGCTCGCGGACCATCTGGGGTGTCGCCCCCTTCTGCGGGCCGAAGATCGCGCTCGCCCCCTCGGGACCGAGGAGCGGGTTGCGCACGTCGCAGGCGACATCGATGGCGGCGCGGATGAGCCGTGGATCGGTCTGGCCGTCGATCCGCGTGAGCTGCGCGAGCGCCGCGCCACCTTCGGGCAGCTCCCGTCCGGCGCGATCGAAGAAGCGATACCCGAACGCGCGCGCCATGCCCGCACCGCCGTCGTTCGTCGCGCTGCCGCCGATGCCCACGATGATGCGATGGGCACCGCTCATGGCGGCCGCGAGGATGAGCTCTCCGGTGCCGCGCGTAGAGGTGACGCGCGGGTCGCGCTCATCGTCGCGAAGGAGCGGCAGTCCATTGGCGGCGGCCATCTCGACGACCGCGGTGGTGCGATCCCCGAGCACGCCCCACTCGGCGTCGATCTCGCGGAGCAGCGGGTCGTGGACACGCGCGTGGCGGAGCTCACCGCCCGTGGCGCGGACGAGCGCGTGCACCGTACCCTCGCCGCCATCGGCGAGCGGGAGCTCCACGGTCGTCGCGGCCGGCCACGCGCGGCGGATGCCACGCGCGATGGCCGCGGCCACAGCGACCGCGTCGGCGCTGCCTTTGAACGACTGGGGGGCGATCAGGACCCGCGGCGCGGCGCGCTCGCGCACAGCGGAATGATATGGAGAACGCGGACGTTCATCCCGTCGTGCGTCTCTCCGGCCTAGAATCGCATCAGCGGTGACCTCGTCCACGAGCCCCGACGCATCCTGTCCGCGCGGCCGCGCACGCGTGGCCCCTCCCACCTGGCAGGCTCGGGCCCGCGCGCGCCGCTCTCCACCGGCGGACGGCGCGTGACCCGCATCGCCATGCTCTCCGTGCACGCCTGCCCCCTCGCGAAGCTGGGCGGCCGTGATTCCGGTGGGATGAACGTCTATGTGCGCGAGCTCGCCCGCGAGCTGGGTCGCCGCGGTCACGAGGTGGACGTCTTCACGCGCTGGCGCGAGAAGTACGACCCGCGCATCCAGGAGCTCGGGCCAGGCGCGCGCGTCATCCACATCGGATCGGGTCCGATGGGGTACTGGCCGAAGATGGACGTGTACGAGCACCTCGGCGAGTTCACCGAGCGCCTCGAGGAGCACGTCCGCGCCGAGGGACGCGCGTACGACCTCATCCACTCCCACTACTGGCTGTCCGCGGAGGTCGCGCGCACGCTCGCGCCGGTCTGGGCAGTCCCACGGATCCAGATGTTCCACACGCTCGGCCACGTGAAGCGCGAGGTCATGGACGAGGACGTCGACGGTGAGAGCGACGTGCGCATCGCCATCGAGCAGCGCGCCATCGCAGAGTCCGCCGCGATCGTGGCGTCGAGCGACATCGAGGCGGGCGAGCTGGCCGACCTCTACGCGGCCGACCGTTCCAGGGTGCACGTCATCCCCTGCGGCGTCGACCCCGAGGTCTTCCGGCCGATGCGCCAGGCGGACGCACGAGACGCTCTCGGGCGCGATCAGCGCGAGCGCATCATCCTGTTCGTCGGCCGCATCGAGCAGATCAAGGGCATCGACGTGCTCCTGCGCTCGCTCGGGCTGCTGTTCTTTCGCCACCCCGAGCTGCGGAGCGACGTCGGCCTGCTGGTGGTGGGTGGCGCGCTCGATCCGGGGGACGACGCGCCCGAGACGGACAAGGTCGAGGAGCTGCGCCGGCTGGTCCACCAGCACCGCATGGAGGCGAACGTGAGCTTCGTCGGCTCGCTCGACCAGCCCACGCTCGCCAAGTACTACGCCGCAGCCGACATCTGCGCCGTCCCGTCGCTGACCGAGTCGTTCGGCCTCGTCGCGCTCGAGGCGATGGCCTGCGGCACGCCCGTCGTCGGCACCCGCGTGGGCGGCCTCCAGACGCTCATCGAGGACGGTGAGTCCGGGCTGCTCGTGCCGGCCGGCGACTATCAGGCCCTCGCGGAGGCGATCGCGCGCGTCCTCACCGACCAGCGGCTGCGGATGCATCTCGCGCATGGGGCGCGCGACCGCGCCGAGCACTACACCTGGCGCAACGTCGGGGAGCGGGTCGAGGCGCTCTACGCGAGGATCCTCGCGGACACCGGCTCGAAGGTGGAGGTCTAGCGGTGTCCAGGGGTTTTCCCGTCCCCAAGCGGGCGATGGCGGTGTTCGCGCACCCCGATGACGTGGACTTCGGCTGCTCGGGCACGCTCGCGGCGTGGATCGAGCGCGGCACGCACGTGACCTACTGCGTCATCACCAGTGGCCAGAAGGGCACCCACGATCCGAAGATGACCCCGAGGAAGATGGCGGCCATCCGCGAGCGCGAACAACGCGCCGCGGGCGAGGCCATCGGGGTGAAGGGCTTCGTCTTCCTGGGAAAGCAGGATGGCGAGCTCGAGGTCTCCATGCGCCTGCGCGGCGAGATCTGCCGCGTGATCCGTGAGCACCAGCCCGAGGTCGTGTTCACCAACGATCCCTGGGGTCACTACCAGGTCCATCCCGACCACCGCACCGCCGGCTGGAGCGGTCTCGACGGCGTCATCGCCGCGCGCGACCACCTCTTCTTCCCCGAGCAGCTGCGCGGGAAGCTCACCCACCACCGCGTGAGCCGCGTGCTCCTGTTCGGGACGCGCGAGCCGAACATCTGGTTCGACATCTCGGGAACGCTCGACAAGAAGATCGCGGCGCTCCAACGGCACGTCTCGCAATTGGGCGGCCGCGACGAGTTCCCGGCGCGGATGCGCGCCTGGGCGAAGAGCATCGGCGCCGCCTGGGACGTCCCCGCCGCCGAAGCCTTCCGCTACCTCGAGCTCGCCTAGCCCTTCCGGGCGCGGGCGCGCCGCCCGTTCGCGCTACATCCTCCGTTCGAGTCCCCATGCGATCCATGTGAGCGCCGCGAGGACGACCGCCTCGGCCAGTCCACTTGGCAGCGCGAACAGGAGACCGGTCAGGCCAGCCTTCTGAACGACATCCGGGGTCGTCGCACTTGTGATCGCGAGGCCGACGAGCAGGCCAACAGTGATCGCGCCGCGGCCACCGACGGCGCCCCTGTTCAGGACGTTGAGGATCGTCGCGCCGAGCAGGGCGAGCCCAAGGAGATACGCAACATGCACCAGGCCATAGGGCACGCCAGCGAGTTCACCTCGGGACAGGGAAACGATCAGCGCGCTGAGTGCGAGCGGTTCGGCAACGGGCACGTTCGACCGAGATTGCGCCTGGAGACCCACCAAGACGGCGACTGTGGAGGTGACGATGCTCGCGACGATGACCGTTGCAGCGCCGCTCGGTCGGCGCGATGTAGGCGTACCGCCCGACACCGATCGAATCCCGACTAGCCGCTGCGTCGCCGGACCCGCCGCCAGTCACGCATGACCGCACGGGTGTGACCGGGGAACGCGATGCGCGAGGGGATCTCGCGTGGCGCGAACCAGCGGAGCGCGTCGGCGTCATCGCCCGGCCTCTCGCGTCCGCCGGTCACGTGCGCCTGGTAGTACAGGTTGAGCGTGTGATCGGCGCCGCTCTTGTCGTGGTACACGCCCAGCAGCGCGTCGAGGGCGATGCGGAGCCCGGTCTCCTCGCGGGCCTCGCGGCGCGCCCCCTCACGAGGATGCTCGTCGGCCTCGAGGAAGCCACCCGGGATGTCCCAGTACCCCTTGTACGGGGCGCGCTCGCGGCGCACCAGGAGCAGCTTCCCGTCGCGGACGACGAGCACGCCGACGGCCGGCTTGGCGTTCCGGAACGCGACGTGACCGCAGGCGGGACAGACTCCGCGCCGCCGCTTCTCCACGAGCCGCCGGACGAGCTTCGTCCCGCAGCGGACACAGAATCGCACGGCGGCGGGCCGAGGCGAGCGCGACACGACGAGCGACGAGCGGCTCGTCCGCGAGGAGCGAGACCGCACGAGCGGAGCGACGCGGCGAGCCGCAGGCCGCCGTGAGGCGGGCCGAGGCGAGCGCGACAAGCTAGTGCTTGAAGTGGCGGCGTCCGGTGAAGAGCATCGCCATGCGGTGCTTGTTGGCGGTGTCGATCATCATCGCGTCGCGCAGCGACCCGCCGGGCTGGATGATCGCGGTGACGCCGGCGCGGGCCGCCACCTCGATGCCGTCGGGGAACGGGAAGTAGGCGTCGGACGCCATGACCGCAAGGCGAGCGTTCTCCCCCGCCTTGCGCACGGCCACCTCCACCGCGACGACACGTGAGAGCTGGCCCGGACCCACGCCCACCGTCGCGAGGCCCTTCGCCAGCACGATCGCATTCGAGGTGACGTGCCGGACGCAGCGCCACGCGAAGATGAGATCGGTGAGCTCCTCGAGCGTTGGCTTGCGCTCGGTGACGACCTTGAAGTTGGCCTCGTCGGCCACCGTCTCGTCGGGCGTCTGCACGAGCAACCCGCCGGCGACGCGCTTCAGATCGAGCGCGTGCGCGTCGTTCCTGCGGAGATGCTTGCCGGCGAACGCGTTCGGGACGAGCAGGATCTCGAGGTTCTTGCGCTGCTTCAGGAGCGGCAGCGCGGCCTCGTCGTACGCGGGAGCGATGATCGCCTCGTAGAACGTGTCCTGCATGGCCTCGGCGAGCTCCTTGGTGACGGTCCGGTTCACGCCGACGATGCCGCCGAACGCCGAGACCGAGTCGCACATGAAGGCGCGCCGGTAGGCGGCGGTGATCTCGAGCTCGGAGGCGATGCCACAGGGGTTCTGGTGCTTCACGATCGCGACGGTGGGCTGCGTGAAGTCGGCGGCGATCCGCCAGGCGGCATTGATGTCGAGCACGTTGTTGAAGCTCGCGGCCTTCCCGTGGATCTGCTCCATGGCGACCATCGCGGCGTCCTCCTCGCCACGGAGCGCATAGAAGGCCGCCTGCTGATGCGGGTTCTCGCCGTACCGCAGGTCGCGCACCTTGCGAAGGGCGAGGGTCATCTCGTCAGGGAAGGAGATGCCGGCGTCGGCCACGAAGCGCGAGGCGATCGCCGCGTCGTACCCGGCGGTATGGGAGAACGCCTCGGCCGCGAGCATGCGGCGTGTCTCCAGGGAGACCGAGCCACGCTCGCGGAGCTCGTCGAGCACGGCCTGATAGCGCGCGGCACGCGACACCACGACCACGTCCTGGTAGTTCTTCGCCGCGGCGCGCAGCAGCGCCACGCCGCCGATGTCGATGTGCTCGTGGAGCTCGGCGCCGCGCTTCCCGGCGGCTGCCGACCTGGTGAAGGGATACAGGTTGACCGCGACGAGGTCGATCGGCGTGATGCCCTCGCGCTCGAGCTCGGCGGTGTGCGCGGGGTCGTCCCGGCGCGCGAGCACGGCCGCGTGGATGCGCGGATGCAGCGTCTTGACCCGTCCGCCGAGCAGCGTCGGCGAGCCGGTCACGTCCTCCACCGAGGCCGCTTCGATGCCCTCCGCGGCGAGCGCCGCGCGGGTCCCGTCGGTGGCGACGAGATCCCAGCCGAGCTCGCGCAGACCCCGCGCGAACGTGACAAGGCCATCCAGATCTGAGACCGAGAGGAGAGCTCGCACGATGTCCCCCTACAGCGCGTTACGTGTGCGGGCCGTTGCGCGCGGTTAGTATAGCGATGCAGTGGCCTTCGATCTGTCGCACTTCGTCGAGAGATTCTTCTCGCCGTTCAACCCTGAGTCCCGGTTCTACTGGCCGGCCGTGTACTCGCTCGCCCTCGCGCTCGTGGTGAACATCGTCTGGTACAACTGGCGCCGACGCGGCGCCGTGCCGCCCCCCGAGAACGCCCTGAAGCCCTGGGCCTTCTGGGTGAACGTGGTCTTCGTCATCCTCCTGCTCGTGGAATTCATCGCCAAGGCGCCGTTCTACGTGTTCGTGGTGACGGTCGCCCTGAACATCGCCCTCGTCGTGTACATGTACCAGTACTGGCTGCCGCCGCAGGAGGCCGCCTGGGTGCGCGAGCAGCGCCGCCGGCAGTACTTCCCGCAGCCGGAGCGCCGCAAGAAGAGGCGCCGCCGCTAGTCGCTGGCCGGCCCGTACGTGATCGCGAAGTCGCGGTAGCGATGCTCGCCGCCCAGGTCGGCGCGCTCGACCGATGCGACCTCGGCCAGGCGCGGCCCCACACGCAGCCAGCGCCCGAGGTCGGCGAGGGCCGCCTCCTCACCTTCCGCGATGAGCTCGACCGCGCCGTCATCACGGTTCCACACCCGTCCGGTGATCCGGCGTGCGGTCGCCTCGCGCACGGCGGCGGCCCGGAAGTTGACACCCTGCACCAGACCCCGCACGACGAAACGCGCACGCAGCGTCCCGGGCATCAGCGCCCCGGCTTGCGACTCGCGAGCATCTGCTCCAACGAGCGCGTGTTCACCACGCTGGCCGCGGTCGCCCAGCCCCGACGCGCGTTCGCGACCGCGTACTCCATCCAGTCCAGCTCCTCCACCGCGTGCGCGTCCGAGTTGAGGACGAGCGTGACGCCGCGTTCGACCGCCTTGCGCACCCAGATGTCGGGCAGGTCGAGGCGCTCGGGTCCGCCGTTCACCTCGAGCCACGTGCCCGTCTCGAGCGCCACAGCGATGACCGCGTCGAGGTCCACCGCGTACGGCTCGCGGCGCTCGAGCAGCCGGCCGGTGGGATGCGAAAAGGCGGTCACGAAGGGGTTGCGCATGGCGTCGCTGATCCGCTTCGTCATCACCTCGCGCGTCTGGCCGAAGGCGGAGTGGACCGACGCGCTCACGATGTCGAAGTCGCGCAGGACCGCATCCGGGTAGTCGAGCGCCCCGTTGGCGCGGATGTCGACCTCGGTCCCCACCAGGATGCGGAATGGCGCGAGCTCGGCCTCGAGCCTCCTCGCCTCGGCCACGCGCGCGCGGATGCGGTCCACCGAGAGGCCGTTCGTCATGCCCAGGCCCGGTGAGTGGTCGGTCACCGCCATGTACGCGTAGCCCTTCGCCTTCGCGCGGCGCGCCATCGCCGCGAGCTCGTCGCGGCCGTCGGTCCAGGAGGTATGGGTGTGCAGGTCGCCCCTGATGTCGCCGGTCGTGACGAGCGCCGGGAGCGCGTGTGCCAGCGCGGCGTCGATCTCGCCATGGTCCTCACGCAGCTCGGGCGCGATCCAGTCCATGTCGAGCGCGGCGTACACGTCCTCCTCGGTCCGTGAGGCGATCTCCATGCCGCGCGCCTCCGCCCCGACCCGGTACAGCCCGTACTCGTTCAGCAGCAGCTTGCGCTTGAGGGCGTACCCCCGGAGGCGGACGTTGTGCTCCTTCGAGCCGGTGAAGTACAGCATCGCGGCGCCCCAGGAGCGCGGCGGCACGACCCGCAGGTCGATCTGCAGCCCGCGTCCCACGATGACCGACGACTTCGTGTCGCCGTGCGCGAGGACGCGCTCCACGCTCGACGCGGTCGTGAACGCCTCCATGATCGGCGCGGCTTCCGCGGCCGGCACGAGCAGGTCGATGTCGCCGATGGTCTCGCGGTAGCGGCGCACGCTGCCCGCCACGCTGATCTGCTCGACCCCATGGCGGCGCAGCGTCGCGATCATCTCGTCGGCGGCGTCGCGCGCGTGATGGAGCAGCGAACGGCCGGTCCGCTGGCGCAGGGCGGCGATCGAACGGAGGATGTTCTCTTCGGTCTTGGCCTGGATCTTCGGGAGCTCCCGCAACCGGTGCGCCTTCGCGGCCTCCTCGAGCTCGTCGATGGTGGTGATCTTCAGGTTCTGGTAGATCGCCCGGGCCGTGGCCGGCCCCACACCGGGCACGCGAAGCAGCGTGATCAGTCCCTCGGGCACCTCGGTCTTCAGCTTCGCGTGGCGCTCTGATCTCCCGGTCGTGACGAGCTGGGTGATCGCCTCGGTGACGGACGGGCCGGTCTTGGGGATCTCGCCCAGACGCCCCTGGGCCACCAGCTCGGCGACCGGCTCGCGCAGGTCGCGGATGGCGCGCGCGACCGCGCGGTACGTGACCGCTCGGAACACGTTCTCGCCTTTGAGCTCGAGGAGGTCGCCGATCTCGTCGAGGACCGCGGCGACGCCCTCGTTGTCGACGCTGGCGGCATCACGAGGCACGGCGCCGATGCTAGTTGCTCGACCGTGGACCTGGGCGCGCTTAGCGGTCTCGCGCCAGCTCCAGATAGTGGAATGCCGCATCCACATCGCCGCGCGCGCGCAGCTTCCGCGCGTACTCCGCGGCGATGGCCGAGCGGTCCGGATGGTCGCCGACGTCGTCGAGGAGCTCGATGGCCTTGCGGTAGGCCCGGTCGCTCGAGGGGTATGCGCCCAGCGCGTCGTGGGCCGCGCCAATGACACGCAATGCATCGGCGCGCTGGCGGTCGGCGGGGTCCAGGGCCTTCTCGGCGCGCTTGGCGATGGCGAGCGCGCTCTCCGGGTCGTCCCCGGCGAGCGCGACCCGGGCCAGGATCACCTCGGCGATCGCCACGGTGCGCTCGTCATGTGACGAGCGGGCGAGCGCGACGCAGCGCTGCGCGACCTCGCGCGCCTCCTCGATGGCCCCGCCCTCGAAGTGGACCGACGCGAGCGAGTGCAGGACGGAGAGCTCGAAGGCGCGGTCCTCGACGCGCGAGAAGAGGTCGAGCGCGCGGCGGTAGTTGCTGATCGCGGCGTCGAGCTCGCCGGCGTCGTAGAGCGAGACCGCCACACCCATGTAGCCCTGGGCGGCGACGCGAAGCTCGTTCGACGCGCTCGCGAGGTCGAGCGCCGAGGTGTACGTCTGCATCGCCTTCGCCGTGCGTGCGAGGCGGCGGTACGCGGTGCCGAGCGCGACGAGGATCCGAGCGCGCAGGCGCGGGTCGATGACCTCGTGGCGCTCCATCACGTCGCGCGCCTGCTCGAGCGCCTCGGCCGCGGTGAGGTGCTGGTTCAGCTGTCCGTAGGCGACACCACGCAGGTACAGGAGCTGCGCGGCCTCCGCTGCGTCGACCGCCACGTCGACGAGCGAGAGCGCCTCGGCGATGCGGTCGAACGCGGCCTCGCGATGACCGGCGGCGAGCTCGGCCTGCGCAAGCAGCCGCAGCAGGGCCGCGCGCTCGCGCTTCTCCGGCGCGCATCCGAGCGCGGACTCGACCTCGGAGCGGACCACCGCCCAGTCGCGGCGCTCTGCCGCGGCCTCGGCCGCGATGCGGTGGAACGCCAGGCGCTTCTCGGTGGCGAGCGGTGCGTCACCGAGGAAGTAGTCGAGGCTCTTCCCGAGCCGCAGCGCGATGACCTGCAGGGAGCGGACGCTGGGACGGACGAGACCGGACTCGACCTGGGAGATGAAACCCTTGGTGAGCTCGTCACCGGCGAGCTGCGCCTGGCTGAGCCCGCGCTCGCGGCGTGCGCTCCGTACGCGATCCCCCAGGCCCGGTGTCGGCGCCGTCTCGATGCTCCCCACAAGTGCTCCTCTGTGACCGAACTGACAGGCGAGCGGCCGTTTGACGCTCATCACGCTTGTTCAGCCTCGGTAGACTCGGCCGAGGATATCGAACCCCGCGCGGCGCCGACAATCCCGCGATCGGGGGGCCTGGTGAAAGGGGAGACGCAGATGACACGTGCCCGGTCATTGCTCCTGCGCGCGTTCGTCGTCGCGCTGTTGCTCCTCACGGTGAGTGGGAGCGCCGCGAGCGCGGGAGGCGGCGCCGGACCGGCGCAGCAGATGGCCCTCCCGGACGATCCGGGGTACGGCGAGTAGCGCCGCTCGGCGGCATGGCGGGCCTTCCTCGATACTGACGGCGTGCCAGCGACGTCCAGCGACCGCCGCCAGCTCCTCGAGATCGACGGAAAGCCGTTCCTGTTCCAGCACGGCTACCGCTTCGGCAAGGTCACGTACGTCACGCGCCTGCCGCTCGACCGCAGCATGACCGTGTTCGCGCCCGGCCACCTCTCCGCGAGCGAGGTGGAGGACGTCGTGCGCGGCGACAATCCCTGGATGCTGGACTAGCGGCGGGCCGACCGATTGCGCGCCGTCGTCCAGCGCGTGCGATCCGCGTCCGTCGAGGTCGCTGACAAGAACGTCGCGGCCATCGCGCATGGCCTTGTGGTCCTCGTCGGCGTCGGGCATGACGACCGCCCCGAGGACGGCGAGCGACTGGCGGCCAAGCTGCTGGCCCTGCGGATCTTCGACGACGAGCAGGGCAAGCTGGGTCGCACCGTGCTCGACGCGGGCGGCAGCGTCCTCGTCGTGCCGCAGTTCACCCTGTACGGCGACATCCGCCATGGCCGGCGCCCCGACTTCGCGCACTCCGCGCCGGCCGAGGTGGGCCGCAGGCTGTTCGACGGATTCTGCGGCGCGCTCCGCGGTGGCGGCGCCACGGTGAGCCAGGGCCTCTTCGGCGCGGACATGCGCGTGGCCATGGTGGGCGACGGCCCGGTGACGATCGTGCTGTCGACGGACGGGTGGGCCGAGGCCGATCTCGGAAGGGCCGAGCAGCGACTCACGGCGCGATGACCGTGGGGTCGCGGTCAAGGAAGGCCCAGAGCAGGAGCGGCCAGGCGAACCAGTGACGCGAAGCGACCGCACCGGTCCGCTCCTCATACGCCTCAGGAAGCATCTCGTCCCACATCGCCACGCGCCGCAGCCGCGCGCCGGCGTCGGCCGCGCGGGCGCGATCGCCCTGCACCCGCGCGACGACGAGCTCCTGGAGATCGCCGAGCGGCCAGGGATGCGGCGTGTGCACCGAGCCGAGGCCCGCGTAGCGCCCGGCGAAGTACCCGGCGTGGCCGCTCGACCATGCGAACTCGATCGTCGCGCGCCAGACCGGATCGTCGGACGCACAGAAGCCCCAGCCCGGTGCGAAGACCGTGGGCAGGTCGTTCGCGTCGTGGTAGTGATGCGCGCCCTGGCCATCGGGTCCGCCCACCGCGTACGCGAAGCGGCCGCGGATCACGAAGTGCGCGAGGGTGGCGCGACGTACCTCCTCGGCCGTGTGCGGCGCGACGTCGCGAAGGGCGCGCCACAGGAGGACATGGCTCGAGAAGTGATAGGGGGCGTCGATCGGGTCGTCGGCCGGGGTCTCGGCGGTCGCGATGAGCCCGTACGTCGTCCGACGCGCGAGGAGCGCGTCGAGGACCCGGTCGCGATCGGCCGCGTAGCGACGCAGCAGGGTGTCGTCGCCGGAGTGCCGTGCGTGGTCCTCGAGCAGCAGCAGCGGATAGAGCTGCTGGTCGAGCTGGAAGGTGTGGTCCTTCGCGCCACCGGTCGCGAGCGAGGCCCGCGGCCACCAGCCCTCCGGGCGCTCGGCGCTCTCGAAGCACCAGCGGAGGGATCGCGCCGCGAGCGCGGCACCCTCACGGGGCGCGAGCGCGAGCAGCGCGCGACAGACGTAGTACGCGTCGCGCGTCCACACCAGCGGCAGGATCACGTGATCGGCGAGCACGGCAGTGGACCCCTCCCCCGCCTCCGACGCCGCGCAATCGAGCGCGTAGGCCACCGCACGCCGCGCAACGTTTTGCGCCGGACCGAGATCCGCGCCCGACCAGAGCGTGCGACGCGCCTCGACCGTCTCTTCGAGGAGCCGCTCACCATGGCGCACCAGATCGTTCGCCTCGCGTATCGCGTCGGCAAGACGGTCCGCGAGCGCGATCGCGGTCACGTGCGTCCCGGTATGCGCCGACGGGTCCGGCGGGGCGATGGCCACCGCGGCGCCCAGCGTCTCGTCGACGACCCACACCGTGCGGCCGTCCGCGCCGCGCAGCGGCCGCTCCTCGACCTCGGGCAGCGGGCCGCCTCTGGTGAGCTGCGTGTACGCCGCGCGCCCCAGACGCAGCGTGCCCGTCCAGCCGAGGTCGAGTCCTCCTCCGGCCATCACGGCACGGACGATCTGCACCGCGCCGTGTCGCCCGGGCGGCGCGAACGTGACGACCTCGACCCGGGCACCCCCACGGTCGTGGATCGCCACCGGGAAGCTCGCCTCGAGCAGTGCGGCCGTCGCCGGCCCCGCGAGCGCGGCCAGACCGAAGCCGGGTCGCTCGGGGTCGGCCAGGGCCGCGCGGTAGCGGCGCACCGCCGGCTGGTCGAAGCGCCGCTCTGGGTCGAACGCCGGCGCATCGGTCACGACGACGCGGCCGTGCACGCGGTGCGCGATGCCGAGCTCCAGCCAACGGCCGCCGGCGGTGAGCGAGCCGGCGACGATCCCGTTCCCGACGTCGAGCGGCTTGTACGGGCGCCGTGGGTCGAGGCGGTGCCGCGCGAGGCTCAGTGCAGGGCCATTCCCGTCTCGGCGTCCATCCACCGGATGTGCGCGGCCTCGAAGGCGAGGTGCACGTCCTGGTCGGGCCGGAGCGACGTGTCCACCGGCGCCTCCATCTTCACGGCGGTGGATCCGACGAGGACGGTGACGAGCGCGTTCGCGCCCAGCGGCTCGACCACCTGGACCCGGGCCGGGACACCGCTGTCGGCGACGTCGATCTGCTCGGCCCGGATACCGAGCAGGAGACCGCGGCCGTCAGCGGCCGCGAGCCCGTGCAGCGGGACGCGAAAGCCCTCTCCCTCGAACACGCCGGAGCGCGCGGTCCCCGGCAGGAAGTTCATGGGCGGCGAGCCGATGAACCCACCCACGAAGCGCGAGGCCGGGTCGTTGTACAGCTTCATCGGCGGCTCGCACTGCTCGATGACGCCATCGCGCATCACGGCGATGCGGTCGCCCATGCTCATGGCCTCGACCTGGTCGTGTGTGACGTAGACGGTCGTGCGCCGCACCTCGCGGTGCAGCCGCTTGAGGTCCGCGCGCGCCTGCAGGCGCAGCAGCGCGTCGAGATTCGAGAGCGGCTCGTCCATCAGCAGCACCGGCGCGTCCATGACGATCGCGCGCGCGACGGCGACGCGCTGGCGCTGCCCGCCGGAGAGCTGGGCAGGGTAGCGATCGAGGTACGGCTCCAGGCCCAGAAGGGCCGCGCCCTCGGCCACACGCCGCTCGAGCTCCGCCTTCCCGACACGCTTCATCCGCAGCCCGAAGCCGATGTTCGCGCCGACGGTCATATGCGGGAACACGGCGTAGCTCTGGAAGACCATCGCGATGTCGCGGTGACGCGGCGCGAGGTCGGTGACATCGCGCGATCCGATCCGGATGCGTCCCGAGTCCACGCTCTCCAGACCTGCGATGCACCGCAGGAGCGTGGTCTTGCCGCACCCCGACGGGCCGAGCAGGACCAGGAACTCGCCGTCCTGGACCTCGAGGCTGACCTCCCTGAGCGCCGTCGTCTTGCCGAACGTCTTCACGATGCGTTCGATGGTGATCGCGGCCACGTCAGCGCCCTCCCCAGAGATTCAACAGGTAGCGACGCATGAAGAAGATGAAGACGACCGCCGGCAGCACCATGAAGAAGCCGCCGGCGAACTTGAAGTACAGGGGCGACTGCTGCAGGGCGAAGAGCACGAGGGCCGGGAGCGTCCGCTGCCGCAGGGTCAGGATCGACGCGGCGAAGACCTCGTTCCAGGAGATGACGAAGGTGAAGATCGCGGCCGCGGCCAGACCGGGAAGCGCGAGCGGCAGCGCGATGCGCAGGAACGCGGCCACGCGCGAGCAGCCCAGGGTCATGGCGGCCTCTTCGAGCTCGTTCGACACCCCCGCGAACACGCCTGCGGTGACGAGGATGACGAACGGGAGCGCCATCGCGGTGTGGACCAGCGCGACGCCGATGACGTTGTCGTACAGACCGAGCCGGACGAACGCGACGGCGAGCGGGATCGAGAGGATGGCGACGGGGAACATCTTCGTCGCGAGCACCACGAGCTGGAAGCCCTGACGTCCGCGGAAGGCGAAGCGCGCCAGCGCGTAGCCCGCCGGGGCCCCGAGCGCCAGGCTCAGGACGATGGTGATCGCCGCGACGGCCAGGCTGTTCAGGACCGACGCGACGACACCGGTGGACTGCAGGAACACCTGCATGGTCTCGGTCGAGAGGTCCGTCGGCAGGAGCGGCTTGGGGTAGACGAACACGTCGTTCGGCCGGCTGAACGCCGACAGGAAGATCAGGTAGAAGGGGACGAGCACCCAGAGCGCCAGCAGCGTGGCGCTGCCGTAGATGAGGGCGCGGTCCCAGGTGCGCGCGCTCACCGCTTCACCTCCGCCTCGCGCAGCCCAAGGACCCGGAGGTACACGACCGTGAAGACGATGGTGAGCCCGAGCAGGAGCAGGGCGTACGACGCCGCGAGGTGCGCGTTGCGGTTGTTCGCGTACCAGTTGTACGCCTCGGCCGCGATGACCGGCATGTTGCGGCCGGCGAGCGCGAGGACGACGGCGAAGGTCTGGAAGGCGAAGATCGTGCGGATGATGAGGGCCGACTGGAGGCTCGGGCGCAGCAGTGGGAGGACCACGTGGATGGTGCGGCGGATGCGGTTCGCGCCGAAGAGATCGGCCGCTTCGAAGTAGTCGCGCGGGATGAGCTGCAGGCCGGCGACGAGGATGACCATGACGATCGACGTCGCGCGCCAGGACTCGGCGATGACGATCGCCGCCAGCAGGCCGCCGGTGTTCTCGAACGACAGGAAGACCTGCGGGGCGTCGATGATGCCGATCCCCTCGGCGACCGTGTTCAGATACCCGCGCTCGGTGAAGATGCTGAGCCAGAGGATGCCCGAGGCGAGATCGGAGATCGCGAGCGGGATGGCGTAGACGTACAGGAACCATTCGTGGCCGCGGAAGCGCGAGTGGATGAGGAGGGCCATCGCCAGGGCGAGGACGATCTGCAGCGGCACGATGAGGACGATCAGCAGGAGGGTGTTCCGCCACGCGTCGCTGAAGTTCACATCCCCACGCATGCGCTCGAGGTATTCGGTGGTCAGCCCGCCGCTCTCCGCCTGGATGGCGAGGAGCAGCGCCTGCACCATCGGGATGAGGATGAGCAGGGCGAGGAACAGGATCGAGGGAAGGAGGAGCGCGTACGGAAGGAGGTCCTCCGTACGCGCTCGCACCCGCTTCATCTAGCTGCCGGTCACTTCACCTGGCACGGTCCCGACGACGTCCCGTCGGGGCCCCAGCACTTCGCGTTGGCGTCGGTCATGACCTTGTTGAGGATGGCGGCCTGCTCGTTCAGCACGGTCTGGATGTCATCACCCTTCACGACGATGCGCTGGAAGGTGTTGAGGATCGCGGTGTTGAAGTTGCCGCCCTGGCTCCCAAGACCGACCGGGAGCGGCACGACCTTCGCGTCCTTCGCTGACGATTGCTTGGAGACCGCGTCGGCCTCCAGGCGGAGTCCCTTGTCGAGGTCGTCGGGCATCTTGACGTCGATCACCGGGAAGAAGCTGTTGCTCCGGAGCGTGGCGATCTGCGTCTCCGGCTTGAGCAGATAGTCGATCAGCGCCTCCGCCCCACCAACGTTGGGGGTCGTCTTGGGGATGCCCAGACCGACGACGACGCTCATGTAATAGCGGCCCTTCGGACCGGCCGGTGCGGGGACCGCGACGAAGTCGTCCGGCTTGGCCTTGAGGACGTTGATGAGGCGTGCCGCGTGATCCATTGCGATCCAGACCTCTTCGGACTGGAGCGGCTCCTGCATGAACGCGTACGTGGTCGACTGCGGGTTCGAGTACGACCAGAGCTCCTTGATCTTCTGCCACATCGTGACGGCCTCGGGGCTCTTGAACGACGTGACCAGACCACCGGTGTACGACGGATACCAGTAGCCCTGGAGCAGCCGGTGGACGAGCCCGTTCGTACCGGCCGGCCAGCCGAAGCGCTTCTGACCGGTCTTCTCGAAGACGTTCTTCGCCCACGCGATGAGCTGGTCGTACGTGAGGGCGTTGACGTCGGCGCCGCTCGGGAGGTACTGGAGCGCCTTCTTGTTCGCCACCAGGAAGTACGTGGCCTGCATCCACGGGACGTACAGCTGCTGGCTGCCGCCGAACTTTCCGAGGGTGAGCATGTCCGCGTTGATCTTCTTGTCCTTGTTGCGATCGACGACCTTGGACAGGTCCTGGAGATAGCCGCTGGCCACGAGCGATCCGAACTGCCCGTTCTCCAGGCCGACGATGCCGATCTGACCGGTTCCGCCGGCCTTCGACTCGACGGTGATCCGGTCGATGATCACCGGCTCCTGATCGGTGATGAACTCGACGCCGACGCCCTTCCATCCCGCGAGGATCTTCTGCCGCATCGCCTCCTGCTCGGGTACAGGCGAGAACTGCGTCGACGCGAAGACGAAGCTCTTCCCGGTGTCATTGCCGGTCGGCGACGCCGCACCGCCGCCGGGTGTCGTGCCGGTCGTCGCACAAGCCCCTATGAGCACCGCGATGGCGCTGAGCAGCGCGACGGCACGCATTCCTGTGGAGCGTCCCATGAGCGAGCACCTCCGTTGGGTTTCGGTCCGAACTCTAGCCCCGCGGTCGCGGCGCGCGCGCGCGACGGGCGCTCTGCGGGCGAGCGAGGCATGCGCATGCTGGCCTGCTCGCCGCGGTCTCGCGCTACGGATCGAAGCTCGCCTCGACCTCGATGACGCGATCGGTCCGTGGGTCGATGTGAACGCGGAACTTCTGCGTCGGCGAGCCGGGCGCGGCGACGTAGTCGCAGTTGACCTGCACCGTCCAGACGCGGGCGACGGTGCACGGAACGTCGTGACGCGCGAAGTACAGCTGGCCCTGCGGCGTCCCCTTGGCGATCGCGATGTATTCGGCGTCGCTGAGCGGACTGAGCACGGGCCGGAGCAGGAAGAACGCCGCGAGGAAGACGAGTGCCAGGCCACCGAACGCGGCGAGCTTGGTACGCCAGCCGATCCGCCTCACTCGGCGGATCCGTCGGCGAGCTCGAGCGCGACGGCGAGGGTCAGCTTCGTCGCCTT
>DASSPF010000019.1:0-7187 GCA_035699805.1 Candidatus Limnocylindria bacterium | reverse complement strand
CCGCGAGCACCTCGTCCAGTTGCAGGTACGAGAGCCGCGCGCCCCACTCCATGCCCGACGCGATGACCGCGTCGCGATCCTCAGGCGACTGGTAGACCGAGCGCACGGTCATGAAGGTCTTGCCTTGGCGCTCGTCGAGCGTGACCGTCGTGACCGCGGCATGGCCGGGCATCGCCTCGAACTCCTCCACGTACACGATCCGCTCCGGCGATGACTCGCGGACCTCGCCGGAGAACGCGACCTCCCCCTGCGGGGAGCCCTGCGCGAAGCGGTAGTGGCCGCCCGCGCGGAAGTCGGCGATCGCGCTCACCGGACCGTACTGGCGCGGGCCCCACCAGTTCTTCACGTGCTCGATCCTGGTCAGCGCGTCGTACACCAGCGCGCGCGGCGCGTCGAACGTTCGCGTGATGAGGATCTCGCGGTCGCCGGCCGGCGCGACGGTCATGTCGTCGGCGACCGCATAGCCGAGCCGGTCGAGATTCTCGGTCGCCCCGATCTGCGCCATCTCGCCCCACTTCGCGCTCGGGAATCCGGTCAGGCGGATGGTGACGCGCGTGCGCGTCCCTTCGGCGGCGAGCGTGGCCTCCTGGACGATCTCGCCCTTCCAGTCCGCGGAGACACCGGCGCGGACGAACGGGATGCGCCGGCGCTGCTCATCGACGAAGTGGAACGCGAACACGACCCGCGAGGGCGGGGTGAGCTCGCGCACGACGCCCAGCTCGTAGGTCATCGTGCCGTCCGGCCAGCGCTCGGCGATGAACAGCTCACCACCGGGACGGGCGTCGATCTCCGCGACGGCGATACCCACTCGCTTTGGTCCCCACCACTTCTGCAGGTGCTCCGGCTTCGTGAACATCTCGAAGACGCGCTCGCGCGGCGCGTCGTAGACGCGGGTCATCACGATCTCGGCCTGCTTCTCAGCCACGGCGTCGGCGCTCATTTCTCTTCTCCTCCTGCAGCTCCTGCAGGTACTCGCCCAGACGATCGAGCCGCTGCTCCCAGAGGACGCGATAGCGCTCGACCCACTCGTCCACTTCCCTGAGCGGCCCCGCTTCGAGCGCCGCGGGGCGCCACTGCGCCTCCCGGCCACGCGTGACGAGACCAGCCCGCTCGAGCACCTTCAGGTGCTTGCTCACCGCGGGAAGCGTCATGTCGAACGGCTTCGCGAGCTCGGTCACCGACGCGCCACCCTTCGCCAGGCGCGCGAGGATCGCACGCCGCGTCGGGTCGGCGAGGGCACCGAACGTGAGGCTGAGGCGGTCGACGGCCATGTCGCTCCCGGCGATGTATTTAACCATTTGGTACAGTACGTCGGCCGCGACGCCATGTCAAGGGCATCAGCTCACGAACAGGACCGCCGAACATGACTCAGCCGCGGCGATACCGGTAGCCGATCCCCCGCACCGTTTCCAGGCTTCCTGAACGCGCCCCGAGCTTGCGTCGCAGCGAGCGCACCGCGACCTCGATGACATTGCTGTCACCTTCGTACGAATAGCCCCAGACGTCGGCGAGCAGATCCGTCCGGGGCACCGCCTTGCCCTCGCGCAGGATGAGATACCGCAGCAGATCGAACTCGAGACGAGTCAACGGGACGCGCTCCTCGCCGATCACGAGCTCGCGCGCGCTCACATCGAGCAGATCTTCCTGGTTGAGCCCCAGCTCGGTCGCCGCCACACGCGCCAGCCATTCATCGACCGAGCCCGGTCCGAAGTCCAGCATGAGCATGCGGAACGGGCGGCCATCCAGAAGGCCGTCCGCGGCCGGCACGGCCACGAATCCGAGCGGCCCTAGGGCGGGCAGGAACTCGAGCGCGTTGTGCGCACCCCAGTAGATGCGACGCAGCTTCGGGCGTAGCTCCATGTAGAGGCGCTTCACATCGAGGAAGACCGCCGCTTGGAGCGGACCCGGCGCCTCTCCGCGCTCGCGGTCGAGCATCCGTCGTGAGAAGAGGACGAGGTCGCCGGGCCGTACCGGATCCTCGCGGAGATGCCCGCGCCAGCGCGTCGTGATCGGATCGTGCGGCGACGCCCGTCCGGCCAGCGCCCCGACCTCGAATACCTGATAGAAGCCGGCCACCACGCCTTCGCGGTCGCGAACGACGCGGAAGGTCTCCGGCGCCCGGTCAAGCCAGGCGTGGGCGATGGCGGCGGACTCCGGCGCTTCGTGCCGCGCGATCGTCTCGAGCAGGGCTGGACGGTCGGTGCTCAAGGCCGGCTCGACCGTGTAGAGCTGGCCACCTGCGGGGAAGAACGCCTCGCGCACGATCGGGTTCTCGATGAGATAGAGCATGTCCGCCGTGTATCGCCAGAGGTCGGATACCGGTGCGCTGCCGACCTCCTCGCGCAGGAGGCGCCAAGCCGCCTGGCGATAGCGGAGACGAAGCACCCGGTCCTTCGTCCCGAGCCGCGTGGCGATCGCCTCCCGGAGCGTCGGGTGGATGACGAGCCCATCGGGGGCACTGTGAACGAAGGGAAGGGCCTGCAGACGCTCGAGCGCGTCGCGCGGCGCCACCTCCGGCAGCATCGCGGCGAGCAGGGACGGCGTCACCCGCCGTACGACGCACGCCGCCTCCAGGACGAGGCGCGTGTTCTCGTCGGCGTGCTCCAGGTAGCGCGCTGCGAGCTCCTCGAGAGCTCGTTGGACGCCAACGTCACCGAGGGTCCGATCCACCGCCCCCGCGGCCGCGACGCGCAGGGCCAGCGGGTAGCCGCGCGCGGCACGATTCACGTTCGCCGCCGCGGCAGAGGAGAGGCCCGAATCTCTCAGCAGCTGGAGCGCGTCCGTCTCATCGAGCGGCCCGAGGTCGAGCACGGACAGCGCACCCGACCAGCCGAGCGAACCGAACCAGGCCATCGAGGGAGGCTCGCGGCCGGCGATGACCGCGCGCGCGTTGGCGGGAAGACGCGGCAGCAGCGTCTGCCGGATCCACGCGTCGGAGATCCGGAAGGCCTCGTACGTGTCGAGCGTCAAGATGACGCGCGATCGCATCGTGGCCATGCGACGGAGCGGATCGTCATCTCCGCCACCGATCGCGCGAGCGAGCTCGGCCATGAATCCACGATCGGTCGGCTCGATGTTCGCGCAGTCGATCCGGATCACCGTGGCGCCGTGCTCCCGCGCTCGCCGGACGAAGGCCCCAAGGAGGCTCGACTTCCCGATGCCGGCGATCCCATGAACGAACGTGACGAGCTGGCCGTCCTCTTCGAGTGTCCTCAGGAGGACGGCCAGCTCGCGTTCCCGGCCGACGAACGACGCGATCTCGAGCTGGTCTCCGAGCTCGCGGAGTGTCGGCGTCTGGGCGCCGGATGCGCTATGCGGCGACGGCACGGGCCGACGCGGTCACCGCGCTCGGTGCCTCCAGGACAGCGAAGTCTCGGGACACGATGTCCGTCAGATTAGGGTGCGTCGCGACCGTCCGGAAGAGGTCGGTCTTCAGGAACGCTTCCATCGCAGCGCGGTCCCGCCACGTGTAGACGCCTCCATATGTATTCGCCTGGTCGTCCGCCAACCACACCTTGGAGATGAGCCCGGGCAGCGCCGCGAACGCCGGCGCCACCTGGTCGCAGAGTGCCTCGTAGTCCCGCCGGGCGATCCCCTTGAGCCGGAAGTTGATGATCTGGATGTGCATCTTCGTGCCCTCCTTGTTTTGGTGGGCTCAGGATCAGGCGGCGGCACGCGCGCAAGATGAGCCAGACCTGAGAAGTGCCTGAAGCGGTGTCTGCACCACGCGCTCGCTCCGCTCGCGCGGTGCAGCAGCGCTCCGCGCAAACGGGGGTGGGCTCGCTGCCACGGGCAGTGTCTGCACCACTGCTCTCTGTCACGGGCGGTGTCTGCACCACGCGCTCGCTCCGCTCGCGCGGTGCAGCTGATGTCATCCTGCCTCGGGCTGGATGACATCAGTAGCCCGGAGGGGATTCGAACCCCTGACCTCTTCCTTGAAAGAGACGAGGTCGAAGGAAGTGGCCTAGCGAACTATCTACGCACGGACTGTTACCGCTCCTTGAGGGAAGCGGACATCAGAGAAGCGGCCAAGAAGCAACGGGCGGGCAGCAGGCTCAACTTTGGGTGTTGGCAGGAGAATCGCGACGACGTGCCTCGATAGCAGCTTCGGTCCTGTCAAGACCAACGTCACCTTCCTGGGGTGGAGGACCTGCTTGGCTCATTACCTCAGCCTTGCGCTCGCGTTCCAGACGGCGCTCTCGTGTGCCATAAACGAAGACGCCGGCGAGACTGCTGATATCCAGTGCAGCGAGGGCTGCGGCTGCGAGGGTGTTGCCGTTCTCGACGAGTTGGGCGGCGAGCCAAACGATGGCAAGGGTAATCACGGTGCCTGCAGCGAGGCCGGCCCAAGACCGTTGTATGTCTGATCCGACGACCTTCTGTTCGAGCGACATGCGGTGATCTGCTTGCCGCTCGAAGATGTCGAAGATGCGCTTGGCCGATCCAGGTACAAGTTGGTCATAGCCTTGGAGAATCTCGGGTGGGGGTAATGGACCCCGATACCTAGCCGCCGAGAGCTTGGCGACGAGCTCAAGAATCTGCTCCGGTGGCGGGGATGTTGTTTCGGGTGGTGGCGCGGGGGCGGTAGTTGTCTTGTCCGCGACCGAGGTTTCGTCGGCGCGTGGTCTCTCGGGGGCAGAAGGTCGTTCTGAGGTCACTTCGCGGTTGCGAGTTTGATCGCGAGCTTGAGGTCGTGCGCTACCGCACGCCAGTCATTAGAGAGGGCGTAGAAATCGGCGGCCTCGTCACTAGGCGAGTAGTTGTATTCATCTAGGACCCCGACCAGATCGGTCAGACGTGCGGCACCCTCGACCAATGATGGTCGTGCGAAAAGAAACGTAGAGAGTTCAAGCGAAGAACGGGTCATGTCGGCCTTTCTTCCTCCCCGCCGCTGCCACCGATCCCCACAGTCGGTCGCGGCCGTAATGTACCGCCGCAGTAAACCCCCTGCCGGGCAGGAACCTGCGAGCCCATAGAGACCACGTTAGGTCTCTACCGGAAGAACGCAACTCGGGCAGCAACTGTTCCGATATGTCCTCCTTTGCATTACGGAGGGCCCTTGCTAACTGGCCTGTCTTGGAGCGACACGCCCTCGATAGCAGCTGAGAGGCGCGCCCGCGCAAGCCGGGCCCCCACAGGCGCGCAGGCGCCGGGGGGTGGCGCTTGCGCGGGCGCGCGAGCCTGCGCGATCGAGGGCGGGTCGCGTTGTCGGCGGATCGCGTCAGAGAAGGGGCCAAAGGCCTTGAAAGGCGAGATGGGCTGACCTACGTTTCGGTCAATCTCCGGGTGTCTGGGGAGTCCGCGACCAGATGCGTGCCGCCGAGCACCATGAGCTGGGTCGGGATGTGTAGCCGCCAGAGACGAGAGGGGTCATCGGTCCACGTGGCCTTAGTCACAGGACCGGGGAACTCAAGAGGCGCGGCTACACAAGGTCCACAGAGCGCGTGAGCGCTCCGCCATCCTTGACTAGCGAAGCTGCGCCCAGCGAACGAAAGGGGCGTAGCGCGTGGCCGAGGCGAGGCGAGGACACACCGCGTGTGCTCTGGACTGCTGGCCGTGTCACCTCGGCTGGTGGATGGCGAACACCTGGCGGTGGCAAGTCTTCGCCACGCTCACCCACCGCGATCCGGAGGGGCCGGGCAGCTCGTTCACACACCTAGGCGTCGGTGGCGCCGAGCGACAGCTCATTCGGTGGTGGGACAGATCGGTCCGCCCACGTGCCCCAGGTGCCTTCGCCTGGTTCCAGATGGAGGCGCACAAGGCGCGGCCGACGCCACACTGGCATGGTCTCCTCGGCGGGCTGCCGTCCGACCTGCGGCGTTCGGACATCTGGTCGGAGTGGTTCAGAGCTCCGAGGGGCGGTCAGGCCCGCATCGAGCCCATCGCCGACGTGGACGGGGTGGCGCTGTACGTCGCCAAGTACGTCACGAAGGACCGTGGAAAGCCGTGGTTCCTCGGTAATCTCCGCGACGCTCGTAGACTCCCTTCCGGCCTGCTGCCCGCCGGGAAGGAAGACGATGACCGGCGCTCGGACCTTTACAACTGGATCACGACCGATGAGGTGGGCGGCCATGCGTGATGAGCGCACCGCTCTCCTCGATGTAGTCGAAAGCTTCTTGCTTCAGCGACATGACCTATCGCCGGTAACGGCGGAGAACTATCGAAGACGTCTGGTCGACTTCGCCCGTTGGTGCGAGTTCACGCTGGCACGGAGCGCAACGGTCGGTGACCTCGAAGGCGGCACCGTCGACGCGTTCCTGGGTCACCTACGGCTCCACGTGTCGGCACAGACCGCACGGAGCGCGTGGGTCGCACTGCGAAGCCTCGCCCAGTACCTCGCGAATCGCCGCATACACGACGACGGCGGGCAATCCGCATTGCGACTCGTGCGGATGCCGAAGGTCAAAGAAGAGTGGCGGCGAGCCCTCAGCGACGACGAGATGTTCCGTCTCATGCAGGTCGCCTCGGAGGGCGAGTTCGGGCATAGGGACAGCGCGATCGTCATGACCCTGCTCGGCTGTGGCCTGCGCCGCGGCGAGCTCGTCGGGCTGCGGATGGGAGACGTCAATCTGCGTGAGCGACGCATCCACGTGCGAGCCTCGTCCAGCAAGTCCGTTCACCCGCGTGATGTCACGGTCCCTATCGAGACACTGAAGGCGCTCGACCTGTATCTCGAGGACTACCCCGAGGACGCCCGCGATCAGGATGCACCGTTGTTCACGGATCGACGCGGTGAAGCGCTGACCGGGAACGCAGTGCGCAAGCTCTTCGAACGCCTCGCCGTGAGAAGCGGCATCCGCGACCTCTGCGCACACATGCTTCGTCACACCTGGGCAACGAACTTCCACCGCTCCGGATCAGGCTCGCGCTTCGACCTCATGGCGGAGGGCGGGTGGAGCACGGGACGCGTCGTCGAGCGATACACGAAGGCGCGACCGTTCGAGGAACGGCGTCGGGCGCCGTCACCATTCACGGCATCACGGCACGCGCAAAAAGAGAAGCGGCCGGTAGAGAGAGGGCCCTCACCGAAGATAAGCGCCCTGAGCGACAAGCGGACAGCGGCGAGAGGCAATAGCTACGCGGTCGTGTAGCCCGGATGGGATTCGAACCCATGACCTCTTCCTTGAAAGGGAAGCGCCCTGGACCACTAGGCGACCGGGCCGGAGAGCTCCAGTCTACGCGCGGGT
>DASSPF010000018.1:0-11093 GCA_035699805.1 Candidatus Limnocylindria bacterium | reverse complement strand
GCTAGCGGATCGAACTCTCCGGCCTTCGGACCGTCTACCAGAAGCTTGAGACCGGACCTGGACTGACCGATACCTCCTACTGCGCCGATCAGACATCGGGCAGTCCGTGGCTATGGACGCATCTGTGGACCATCGACTCGCTGCTCGGGATCGAGGGCGCAATCGATGACGTGCGCGTCCAGTTCGTGCTCCAGCGAACGCAGCGCTGAGTCGATCGCGCCACGAGGATCGCGGTAGATCCGCCGAGGACAAGCGAGCCCATCGAGCTCACAACTGCGGTCCCGACCGGATTCGAACCGGCGATCTCGTCCTTGACAGGGACGTATGCTAGGCCGCTGCACCACGGGACCGAAAAACGACAACGGTGCGATCTACCGACGGTGCTCCGCCGAGCCACCGCTCCCCTGTCGCTTCACACATTCTGCCAGAGATGAAAAAAGAGGCGGGGAGTGCGCTTCCTTTCACTCCCCGCCCCGCCGGTGTGGCCGAAGTCAGTCGCCGGCTACGTCGCTGCCGCCAGTGAGGCGCGTCGCGTCGTGCGTGTCACTTCCTTCACCAGGCGGCTCGTTCTCCCAAGTCCACCAAGCGTGAAGTCCAGTCCCGCCTCCCGCAGCTCCTCGTACCCAAGCCCGCGATACAGGCGGTTGCCCGCCACGTAGCACATCTCGTCGTAGAGCGAAGGCCATTCGACGCCGCGACGTTCGAAGCAGAACGTGATGAAGTCGATCGCCACTTGGGCGATACGCTCGTCCGACAACCCCTCGACCTCCCCCGCTAACGACTCGGGCATCATCGAGTGAGGGACGCGCGTACACAAGGTGTGTTGTCCACCGAACAGTCCACAAGTTTCTCCACACTCCCGACGCTTGTTATCCACACACCATCGACACTGGAGAAACTTGCTGCACCTGCGAGCCGCGCAGCGGCGAGCGTGGTGCAGACACTGCCCGTGACGGACCCGCATGGTCACCTGCGAGCCGCGAAGCGGCGAGCGTGGTGCAGACACTGCCCGTGACAGATCGGGGCGCACGCCGCGAAGCGGCGAGCGTGGTGCAGACACCGCCGGTGCCAGATCCGTACGCACACGCGAGCCGCCTCATCCCTTCTTCTCGCGGTGACCGCTGAACCGGCGGCGCTCCGTGACGTCACGCGCGCTCACGCGGTCGAGCGCGCCGTCGCCGAACCGCGCCCGCACCGCATCGAGCGCGGCGTTGAGCCGCGTCACACGCGCGTGATCGAACAGTCCGAGCTGCTGTCCGGTCTCGAGACCGGAGACCGAGACGCCGACAAGACGCACCGGGCTCGTACGCCCCGCCGTGCGGTCGTCGGCGAGCGCGTCGCGCAGGAGCTGCCGACCGGCGCGGAAGATCGCCAGGTCGTCGTCGGTCGCGCCAGGCAGCGTCCGCTGGCGCGAGCGCGTCTCGAATGGCGCCACCCGCAGCTTCAGCGTGACCGTCCGCCCGCGCAGCTCCTGCGCTCGTAGCCGCTGCCCCACGCCCTCCGCCAGACGCAGCAGCGTCGACTCGACCACCCGCGTGTCCAGCGTGTCGCGGTCGAAGGTGTGCTCGTGGCCCACCGACTTGGGGGCCATCGCCGGCTCGACCGTCCCCTCGTCGATCCCGTGGGCCCGCTCCCAGATGGAACGCCCGTGCTCACCCAGGCGCGCCTCGAGCAGCGCCACGTCGAAGGCCGCGAGGTCGCCGATGGTGCGCAGACCCCACTGCTCGAGCAGCTCGCGGGTCTTCGGGCCGACCCCCCAGAGGCGCCCGAGCTCGAGCGGCGCGAGGAACGCCGCCTCCTCACCTGGCGGCACGATCACCAGACCGTCCGGCTTGCGCAGGTCCGAGCCGATCTTCGCGCAGAGCTTGTTCGTCGCGACGCCCACGCTCAGCACGAGCCCGAGGTCCGAACGCACCCGGGCCTTGAGGTCGTGCGCGATCGCCACCGCGCCGCCGAAGAGGTGCTCTGTGGCGGTCACGTCGAGGAAGGCTTCGTCCAGCGAGATCGGCTCCACCAGGGGCGTGTGCAGATGGAAGAGCGCCATGACCGCGTCGGAGGCGGCCTCATAGGCTTCGCGGTCGCCGGGAACGAAGATCCCGTCGGGGCAGAGACGTGCCGCCGTCCGCAGGGGCATCGCCGAGCGCACGCCGTAGCGGCGGGCCTCGTACGACGCGGCGCTCACCACGCCGCGGTCGTTCGGACCGCCACCCACGATGACCGGCTTGCCGCGGTACTCAGGGTGGTCGCGCTGCTCGACCGACGCGTAGAACGCGTCGAGGTCGCAGTGGAGGATCGCGCGCCGCTCGCTCATTCGAAGCGCACGGCGTGTGCGCGCGCGCCCGGCGACACGAATCGCACGAGCGCCTCGCCCTCCGCGCCGAGCGCGCCGCGGTCGGCGCGGGTGAGCCGCCCGAACGGACGGATGGTGAGGACCGCCTCGCGGCCATTCGTCACGCTCCAGGTGCCGCGGACCATGCCGTCCACGAGGATCGTCTGCGCGACGTCCCCGTTCTTGATGATCACCGTCCGGCGGTGCCGCTCCTCGAGGATGCGCACGCGCTCCGGTGGTGAGTACGCCAGCAGGGTGCTGTCCCACTTGGGGAGGAAGCGGACCGCCGCGGGGGTGTCCGCCGGCGGGCGCGGTGCGTCCGCGAGGTCGAAGAGGGTGCGGCCGCGCTCGTCGCGGAACTCGCGCACGCTCGCGCCCAGCGCGGCGATCGCCTCGCGGATGAGCGGTGTGCGAACGTGGCCCCACGACGCGATGTCGTCCACGGTCGCCGGACCGAACGCCCCGAGGTGCCGGCGGACCAGATGCCGCGCCGCGGTCTCGAGGGGCGGCCACGCGGTGATCCCCAGCCACGTGCTCGCGCTCACGAGGCGTCCGCTCTCGCGCTGCGACCAGTGGCCCGCAGGCGCCGGCTGCACCAGGCGGCCGAACGATGCGATGAAGTTCCACACGATGCGCTCGGCGAGTTCGCCCGGGAGCCCGGTCTCCGTCGCCATGAACGTGGCGATCTCCTCGCGCGTGCGCGGTGTGCGGGCGTAGCGCAGCAGCGCGCGATGGAGCGCGTCCGGATCGTCGATGCCGCGGCCCTCGGCGACGACCCGTCGTGCGGCCGGGCTCAGCGTGGCGAAATAGCGCTTGAGCGCGCGCTCGGTCGTGGCCCACAGGCGGCGCCGGGCCTCGGGTGCGACGACGGCGAGCGGCGCGTAATCGCGCGCGCTCACCAGATGGAGCGTGCCGCGCATGAGCGTGGCCTTCACCACGCGCCGCGCGGTTATGGCGCGCTCCAGATCGGCGATCCGAAAGCGCTCCAGCCGCGACCACAGACCGATGTACGGCGCGGGCGCCCACTGCGCCTGGAGCCCACCGAGCCGTTCGATCGCGGTCACCAGTCCGATGCGCTCGCGTGAGAGGAGCAGCTGGCGGGCGAGGAGGGCGCGGTTCAGCTCGCGAAGGGTGAGCGTAGGGGGCGGACCGGGCCGCGCGCGCATCGCGCGATGCTAGGCGAGGCGCCGGATGACGCCGATGACCTTCCCTTGGATCTGGATGTCGCGCGTGTAGATGGGCTGCATCTCGCCGTTCGCCGGCTGGAGGCGGATGCGGTCCTTCTCACGGAAGAAGCGCTTCAGCGTGGCTCGGCTGTCCTCGAGCAGCGCGACGATGATGTCGCCGTCGCGCGCGGTGTTCTGCGACTGCACCACGACGTAGTCACCGTCGTCGATGTGATCCTCGATCATGGATTTCCCTCGGACGCGCAGCACGAAGGTGTCGCGTCCCTTCGCGGCCAGCTCGCTCGGCAGGGACATCGTCTCGGTCTTGTCCTCGTATGCGTAGATCGGCTCACCGGCCGCGATCTCACCCACGATGGGCGCCTGCACCAGACGCGCACCGACCGAGCCCGGGATCGTGAGCGCACGAGAGCGCGTGGCGTCCTTCTGGAGCTTGCCTTCGCGCTCGAGCTTCATCAGGTGGTGGTGGACGGCGCTGGTGGAGGCCAGGCCGACCGCCTCGGCGATCTCCCGGACCGTGGGCGGGTAGCCCTGTTCGGCGATGCGCTCGCCGATGAACGCGAGGATGCGCTCGGCGCGCTGCTGGTCCTGTTTCGTCATGCTGGGACCATACCGAACGGATGTTCGTATGTCAAGGCCGGGCATGATTCGGCTGATGGCGCTCGATACCGCACTCCTCCTGGACTACGGCGCCCGGACGGTCTGGGCGCTGCTGGTGGTCATCGCCGCCCTGCTCATCGCGCGGGCGGTCCGCCGGACCACCATGCGGATGCTCGCCCGGAGCCGGGCGCAGGCGAACGTGACCATCCTGCTCGGCAACCTCGCGCAGGTCACGGTCATCGTGGTGGGGATCCTCGCCGTGCTCGCGATCTACACGCGCGACGCCTTCGGCTGGGTCCTCACCTCCTTCAGCGTCCTGGGGATCGTCATCGGGCTGTCCCTGCAGGACATCCTGAAGAACTTCTTCGCCGGCATCTGGGTGCTCGTGGAGCGCCCGTTCCGCATCGGCGACACGATCGAGGTGGCCGGCTCCGCCGGCGTGGTGGAGGAGATCGCGTTCCGCACGACGATGCTGAAGACACCCGACGCGCGCGAGGTGATCATCCCGAACGCGATCTTCATGACCAGCTCGGTGATCAATCTGACGCGCTTCCCGACGCGCCGCGGCACGGTCTGGCTCATCGTGGACGACGGCGAGCGGCCGATCGGCGCCGACGAGATCCGCGAGGCGCTCGCCACCGTCCCCGGTGTCGTCGGCGAGCCGAAGCCGGCCGTCGAGCTGCGGAGCGTGTCGGACGGACGGGCGCACTATCTCATCTCGTTCTGGGCGTCGGACCGCGAAGCGACGAGCTCGGCCGCGATCGGCGCGCTGCGGGCACGATTCCCGCAGGGGGAGGTGCACGGTGGCTAAAGGCATCGAGCGTCCGCGCAACGTTGGCGAGGCCGTCGATACGGTCCGCAAGCTGCCGACGTACGCGCGCCTGGTCTGGGGACTCGCGCGCGACCCGCGTGTGCCGACCCAGCAGAAGCTCGTCCTCGGCGCGATGGCCGCGTACCTCGCGTTCCCCATCGACATCATCCCGGACTTCATCCCGGTCCTCGGCGAGCTCGACGACATCGCCGTGCTCATCCTCGGCCTCGACTGGTTCATCAAGAACGCCCCGCCCGCCGTGGTCGAGGAGCACATGGCGAAGATCGCGGCGCGTGACGACACCCTGTCACGCGACCTCGATGGTGCGGGATCGGTCCTCTCGGGCCGCGCGAGCGAGCTTCGCGCTACCCTTGAGCGGTTCCGCGCGAAGCGCGGTGGGGGAGCCAAGAATGAGCCGTAGGTGCGAGAGATGAGCAGCGACCGCGACACCGGTGGTGGGATCTTCGGCGCCATCGAGGCACTGCTCGCGATCGTCGGCGCGCTCACGCTGCTCGGCGTCATCGCCGTGGCGGCGTCCGTGCTGGCGTGGGAGATGGAGCTTCGCAAGAGCGAGCAGAACGGCCAGCTCGCCGAGTCCACCACCCCTCCAGCCTCCTAGCCGAGCCGCATGCGCGTCATCCTCAAGCGCGAGGTCCGTGGTCTGGGCCGCCCCGGCGACGTGAAGGACGTGGCCGACGGCTACGCCCAGAACTTCCTGCTGCCCAAGGGCCTTGCCACGATCGCGACGTCCGGCGAGATGAAGCACCTCGCCCAGGAGCGCCAGGCCGACAAGCTCCGGAAGGACCGCGCGCTCGACGACGCGAAGGAGCTCGCGACGCGCCTTGCCACGATCACCCTCGTCTTCAAGCTCAAGGCCGGTGAGCAGGGCAAGACCTTCGGCTCGGTGACGAACAAGGACATCGCCGAGGCGCTCAAGCGCGAGCACGGCATCGAGGTCGACCGGACCAAGATCGCGCTCCCCGATCCGCTGCGCGCGCTCGGTGCGCACAGCGTCGAGATCCGGCTCATGCCTGACGTGCGCGCGAAGGTGACGGTCGCGGTCGAGCCCGCCTGAACCGCCCCCCGAACGGGGTAGCGCGGTGGGCCCCGGCCGAAGGTCGCATTGTGGTGCGTCGGACATGGCTCGTAGGGTGTCCGGGGTGGTGTTGATGAGCGAGACCCGGACCGACATCGATCTCCTCGCGCGCAGCGCCGAGAAGCTGCTCCTCGCCGCCACCGACGAGCGCCGGCTCCTCGACGTCGCGGCCGAGCTCCTCGGCGAGGAGTACGGCTACGGCGCGCGCTACGTGCTGCTGCATGACGACGTGCGCTGCGAGCTGTACGCCGGCGGCGCCGCGGGTCCGTTCACTGACACCGAGGCGGTGCGCGGGTATCGCGTGAAGGACGACGTGGGGCTCGCCGGTGCCTCCTGGTCGGGAGTCACGGTCGTGAACGTGCCCGATGTCGCGGTCGATCCGCGCTATGTCAACGTCGTCGCCTCGTGCCGTTCCGAGATCTGCGTGCCGATCGTCGGCGGCGAGAAGGTCCTCGGCGTGCTGAGCGTGGAGAGCGACCGTGTCGGTGCATTCGATGCCGACGACGAGCGCCTCCTCGCCGCCTATGCGCGCGTCCTCGCGATGGCCCTGCTCCACGCGCGGATCCATCAGGCCCGTCAGAAGGACATGGCCGAGCTCCAGGCCCTGAGCGAGGTGGCGCGGAGCGCCGCGGAGCTCGACCTGCAGGGCACGCTCGACTCCGTCACCGAGGTGGTGCGCCGGCTCACGACGTCGGACTCGGTCGCGGTGTATCTGTGGGACGTGCGCCGCGAGCGTCTCGAGCCGGCCGCGCTGTCGTTCGATGGCGAGGTCTTCCCTGCGGCGTACGCCGATATCGTCCGCTCCACCCCGATCGTGCTCGGACAGGGCATCACCGGTTGGGTGGCCGAGCACCGCGAGGCCGTGTACGTCGACGACGTCGCACGGGACGGCCGCGCGGTCGCGCTCGCGGACATCTCGCTGGAGCAGCGATCCGCCCTGGTGCTGCCGATGACCGTCGAGGACCGGCTCGTTGGCGTGGTGCGCGCGATCAAGGCGGGCGTGGGCGCCTACACGGCCGACCACTTCCGCTACGCGCAGACGATCGTGCTCCAGGCGACCATGGCGATCGCCGCGGCGGAGGCGCACGAGGAGGTCCGCCGTCTCTCGCTCACCGACGAGCTCACCGGCGCCCATAACGTGCGCCACGTCCTCCAGCGGCTGCGCGAGGAGGTCGAGTTCGCCAAGCGCCACGAGGAGTCCGTCTCGATGCTCGTGATCGACGGGGATGCCATGAAGATGGTGAATGACCAGCACGGGCACGCCGAGGGCAACCGGCTGCTCATCGAGGTCACGAGCGCCATGCGCTCGTCCCTGCGGCTCTCCGACGTCCTCGGGCGCTTCGGCGGCGACGAGTTCATCGTCGTCCTGCCGCGCACCGGGCCTCGCGATGCGCTCATCGCCGCCGAGCGTCTACGCGTGGCCGTGGCCAGCCGTGAGTTCCGTGACACCCGCGGCGAGGTCGTTCGCGCGACGGTGAGCGTGGGCGTCGCGAGCTTCCCCGAGAACGCCGACAGCGCCGACGGGCTCTTCCGTGAGGCCGACCGCGCCCTCTATGCCGCGAAGCAGGGTGGCCGCGACCGCGTGGCCGTGGCAGGTCGGACCGCCTAGACGTCCTCGCGCGTCTCGCCGACGTCGCGGAAGCGCGTCAGCTCGGACTGGAAGTGCAGGTCGAAATCTCCGGTGGGCCCATTGCGGTGCTTGGCGAGCTTCAGGCGCACGATGTCGTCGTCGCGGTCCTTGCGATCCTTCTGCCAGAGGAACATCACCAGGTCCGCGTCGGCCTCGAGCGCGCCCGACTCGCGCAGGTCGGAGAGCATGGGCTCGGTGCCGCGCGTTTCGATCTGCCGTGAGAGCTGCGAGAGCGCGATGACCGGGACCTGCAGCTCGCGGGCGATCGCCTTGAGCGCGCGGCTGATGCGCGCGACCTCGAGCACGCGGCTCTCGTCGTCGCCGGCGCCCTCGATGAGCTGGAGGTAGTCGATGACCACGAGATCGAGTCCGCGCTCGGCCTGGAGGCGTCGCGACTTCGCGAGGATGTCGGTGACGGTGAGTTGACTCGACTCCTCCACGAAGATCGGCGCCTTCTGCAGCTCGTCGGACGCGAGCGAGATGGAGCGGAACTCCTCAGGCGACAGCCGGCCGCGCCGCATACGGTTGCCGTCGATCTCGCTGGTCATGGAGATGAGGCGCTGCACGATCTGCATCTCGCTCATCTCGAGGGAGAAGACGGCGCAGGTCTTCCGCTGCACGGCCGCGGCGTGCCAGATGATGTTCAGCGCGAAGCTCGTCTTCCCCAGACCGGGGCGACCGGCCAGCAGGATGAGGTCGGAGCGCTGGAGGCCACCCGTCTTCGCGTCGAGCGTGGCGAAGCCGGTGGGGATGCCTTCGCGGTGGTCGTCGGCGCGCGAGGAGATCTGGGCGGCGAAGTTGCGGAGCGCGATCTCGAGCGGCACGACGTCGCGGTGCAGGTTCGACTCGCTCACGGCGAAGAGCAGCTCCTGCGCATCGATGACCGCGCTCCGCGCGTCCTCACGCGTGAGCGCGAGGTGGGCGATCTCGTTCGCCGCGCCGATGAGACGCCGCAGCAGCGCTGTGCGCTCGACGATGGTCGCGTACGTCTCGGCGTGCGCGACCGTGGGGACGTTCTGCATGAGGCCGACGAGGAACTGCGCGCCGCCGATGGTGTCGAGCTCGCCGCGCGCTGCCAGGTCGGCCTGGACGGTCTGGAAGCCGAGCGGCTCACCGCGCTCCCAGACGCGCTCGATCGCCGCGAGCGTGAGGCGATGCTGCTCGCGTGAGAGCTCGCCGGGGGCGATGCGCCCACGGACGGTCTCGTCGTACACATGGGCGTCGATGAGGATCGAGCCGATGAGGCTCGCCTCCGCCTCCGGCTCCTCCGGGGGCGGCTTCGGCGCGGTGCGCTCGAGGTCGATGGTCATACCGTGAGCCCCTCGTCCGGGGCCTTGCTGAAGAACCGCGCCTGCTCGCCCGCGAAGAGGAGCGAGAAGGGCCCGGTGGGGCCGTTGCGGTTCTTCGCGATGCTGCCGTGGATCAGGCGCGGCGCTCCGGGCGGCGTCTCCTCCTTGTCCTTCCACAGCATCATCACGATGTCGGCGTCCTGCTCGATGCCACCGCTCTCACGCAGGGTCGACAGCTTTGGCTCGAGCCCCGCGTCGCCGGCGGCGCGCGAGAGCTGCGAGAGTCCGATGATGAGGACGTTCAGCTCGCGCGCCAGCGACTTCAGGTTGCGGGTGATGGCGGCGATCTCCTGCACGCGGTTCTCCTCGTCGCCGCCGGTGCGCATGAGCTGGATGTAGTCGACGAGGATGACCTCGAGGCGGTCGTTGGTGCTGGCGCGCCGCGCCTTGGTCCGCAGCTCCATGATCGAAAGGCCCGGTGTGTCGTCGATGAGTATCGGCAGGCCCGCGAGGGCGCTCGCCGCCTCGGTGTCGAACACGTTGCCGGTGCGCAGCGCCAGCAGGTCGCTGCGGCTGTTCATCGCGAGGAAGCGCGACACGATCTGCTTGGCGTCCATCTCCAGCGAGAAGATGAGCGTGGGGTGACCGCGCTTGGCGATGTGGTAGGCCATGGCGAGCGCGAGGCTGGTCTTGCCCACCGACGGCCGCGCGCCGAGCACGACCAGGTCGCCCTGGGTGAAGCCCTCGGTGTAGTAGTCGATCTCCTTGAAACCGCTCGGGATGCCCGAGACCTCGTACGGGCGGTCCATCCGCTCGGTGAGGTGCTGGAAGTTGTCCTGGAGCGCGGTCTGGATGTGACGGAGCTGCGCGTTCGTCGTGTCGTCGCGCAGCGCGAAGAGCCGCTGCTCCGCGCGGTCGAGCGCCAGCGGTATGTCCGTGGGCGCGCTGTACGCATCGGCGGCGATCGCGGTGGCCGCGCCATAGAGCCGTCGCAGGACCGCCTTGTCGTGGACGGCGCGCGCGAAGCGCTCGATGTCCACCGCGGTCACGACACGGTCGACCAGCTCCTTCAGGTACGCCGCGCCGCCGACGCGGTCGAGCTCCTCCTTGCGCGCGAGCTCGACCTGGACGGTGAGCGGGTCGATGCGCTCACGACGGCGGAGGAGCTCGTAGATCGTGGCGTAGATGCGCTGGTGGCGGGCGACGTAGAAGTCGTTCGTGTCCAGGGAGTCGGCGACCTTGAAGATGGCGTCGCGGTCGATGAGCAGGCTGCCGAGGACGTGCTGCTCCGCGGCCTCGTCGAACGGGACCTGGCGGCCGGCGCGCGTCTCGAGCGTCACGCGGACAAGTCTAGAACGTGCGTTCTAGTGGCCATCAGCGGAGCCTCCGGTGTGCGGATCGGGTTCGCGGAGGAAGCCCCGCGTGATGAACGCTAGTGTCCAACGGGCGCGAGGGGAACGGCTCTCGTCCACCAAACCGTCCACAGATCTATCCACAAAGGAGCGGCCAGAGCTTGCGAGTGCTCGTTACCGGTGGCGCCGGATTCGTCGGCAGCAACATCGCGGACGCGCTGCTCGCCCGCGGCGACAGCGTCGTCGCGCTCGATGACCTCTCGACGGGGGACCGGGCGAATCTCGCCTCGGGCATCCCATTGCGGGTCGCGAGCGTGGCCGACGCGGCGGCGCTCGACGCCGCGCTCGGCGATGAGCGGTTCGACGCCGTCGTGCACGCCGCGTCCAAGACCAAGGTCGTCGAGTCCATGGAGAAGCCCGACCTCTACCGCGCGGCGATCGTGGAGGGGACGCGCAACGTCGTGCGGCTGGCGGAGCGGCGCGGGGTGCGGATGCTGGTGAACATCTCCACCGGTGGTGCGATGTACGGCGAGACGCCGGTCTGCGCCAGCGAGCGCACGCCGGCGCGTCCCGACTCGAACTACGGGCGGTTCAAGCTCGAGGCCGAGGGCATCGTGGCCGCGGCCGGGGTGCCGTCCATCACGCTGCGCCTGGCGAACGTGTACGGACGGCGGCAGCGCCGCGACCTCGAGGGTGGCGTCATCGCGATCTTCCTGGGCTGCTGGCAGCGGGGCGAGCCGATCACGATCTTCGGTGAGGGCACGGCCGAGCGTGACTACGTGCACGTGGACGACATCGCCGA
>DASSPF010000017.1:0-2678 GCA_035699805.1 Candidatus Limnocylindria bacterium | reverse complement strand
GAACGCCAGCGGCCCGAGGTGCGCACCACCGAGGCGCAGCTCCTCGACGTGGCGATCCCCGGCGCGACGATCACCGACGCCGGGCTGCGCACGAACGTGAGCGTGGGCATCCAGTACATCGCCTCGTGGCTGCGCGGCACGGGCGCCGCGGCGATCAACAACCTCATGGAGGACGCTGCCACCGCGGAGATCTCGCGCTCGCAGGTGTGGCAGTGGGTGCAGGAGGGCGTGAAGCTCGCCGAGGGTCCGACCGTCACGCGCGACCTCGTGGCGAAGGTGCGCGACGAGGAGCTCGCCAAGATCAAGAAGACCGTCGGCGACGCGAATTACGCGCAGGGCCGTTACGACGACGCCGCGTCGCTCTTCGACGAGGTCGCGCTCGCGCCCGACTTCGTCGAGTTCCTGACGCTCCCTGGCTACGCTCGACTGGACTAGCGAGGCCTGGCGCCTCGCCGGCTACGCCGTCGCGCTGCTGCTCCTCGCCCTGCCGGTCGTCGGTCTCGCGCTGTTCACTCGGACGCGACGCTGACGCGATCGGAAGCGCGTGTTCTACGCCGGGGAGAAGCCTGTGTGGCTGCGCGACTCGATGGACCATCTGCCGCCGCCATTCGGTGACTGGCCGCCGAAGCGCAAGCGACCCAAGTAGCCAGCCAGGCGGTCGCGTGCGCGCGGAACGTCCTGCCCTCCCCGACGTTCCATCGCTATGACGCTCATGCGCCTTGCGACACGTCTGCTCGTGGCCGTGTTCGCGGTGGCGGCGGCACTTGTCGCGGGCAATGCCATGCGCGACGCCCGGAGCGGCGCGGCCACCGAGAGCCCGCCACCGATGGGGAACGGGCTGGCGGCGGTCACGGCGTCACCCCGCGTGGATACCTGCGACGCTCTCGCCCGCGTCAAGCCGAGCATCCCGCCGCCGCTCGAGGTCGTCGATCTTGGGAACGGGACGACACGCGTGACGAGCAGCGAGGCCGGCTATTCCATCACCGTCCCGTCTTCGTGGACCGTGAAGCCGGGTCTCTGGGAACAGCCGCTCTTCGGGCAGTCGCGCATCACCAGCTACGACCCGGCGAGCGCGCCGACGCCCGACCCGGAGCGATGGATGATGCCCCCCGAGGTGGGCATCGTGCTGGATCTCCAGGTCTGGTCCAACGCGGACGGCGCGGCGCTCGACGAGTATGCGAAGCGCGTCTCCATCGGGCCCGATCACCTGCGCGTCGTCCCGGGCACATCCGCGACGGTCGGGGGCCAGCCCGCGTACCGGTTCACGATCCTCGAGGAGCACCGCTTCCAGCCACAGGATCGGCCGCTCGTGGTCACCCGCCAGACCCGGGTCGTCTGGCTGGTGCAGAGCCCGCGGCGCGACCGCATCATCGTCGCGAACGCCGCACCGGCCGAGAGTCCGCTGCTTGCCGCCGTCGAGCGGGCGATCTCGGGCCTGACCATCACCGCGCCGATGGCGGCGCGCTACGCGGTGACCAGATCGCGCGAGGACGTCCTGCGGCAGTGGCTCTACGACAAGGACGGCCGCGGCATCCCGGGTCGGCGCGCCGAGGCCAAGCTCATGACCTATGCGGAGTCGAGTGCCGCGCTGCACCCAGGCGGCGGACTGCTGCGCCTCGACCACGACCCTGACGACCTGTACTGGGTCGTCGCGGTGAGCGGGCCGGATCTCCCCCTTGGGCGGCGGGGCCCGCTTCTCCGCAGTCCGGCGACGTCCACCCCCACGCCGACGGCCTGGATGCTCTTCACCACGTCGGCCACGGGCGACAACATCGCGGGCACAGGCGCGCGGTACTCGACCCAGGGGACGTGGCCGTCGGACTTCGACGCCCTGCCGGACCGCTGCCGCTAGAACACCTCGCGCGCCGCGACGCTACCTGCCGATTCGCTCCGCCAGGACGCGGTTGATGACCGCGGGGTTCGCCTTCCCGCCCATCTTCTTCATGACCTGACCCACGAGCGCGCCGAGCGCGCGCTGGTTGCCGGCCTGGTAGTCGGCGACGGCCTTTGGGTTCTCCAGCAGCACCGCGTCCACCGCGGCGGCGATGGCGGCCTCGTCCGACACCTGCGCGAGGCCCTTCGCCTTCACCACGGCCGCGGGCTCCGCGCCCGTCGCCCACGCCTCGGCGAAGACGTCCTTGGCCGCCGTGGCGGAGATCTCGCCGGCCTTCACCAGACGCACGAGCGCGCCCAGATGCTCCGGCCGAAGCTTCGCCCTGCCGATGGCCGCCCCGTCCTCCTTGAGATGACGCAGGACCTCGCCGGTGACCCAGTTCGCGACGGCCTTGGCTTCCCCACCCGCCGCGGCCACCGACGCTTCGAAGAAGTCCGCGAGATCGCGCTCCGACACGAGGATGCGCGCGTCGTACTCGGAGAGCCCGTACGCCGATACGAAGCGCGCGCGGCGAGCGGGCGGCAGCTCGGGGATGGCGGCCGCGAGGCGCGCGACGAGGTCGCGTGAGATCTCGAAGCGCACCAGATCCGGCTCGGGGAAGTAGCGGTAATCCTGCACGTCCTCCTTGGAGCGCTGGAGGAACGTCTCGCCGCGCTCGGGGCTCCAGCCCACGGTGATCTTGCCCTGGCGCGTGCGGATCTCGCCGCCGTCCTGCCACTCGCGCCAGAGGCGCTCGGCCTCGTACGGGACCGACTCGCGGATGGCCTGGAACGAGTTCAGGTTC
>DASSPF010000016.1:0-5807 GCA_035699805.1 Candidatus Limnocylindria bacterium | reverse complement strand
GGGGTCGACGTTGCCCCCGATCAGTCTGGTGAGCACCAGGACCCGTCTGTCTTGCACCGTGTTCCGTCCCTTCTCTCCCCCTCGGCGTGGACAGAATCACAGACCAATTTCAGCGGTCAGGGTCTCGGAACAATCACAGGCCGCTGGCGCGCGCTTGACTCGGGCTTTACAGTCGCGCGGCAAGCCGCGCGCAAAAAAGGGATGCGCGGCAGGGGAGGTCCACCATGCCCCGTTCCATCTGGCGCGGCGTGCTGTCGTTCGGGATGGTCGCCATCCCGGTCCGTCTGTATCTCGCGACCGAGAGCTCGAGCAAGGTCTCGTTCAACCTCCTCTGCCCCGAGCACCGCTCGCGCATCAAGAACAAGCGCTGGTGCCCCGAAGGTGACCACGAGGTCGCGTGGAACGATGTCGTGCGCGGCTACGAGTACGAGAAGGGCAGCTACGTCGAGCTGGACGACGAGGAGCTCGAGAAGCTTCCCCTCCGCTCGAGCAGGGCGATCGACATCACCGGCTTCGTGGAGAAGGAAGAGATCCCGGCCGAGCTGTACATCCAGTCCGCGTATTACCTCGAGCCCGAGAAGGCCGCGGCCAAGCCCTACGCGCTGCTCAAGAAGACGCTCGCCAAGGGCGGCCGCGTCGCGATCGCCAAGTTCGCGCTCCGCGATCGCGAGCGCCTGGTCTCCATCGGCGCCCACGACGGTGCGCTGGTGCTGAACACCCTGCATTGGCCGGACGAGATCCGCTCGACGGAGGACCTCGAGATCGAAGATGTCAGCGTGAGCGCGGCCGAGGTGAAGATGGCCGAGAACCTCGTCGCGATGATGGCGACGACGTTCGAGCCGGAGGACTACAAGGACGAGTACAAGAAGGCGCTCATGGAGGTCGTCGAGGCGAAGGTCGAGAACCGCGAGGTCATCGAGGCCGCGGAGCCCGAGGCCGAGACGACGGTCGTCGACCTCATGGCCGCGCTCAAGGCGAGCGTCGAGAAGGCCAAGAAGTCGGAGCAGGCCGGTGGGCGGGCCAAGCGCGGCGGGCACGAGTCGCTCGTGCACAAGAAGAGCACGCCCGCGACGAAGGAGAAGCGCCGCAAGGCCTCGTAGCGACGGACGGTCGATATGCTCGGCGAGTGCCGCACGACGCGCGCTCGCCGAGCGGCGAGCACCCCATCCTCATCGATGTCGGCCCCGGCAGCGCCGCGCTGCCGCGTGATCTCGCGCCGATGCGCCCACGGCAGGCGGCGGGTGCCTTCAACTCCGCCGACCACGTCTTCGAGCTGAAGTGGGACGGCGTGCGCGCGCTCGCGTCGCGCGACGCCGGCGTCCTCCGCATCGTCGACCGCAGCGGCGGCGATCTGCTCCCGCTCGTCCCGGAGCTCGCGGCGCTCCCCATCCCCGAGGGCGCGCTGCTCGACGGGGAGATCGTGGTCACGGACTCCCGCGGGCGGCCCTCCTATGACCTGCTGGCGGGTCGTCTTGGGCCAAAGGGCAGCAAGCGCGGCTTCGGGCCGACATTCGTCGCCTTCGACCTCCTCTACCTGGAGGGGCGCCCGCTCCTGGCCCGCCCGCTCGTAGAGCGCCGGCGTCGCCTGGCGGAGCTGGACCTCCGCGGCCGCGCCATCGGCGTGCCCGCCCACCTCGAGGCCGACGGCGAGCCATTCCTCGAGGTCGTCGCCGAATACGGCCTCGAGGGGATCGTCGCGAAGCGCCGGACGAGCGCGTACGTCCCGGGGACGCGCTCGAGCGACTGGCTCAAGTGCCACGTGACGCCGCGCGCCGACGTGGTCCTCGGCGCGCTCGTCGAGGATGAGCGTGGCGGGACGCTGCGCGCGCTCTGCGGCGCGTATACCGACGATCGCGGGACGCTCGCCATGATCGGTGAGGCCTACGTCCCGCCGTTCCTTGCGCGCTGGCTCGATGAGGCCACCCGCCTCTTCGCCGCCGAGGCCTCGCCATTCGCGACACCGCTCCCACTTCGCATCGGCACGCGGTGGCTTCGGCCGAAGCTCGTGGCGATCGTCGAGCACGCCGGCGAGCCGAGCGTGCTGCGCGATGCGCGCTTCCGGGCGCTGCGGCTCGACGGACGCCTGGATGACTGCCGGATGGAGGAGCCCATCGCGATCGAGAGCGCACCCGCGACCGCGGGCTCCGAGCGCCCGCGTCTGGTGCTGCTGCAGAGCCTTCGCCTGAATCCGGACTGATTTCGCGAGGTCAGGCCGTGCGCTAGAATTGAAAAAACCCCGGAGGTCCACACGTTGCCGAAGTTCGTGTTCGTGACGGGCGGGGTCACCTCCTCACTCGGGAAGGGCATCACCGCAGCATCGCTCGGCCGGATCCTCGCGGCGCGCGGTCTCGCGGTCGCCTCGCTCAAGATGGACCCGTACCTCAACGTGGACCCCGGAACGATGTCGCCGTACCAGCACGGCGAGGTCTTCGTCACCGAGGACGGCGCCGAGACGGACCTTGACCTCGGTCACTACGAGCGCTTCATCGATCGCAACGTCACCCGCGCATCCAACCTCACCACTGGTCAGATCTACAACGCCGTCATCGCCAAGGAGCGCCGCGGCGACTACCTCGGGGCCACCGTGCAGGTCATCCCGCATGTGACGAACGAGATCAAGGAGCGCATCCACCGCGTCGGCCGCGAGCAGCAGGCCGAGGTCGTCGTGGTCGAGGTCGGCGGCACCGTGGGCGACATCGAGTCGCTCCCATATTTGGAGGCGATCCGCCAGTTCCGCAACGACGTCGGCCGTCAGAACGTGCTCTACGTGCACCTCTCCCTGCTCCCCCGCGTGGCCACGGGCGAGCTCAAGACCAAGCCCACCCAGCACTCGGTCCGCGAGCTACGGGCCATCGGCATCCAGCCGGACGTGCTCATCGCCCGCGCCGACGAGCCGATCGATGACGAGCTGCGCGAGAAGATCGCGCTCTTCTGCGACGTGAAGCTCGAGAACGTCATCTCCGAGCCGAACGCCTGGTCCATCTACGCCGTGCCGCTCATGCTCGAGGAGGCCGGCCTCGGCCGGATCGTCACGCAGGAGCTCGGTCTGGTCGAGCGCGCGACGGAGCCCGATCTGGTGGAGTGGCGCGCGCTCACCGAGCGCATCCGGAACGCCCGCATCCCGCTGAACATCGGCCTGGTCGGCAAGTACATCGAGCTCACCGACGCGTATCTCTCCGTCGCTGAATCGGTGAAGCACGCGGCGTGGGCCGCCGGTTGCGACGTGAAGCTCAGCTGGATCGACAGCGAGCGTCTCGAGCGCGATCGCGACGTCGAGCCGCTCGTCGGGCTCGACGGCCTGGTGGTGCCCGGCGGCTTCGGCTATCGCGGCATCGAGGGCAAGCTCCAGGCGGTGCGCTTCGGCCGAGAGCGGCGCATCCCCACGCTCGGGCTCTGCATGGGCATGCAGTGCATGGTCATCGAGCTCGCGCGCACGGCGCTCGGGACCGATGACGCCAACTCCACCGAATTCGACGCGTTCACGCCGCATCCGGTCATCGACCTGCTCCCTGAGCAGCGCGATGTCGCGGACAAGGGCGGCACGATGCGGCTGGGCTCCTACCCCTGCGTGCTGGAGCCCGGCTCGCTCGCGGCGCGCGCCTACGCGCAGCCGATCGTCCTCGAGCGCCACCGTCACCGCTACGAGTTCAACAACGCCTACCGCGAGCTGCTCGCGCAGCACGGCATGCGGTTCTCTGGCCTGTCACCGGACGGACGGCTCGTGGAGATCGTCGAGCTCGAGGGCCATCCCTTCTTCCTCGGCACGCAGTACCACCCCGAATTCAAGTCGCGGCCGAACCGCCCGCACCCGCTCTTCGCGTCGTTCATCGAGGCGAGCGTCGCCAACGCACGCGCGAACGGCCGGGCGCAGGTGGCGGCACCGCAGCTGCAGGAGACGACCACATGAAGCTGTTCCTCGACACCGCCATCTACGAGGAGATCGAGGAGGCCGTCCGGTGGGGCGTCATCGACGGCGTCACCACCAACCCCACGCTCATCGCCAAGGCCGGTCACGATCACGAGGAGCAGGTGAAGCGCATCTGCAAGATCATCGGCAACGTCTCGGCCGAAGTCGTGAGCGAGAAGCGCGACGACATGATCGTGGAGGGGCGCAGGCTCGCGGCATGGGACCCCAACGTCATCGTGAAGGTCCCCCTCACGACGGAAGGGCTCGCCGCGGGAAAGGTGCTCGCGGGCGAAGGGACGCGCATCAACGTGACGCTCTGCTTCACGGTGAACCAGGCGCTCCTCGCGGCCGCCATCGGGGCGTACATCGTGAGCCCGTTCGCGGGACGCCTCGATGACATAAATGAGGACGGTATGCGCGCCGTCGCGGACATCGTGAGCGCGTACCGGCAGCAGGAGATCAAGACGAAGGTGCTCGCGGCGTCCATCCGCACGCCGATGCACGTCACGCAGGCGGCGCTGGCGGGCGCGGACATCGCGACGATGCCGTTCTCCGTCCTGAAGCAGATGTTCAACCACCCACTGACCGACGCCGGGCAGAAGAGGTTCCTCGAGGACTATCGGAAGACGCAGGAGGCCAAGCCCGCGAAGTCAGGCGGGGCCGCACGCTCCTAGCGCGTCGGCGCCTCGCGCAGCAGGAAGTCGCGCAGATCGGCGCCGGGTACTCCACAGAGGTCCATGACGCAGAGCAGGAGTGCGGTCTCCTCTGAGTCGACGCGCCACGTCTTGATGGAGATGTCGCAGGCGTACAGGGCCTCGTAGGCGCGAGCGATGTCCTTCGGTCCGAGCCCGCGGGCGAACTGGGTGTAGCGCATGATCGCGCCGGCCGATGAGCGGATGGCCTTCGCCTGCCGCTCGGCGACCGCCGGCTTGGGGTCGCTCGCGGCGAAGAGCAGCACGCGGAACTGCCAGAGCAGGAGTGCCAGGATCTGCTGCGGCGCGTTGCCGTCGGCGAGGAGCTGGTCCAGGAGCGGCGCGGCGCTGCGCACGTCGCGCCGGACCACGGCCTTGGTGAGCTCGAACACGTCCGACTCGATGGCGCCGCTCACCAGCCCGCGGATGTCCGCCCCTGCGACCGGCGCGCCGTTCGCCCACGCCGCGAGCTTGGCGAGCTCGTTCTCGATGCGCTCCGTATCGCCGCCCAGCGTGGTGGCCAGCGCGTCGAGCGCGTCCGGGCGAAGGGTGACGCGATGGAGCGCGGCGCGCCTGGCGACCCAGCTCGCCACGTTCGGGCCGATGAGCCGGTCGTAGCGCTCCACCGTCCCGCCCACGGCCTCGACCGCGTCGATGAGCGCGAGCTCCCCCGCCGGCTGAGCCTTCGTGGTCTTCCGCGCGCGGCTGCGCGCGCTCTTCATCGGCTCGGGCGCGACGAGGACGAGCGAGGCCTCCTCGGGGAAGCGCTCGACCACGTCCGATCGCGCGAGCACTTCCGCGTGCTCCACCAGCACGACGCGGCGCTCGTCCGGCGCAGCGAAGAGGCCCTGCGACTGGCCGGCCATGAGGATCTCATCGGCGTCGGCGCTCCGCGCGTCGAATCGCGAGAGGCCCAGGGCCGTGCCGAAGGACCGCAACTCCCGGCCGGCGAGGTCGCCGCGCTCGCCGCGTCCGTCCTCCAGCAGGCCGTGCACCAGCTCATTCGCGCGCAGGCGGATACGGAAGGGATCGTCGCCGTGGAGGAGGAAGACCATTCGCGTGGGTGCGGACGACGAGCTCTGTGCCATCGAGTGCGATCTCCACCGTCCCGTCCTGATCCGTGCGATACGTCGGCACGCCGGCGAGCGCGGCGAGCGTCCCGGCCGTGGGATGACCATACCGGTTCCCGGAGCCCACCGAGATGAGCG
>DASSPF010000015.1:0-2025 GCA_035699805.1 Candidatus Limnocylindria bacterium | reverse complement strand
GATGCCGCTGACCACGATCCACGTCAAGGGGGCGCGGGAGCACAACCTCAAGAACATCGACATCGAGATCCCGCGCGACAAGCTCGTGGTCATCACCGGCCTGTCGGGCTCGGGGAAGTCCTCGCTCGCGTTCGACACGATCTACGCCGAGGGCCAGCGCCGCTACGTCGAGTCGCTCTCGGCGTACGCGCGGCAGTTCCTCGGTCAGATGGAGAAGCCGGACGTCGACTTCATCGAAGGGCTGTCTCCGGCGGTCTCCATCGACCAGAAGGGCTCGACGCGCAACCCGCGGTCCACCGTGGGCACCGTGACGGAGATCTACGACCACCTCCGCCTCCTGTTCGCGCGGACCGGCATCCCGCACTGCCCGCAGCACGGCGTCCCGATCGTCGCGCAGACGGTGCAGGAGATCGTGGACCAGATCCGCGCGTACCCCGACGGCACGCGGCTGCTCCTGCTGGGGCCGCTCGTGCGCGATCGGAAGGGCGAGCACCAGCAGCTCCTGGTGACGGCGCGCCGTGGCGGCTTCGCGCGCGTGCGCGTGGACGGCACCGTGCGCGACCTCTCCGAGGACATCGTCCTGGACAAGATGCGCAAGCACACGCTCGAGGTCGTCGTCGACCGCCTCGTGCTCCGGCGCGGGGCCGACGGAGAGGCCGACCGCGCGCGGCTCACCGACTCGGTGGAGACCGCGCTGCGGCTGGGTGAGGGCCTCGTCGTGGTCGCGGACGCGGACGGCAAGGTGCCCGAGAGGATGTTCAGCCAGCGCCTCGCGTGCCCCGAGGGTGACTTCTCGATCGGCGAGATCGAGCCGCGCACCTTCTCGTTCAACTCGCCGCATGGCGCGTGCCCCGCCTGCACCGGTCTCGGCACCAGGCTCGAGCCCGACCCCGAGCTCGTGCTCGCGAACCCCGACCTCTCGCTGCGCGACGGGGCCGTGCTGCCGTGGCAGAAGTCCGGCGGCACGGCCCAGTACCGCATGGCGATCCTCGAGGGCCTCGCGCGCACGTTCAAATTCTCGCTCGGCGATCCGGTGAAGAAGCTCCCGAAGAAAGCCATCGACGCGCTCCTCGGCGGGACCGACGCGCCGCTGCGCCTCTCGTACGAGAACAAGAGCGGTCAGCGGCGGACGTACGAGTACGAGTGGGAGGGTCTGCTCGCCTGGCTCGAGCGCCAGTACCGGGAGACGACCTCGGAGCACATCCGCGCCGACATCGAGAAGTACATGAGCGAGCGCGCCTGCCCGGTGTGCAAGGGTCGGCGACTCAAGCCAGAGGCGCTGGCGGTGACGATCGGTGGCCGGAGCATCATGGACGTCGCCGCGCTCACCGTGAGCGAAGCGCTCGACTGGGTCAGCGCCCTCGAGAAGGAGCGCACCAGCCCGCTGTCGGCGCGCTCGCGCCAGGTCGCGAGGCAGGTCCTGAAGGAGATCCGCACGCGCCTGGGCTTCCTCGTGGACGTCGGCCTCGACTACCTCACCGTGGACCGCTCGGCCACCACGCTGTCGGGCGGCGAAGCGCAGCGCATCCGCCTCGCGACGCAGATCGGCTCCGGCCTCATGGGGGTCCTCTACATCCTCGACGAGCCGTCCATCGGGCTGCACCAGCGTGACAACGCGCGGCTCATCCGGACGCTCGTGGGGATGCGCGATCTCGGGAACACCATCCTCGTGGTCGAGCACGACGAGGAGACCATCCGCACCGCCGACTGGATCGTCGATATCGGTCCCGGCGCCGGCGAGCACGGCGGCGAGGTCGTGGCGCAGGGCACCCTCGAGGACATCCTGCGGGAGCCGCGCTCGCTGACCGGCGCGTACCTCTCGGGACGCCGCCGCATCCCCGTCCCCGCGCGGCGCCGGCCGACAAAGGGCGACGCGATCGTCGTGCGCGGCGCGCGCGAGCACAACCTCAAGGGCGTGGACGTCCGCATCCCGCTCGGCGTGTTCGTCGCGGTCACCGGGGTCTCCGGCTCCGGGAAGAGCACGCTGGTGAACGAGATCCTCTACCGGCGCCTCGCGCAGGTCAT
>DASSPF010000014.1:0-55717 GCA_035699805.1 Candidatus Limnocylindria bacterium | reverse complement strand
CACCAGCTGATCGCCCTGACCGGCGGCCGCACCGACATCGCGGCACTGCTCGTCCTGTGGATGAGCGGCATCCTCTCCGCGGTCATCGACAACATCCCGTACACGATCACGATGGTCCCGCTCGTCGAGGAGCTCGGCCGCACCGTGAACGTCGAGCCGCTCATCTGGGCGCTCGTCTTCGGGGCGGACATGGGTGGGAACGCCACGGTGGTGGGGGCGTCGGCCAACGTCGTCGTGAGCAGCATGAGCGAGTCGCGCGGCCACCCCATCACGTTCCGCGCGTACCTACGCTACGGCGTCCCGGCTACGCTCCTCACGATGGTGATCTGCACCATCGACATCTGGCTGCGCTACCTCGTGTTCATGTAGTCGCGCGGCTACGATGCGGGGATGCTGGTCGATGGCCGCGAGGTCTCGGTCACCAACCCCGACAAGGTGTTCTTCCCGCAGCCCGGTCTGACCAAGGGCGATCTCGTGCAGTACTACGTGGATCTCGCGCCGAACATCCTCCACCACGTCGCCCATCGGCCGATGCAGATGAAGCGCTACCCCAACGGCGTCGAGGGAGACTTCTTCTACCAGAAGCGCGTCCCGCAGCCGCATCCGGAGTGGCTCGAGACCGTGCACATCGACTATCCCAGCGGCAACGCCGCGGACTTTCCGGTGGTCACCGACGCGGCGGGCCTCGCGTGGATCGCGAATCTCGGCTGTATCGAGATGCACACCTGGCACTCGCGCGTCCCCGCGTTCGCGAAGCCGGACTACATGCTCATCGACCTCGACCCGAGCGAGGGGGACCCCTGGGAGCACGTGCGCGAGATCGCGATGGTGACGAGGGTCGTGCTCGACGAGCTCGGGCTCCCGTCCTATCCGAAGACCTCGGGCGCGACCGGCATGCACATCCTCACGCCGATCGTCCCGGAGCTGCCGTTCCCCGAGGTGCGCCGCCTCGCCAAGGCCATCGCGGTCGAGATCGCCAGGCGCGTCCCGAAGATCGCGACCACGACGTGGGTGGTGAAGGATCGCACCGGCGTCTTCGTGGACTACGGACAGAACGCGTTCGACCGCACCATCGCCTCGGCCTACTCGATCCGCCCCACATCGGACGCGCGCGCGTCGGCGCCGCTCGCCTGGGACGAGGTCGCGGACGTGGACCCGGCGCGCTTCACGCTCCGGACCATGCGCGAGCGCGTGGCGGCGGTCGGCGATCTCACCGCGGGCATGTGGGAGCGGCGCGTGAGCCTCCTACCGACCTTCGCCGCGCTGAAGCTGAAGGCGCCGGTGCTGGATGAGCGCGTGCTCGTGCGGCCGAGCCGGATGCGCTCGTTCACCGAGGAGGAGCAGAAGGCCTGGCGCGAGCAGGCGCGCGCGACCGGCTGGAACCGTGGAAAGAGCCGAAGGCCGCCCGCGCCCGACTGACTAACGGAGCGCGGAGGCGTGATGGGCGTCTCCCCAGTGGAGCGCGCGCTCGAGCGTGAGCGCCCCGCGGTGCTCGAGGTAGGGGAGCAGACGGAGGTAGAGACGCGCCGCGAGCCGGGCGTCCCCCAGCGCACTGTGGCGCCCATCGAGCGGGATCCCGAAATGCGCGCACAGGCTCTCCAGCGTGACGTCGTGATGTGCCGGCATGAGCGTCCGTGCGAGCACTGCCGTGTCGAGCACGCGCTCGAGGGAGGGGAGGCCGGCGCGCTTCAGCGCTGGGGCCAGGAACGAAAGATCGAGGCTGGCGACGTGTGCGAGCGGGATGTGGTCCCCGATGAAGTCGCGAAATGGCGCGAGCACGGCATCGAGCCGTGGCCGTCCGCGAACGTCGTCGTCGCTGATGCCGTGGATGGCCCGCGCCGCCGCCCCGATGGGGCGCCCGGGATCCACGAGCGTGTCGAAGGTCTCGTCGGTCAGCGTGCCGTGCCGGATCCGGACGGCGCCGATCGCGCAGATGGCATCGCGCTTCGGATCGAGGCCGGTCATCTCGCAGTCGAAGGCGACCACCGTCGCGTCCGCAAGCCGGCTGATCAGCGTCGGATGCCGGTCAGACACCGCGCACCGCCATCGCTCGATCCAGCTCGATGCCACGCCGGAAGCGCTCGATCGCGTGGAGATGCTCGCGCAGGCTCGCGCGCTCGGCCGGGACCAGGCGGCGCGGATGCACGCGATTGTCCGGCGGCAGGCCGGCGTCGATGGCGGTGAGCTGCGACCGTAGCCGGAGGAGCTGGAGCGCGAGGTAGGCGGCGCGCAGCTCCTCCAGATCCTCGTCGGGGAGCGCGCCGCGACCCTGCGCGCCCGCGAGCCGCTCCAGGGTGCTCGTGCTCGCGACCTGCTGCTCGAGGGCGAGCAGCCGCGCGCCGTCGACCATCGGCGCGAGCGCCCGCTTCACGTCGAAGGATCCCCGATCGGGGCCGGATCGCTCCAGGGTGATGCCGCCCAATGGTCCGACGGACGGACGGTGCCCCGCCGCGCCGGCGGCGATGTGCGCCAGCAGGCGGCGCGCGCTCGCGACCCGGGGAACGAGCCAGGTCCGCAGCTCCTGCGCGAGCCGGGCCTCGCCCGCGGCGGCGCGGAAGTCGAAGGCGATGAGCGCATTGAGCAGCGCCTCGGGTCGTGGCTCGGCGAGCCACTCCGAGAAGCGCCGCCGCCAGGCCGCGAGCGGGCCGCGCCAGATGGGATTGGTGGCCATCACATCCCCCGGGCAGCGTGGCGCGCCGGTGCGCTCGAGCGCGGCGACCCCCCAGTCGGCGAGGCGCGCGAAGTACCCCTCCGCATCGGCGGGCGCGTCATCGCTCCACACCAGGCCGTTGTCCTGATCGGTGCGCAGCGTCTGGGCGCGCCGTCCCTCGGTCCCCATGCAGAGCCACGCGTACGGCGCCGGTGGCGGTCCGAGCTCGCGATGCGCGAGCTCGAGCACGCGGATCGTCATGCGGTCATTCGTCTCGGCGAGGATCCTCGCCACCGCGTCCGCACCCGCGCCGCTGGCCAGCAGCACGCGCACCGTGCGGGGGTATGTCGCGCGCGCGGCCGAGAGCTCCTCGACGCTGGGTGCGCGCTCGATGCGGCGTGCCAGGAAGAGCGGGCGGTCCGCCTCGAAGGCGACGATGTCGCTGTCGGCGACGACCGCCGTCGCTCGGCCGCCGTCGTCCACCACCACGAGGTGGTGGATGTGGCGCTCGAGCATCATCTGGACGGCCTCGAGGCCGAGCTCGTCCCTGGCGATCGTCGCCACCGGCGCCGACATGACCTCGCGCAGCGGCGCGGTGAAGGGGTGCGACCGGGCGACGAGTCGGCGGAGGTCCGAGTCGGTGATGATCCCGAGCGGACGCTCCGCGTCGTCGACCACCACCACCGAGCCGGTGTCGGCCGCGACCATGCGCCGCGCCGCCTCGCCGACGTGATCGTCGGGAGCGCAGGCGACGATGGGTCGGACCACCAGGTCGGCGACCCGCCGGCCGAATGCCGGGACGTCGAGCATCGCCGCGAATGCTAGGCGCGGGTCCTCACCTGTCCGTCAGGCAGGATCCGTCACGGTGCGCGGAGCAGATCCTCGAGGACCGGGTCGCCGGGCCGGCGCGCGGAATCGAGCTGTGCCCAGGTGCAAGCTCGGGCGTCCTTGTCCGGCCGGAAGCGCAGGAAGCGCGTGCCGTGGCGGAACCGCTCACCCTCCAGCTTGTCGAAGCGGACCTCGCAGACGAGCACCGGGCGCACCTCGTGCCAGGGGAGGTCCTTGCCGCCCGACCAGCGCGAGCCGCCGCCGGGGATGCGCCCCGCCGCCTCGCTGAACTGGCGTGCGAAGGTGCCCTCCTCCTCCCGCAGCGGCGGGAGGATCGCCTGCAGCTCCGTCTCGAGCCGCGCCGGGATCCCCGAGGTGTGACCGACGAAGTCGAGGATCCCGTCCTCGCGGTACAGCCCGAGGAGGAGCGTGGCGATGCGCTTGCCGCTCGTCCGGTAGCCCACGATGACGCAGTCGACCGTGCGGTGGTGCTTCACCTTCTGCACCGCCTCGCGCGAGCCCGGCCGGTAGGGGAGGTCGGTGCGCTTGGCGACGATGCCGTCGAGGCCGAGCACCTCGAGCCGCTCGAGCCACTGCTGTGCCGTGGCGACGTCGCGGGTCACCTCGGAGAGTCGGATGCCGGTGACGTTCCGCTCGAGGAACACGCGCCGCTCGGCGAGCGGCCGCTCGTGCACCGGCGTGCCGTCCCAGAGCAGCACGTCGAAGGCGATGAACATGGCCGGCGTCTCGGCAGCGAGCCTGCGGATGCGCGACTCCGCCGGGTGCAGGCGCATCTGCATGAGGTCGAACTCCAGCCGACCGTCGGCCGCGATGACGATCTCACCGTCGAGGGCCGAGTGCGCCGGAAGGCGTTCGCCGAGCGCGCGCAGCTCGGGGAAGTAGCGCAGCAGCGGCCGGCCGTTGCGGCTCCAGAGCGCGAGCTCGCCGCCGTCATTCTCCAGCACGCCACGGAACCCGTCCCACTTCGGCTCGTACCACCAGGCCGGGCCGGTCGGGATGGCGTCCACGAGCAGCGCCTCCTGTGGCGGGAACGGCACGTTCGGCCCGGGGGTGCCGGCCGGGGCGCCCGTCGCGCCGCCGCGTCTCAACGCGCGGCCTTCCAGGTGGTCGCCGCCGAGCGCAGCTCCTTCGCGCCCGCCGCGAGCGACCTCGCGCCGCCCGCGCCGAGCATCTCGGCCAGCTCGGCGATGGACTCGCGCTCGTCGAGCGGTGTCGCGGTGACGTGCGTGCGTCCCTTGCGCACCTCCTTGCGTACCGCGACGTGCTGGTCGGCGTAGGCGGCCACCTGCGGTAGGTGGCTGACGACGAGCACCTGATGGTGCCGTGCGAGCGACCAGAGCGCGCGGCCGACCGTCTCGCCGACGCGGCCACCGACGCCCGCATCCACCTCATCGAAGACGAGCACGGGTGTGCGGTCGCTCGCGGCGAGCGTGACCTCGAGCGCGAGCATGATGCGCGAGAGCTCGCCACCGGAGGCGATCTCGTCGATCGGCTTCGCCGGCTCGCCGGGGTTCGGTGCGATGAGGAAGCGCACGTCGTCGGCGCCCGTCGCATCGGGCTCGCGCGCGGTGACCGACACGCTGAACCGGCAGCGTGCGAGCGCGAGGTCCTTCAGCTGACCCTCCACCGCGGCCGCGAGCGCCGCGCCGGCCTTCTCGCGCGCCGCGCGCAGCGTCTTCGCCGCCTTCGCGAGCGCGGCCTCGGCCGCGCGCTGCTCCTCGTCGAGCTCGGCGAGCCGCGTCTCGCTCCGGCGCAGCGCTTCCAGGTCGGCGGCGGCCCGATCGCCGTAGGCGATCACCGCACCGAGGTCGTCGCCGTACTTGCGCTTGAGCTCGTACAGCAGGTCGGACCGCGCTTCGAGGTCGGCGAGTCGCTTCGGGTCGGCCTCGATGCCCTCGGCGTATCGACGCAGCTCCATCGCGAGCTCGTCCGCCTCGCTCACGGCGGCGACGAGCCGATCGAGCGTGGGCAAAAGACGCGCGTCGAGCTCGGCCGCGCGGCGGAGCTCGCGCTCGGCGAGCGCCAGCCGGTCGCGCACGCTCGCCCGATCGCCGGCCAGAAGCTCCTGTGCCGCGAGCGCCGCGGCACGCAGCTTCTCCGCGGAGCGCGCGACGACGAGCGCCGCCTCCAGCTCCGCCTCCTCGTTCGGCCGCAGGCGCGCTCGCCCGATCTCCTCCACCTCGTGCGCGAGCAGCTCCGCCCGCCGCTCGCGCTCACGAGGATCACCGCCGAGCGCCACGCGTTCGTCCTCGAGCGTGCGAAGGCGCGCGTGCGCCTCGCCCACCATCGCGCGCAGCGCGTCGTGGCCGCCGAACTCGTCGAGGACGTCGCGCTGGATCGACGGGCGCGCGAGCCGCAGCTGGTCGCCCTGGCCGTGGATGGCCACGAGCTCCGTGCCGATCTCCGCCAGCTGCGAGACCGGCACGGTGCGCTGGTCGACACGCGCCGGGGACCGCCCCGCCGCGATCTCGCGTGTGAGGACCAGGTCCTCGTCTCGCGCGCCGGCGATGACCGCTTCGACGTGCGCGCGGTCCGCGCCTTCGCGCACGATGCCCCCCGCGACACGGCCGCCGGTGACCGCGAGCAGCGCGTCAACGAGCATCGACTTGCCCGCGCCCGTCTCGCCGGTGAGGACGGTGAGACCCGGTGAGAGCGAGAGGCGCAGGTCCGAGACGAGAGCGAGGTCCTTCACCGAGAGCTCCGCGATGTACGGAACCACTGGTGAAGGACCTCGCTTCAATTCGAATGAGTGCTGTGGCCGGCTCGTCCCGGCCTGACTACTTGCGCTTGGCCAGGACGGAGTCCTTCGCCTGCTTGGCGATGCGGAACTTGAGCACGCGCTTGGCCGGGATGGAGATCGCCTCGCCCGTCGCCGGGTTGCGGCCCATGCGGGCCTTGCGGTCCACGACCACGAGCTTGCCCACGCCGGGGAACGTGAAGCCGTTGCGGGCCTCTTTGTACGCCAGCGCCGCGAGCTCATCGAGCACCGACGCGATCTGCTTCTTGGTGAGCCCGGTCTTCTCTGCCAGCCGGTTCATCGTCTCTGACTTCGAGATCCCCGCCACTTCGTCCTCCTGTGCAGCCTCAAGGGCCATGTTTGCTTAGGGTTCGCGTGGAATTCTCACACACGAACGGCCTCGGTGCGGGCATGATGTGCCCACGATGAGCCTGACAGTCACCGATGAGCCCCCTGACCGCCCGGCGTGGGTGGCCGAGACGATCCGCCTGGTCGCCGAGGCGACCGCCGAGGGCCGGGCCCGGCTGCTCCATCTGGTCGCCGGCGTGAGCGACGCCGACCTGGTGACCGGGACCGACGACGCCTGGGGGGTCGGCCAGGTCGCCGTCCACCTCCTGCTCATCGAGCGCGGGGTGGCCCAGATCGCTCTGCGCATCGCCCGGGCGGAGCCCGCCGGCCGGACCGGCCAGCCCCGTCCCGCCGCGGCCGCCGTGACCCGCGACGGCATCGCCAGCCTCGCCCTGAAGGCGGAGGCCGGTATGCGCCAGCTGCGCTCGGAGTTCCCGGCGGGACCCGACCTGCGGGTGATGGCGCGGCATCCGTACTACGGCGAGCTGAACGCCTTCGGGTGGCTCCTGACGCTCCCGAACCACTACCGCGCCCACCTGGACGCCCTCGAGCGCGGCGTCGCGAGCGCGCTCTAGGCGGGTCGCGGCATACTCCCCGCGCTGGTGGCACCCAGCGGGAGGACGACCGATGGCAGGTGGACCGACCGGCACCGCCGCGCTCGAGACCTTCTCGCAGGAGGATCGGCGATTCCCGCCGCCCCCGGCGTTCACGGCGCGCGCGAACGTCGCCGATCCCAGGATCTACGACCGCGCGGCCAAGGACCTCGAGGGCTTCTGGGCGGAGCAGGCGAAGACGCTCCACTGGCGCACGCCCTTCACCAAGGTCCTCGAGTGGGAGGCGCCCTACGCGAAGTGGTTCCTCGGTGGCCAGCTCAACATCTCGGAGAACTGCCTCGACCGTCACGTGAACGCGGGGAAGGGGTCGAAGGTCGCGTACCACTGGGAGGGTGAGCCCGGCGACACGCGCACGATCACCTACCAGGATCTGCTCGACGAGACCCAGCGCTGCGCGAACGGGCTCAGGGCGCTCGGTGTCCGGAAGGGCGACCGTGTCGCGATCTATATGCCGATGATCCCCGAGCTGCCGGCGGCGATGCTCGCCTGCGCGCGCATCGGCGCGCCCTTCACGGTGGTGTTCGGGGGCTTCTCGGCCGAGGCGCTCTCCGGACGCATCAACGACTCCGAGGCCAAGGTGCTCATCACCGCGGACGGTGGCTACCGCAAGGGTGGCGTCGTTCCGTTGAAGAAGAACGCCGACGATGCCATCGCGCAGACGAAGACCATCGAGAAGGTCCTGGTCGTCCGCCGGACCAAGCAGAACGTGCCCTGGACGGAGGGTCGCGATGTCTGGTGGCACGACCTCGTGGCGAAGCAGCCCGCCGACTGTCCCGCCGAGCCGCTCGACAGCGAGCACATGCTCTACCTGCTCTACACATCGGGGACCACGGCGAAGCCGAAGGGCATCGTCCACACCACCGCCGGCTACCTCACCGGCGTCGCGACGACGCACCGGATGATCTTCGACATCAAGGACGAGGACGTGTACTGGTGCGCGGCCGACATCGGCTGGGTGACGGGGCACAGCTACATCGTGTTCGGTCCGCTCGCGAACGGGACCACCGGCGTCATGTACGAGGGGACGCCGGACTTCCCCGACAAGGACCGCTGGTGGCAGATCGTCGAGAAGTACAAGGTGAGCGTGCTCTACTGCGCCCCGACGGCCATCCGGACGTTCATGAAGTGGGGCGCCGAGTACGTGCAGAAGCACGACATGCGCTCGCTGCGGCTCCTTGGATCGGTGGGCGAGCCCATCAATCCGGAGGCCTGGCTCTGGTACCACGAGACGATCGGCGGTGGCCGCTGCCCGATCGTCGACACCTGGTGGATGACCGAGACCGGCATGATCCTCATCACGCCGCTTCCCGGGATCACCACCACCAAGCCGGGCAGCGCGACGTTCCCGTTCCCGGGTGTGGGGGCGGACGTGGTCGATGAGGAGGGGAAGAGCGTCCCCCTGGGCGGCGCGGGCTATCTCGTGCTCACGAAGCCCTGGCCGGCGATGCTGCGCGGGATCTACAAGGACGACAAGCGCTTCCGCGACACGTATTGGAGCCGCTTTCCGGGCCGCTACTTCGCGGGCGACGGCGCGCGCCGCGATGCCGATGGCTACTTCTGGCTCATGGGCCGCGTGGACGACGTGATGAAGATCTCGGGGCACCGCATCTCCACCACCGAGGTCGAGTCGGCGCTCGTGTCGCATCCCGCCGTCGCCGAGGCGGCGGTCATCGGCCGCGAGGACCCGGTCACCGGGCAGGCGATCTTCGCCTTCGTCACGCTCCGCGGCGGCAAGGACGGCTCGGAGGATCTCTCCAAGGAGCTGCGCGAGCACGTGGTGAAGGGCATCGGCTCGATCGCCCGGCCGAAGACGATCATGTTCACGCCCGAGCTCCCCAAGACCCGCTCCGGGAAGATCATGCGTCGCTTGCTCCGGGACATCGCCAACGGGCAGCCGCTCGGGGACACCACCACCCTCGCCGACTCCACGGTGGTGGAGTCCATCCGGACGGCCTCCGCATCAGGCCGCGACGACTAGGGGCCGCCCGCCGGACAGCGATTTTCACCTGATGCACGGGCCGCCGTGGGGGAGTTGACGAGCCCGGCCGGAAGCCCCTGAATACGCGGATTCCGGGGAGGGGGCCCGGGTGGGAGGTGAGGCGCAGCCTGACACGTGGCCGTTTGGTGCTTCCTCGACATCACGTGATGCATCGAAAGGAGGACTGGGTTGGCTACCGATCCGAAGATCGCGGCTATGAGCCGTGAGGAGCGGCGACGCGCGTATTGGCGCGAGAACGTCAGGATGATCGCGATCCTGCTGGTCATCTGGTTCGCCGCCGCATACCTGCACCCGCCGTTCGCCAAGGCGCTCAACGACATCCGCATCCTCACCGGATTCCCGCTGGGCTACTGGCTCGCCAGCCAGGGCTCGCTCGTCGTCTTCGTCACGCTGATCTTCTTCTACGCCTGGTACATGAACAACGTGCTCGACCGGAAGTACGGCATGGACGAGGAAGACTCACGAACGGAGGACGCCGATCCATGAGCGTCACCACGGTCACCAAAGCCGAGGTCGCCGCGTTCTCCGCGAAGCTGCGGCGCTGGTACGGCCTCTTCACCCTCGGGTTCCTGATCTTCGTCCTGGTGATGCTGGGTCTCGAGCAGCTCGGTCTGGGCCGCCGGCCCATCGGCTACGCCTTCCTGCTGCTGACCCTCAGCATGTATGCGGTCATCGGCATCCTGAACTTCACCCGCAAGCTCGACGAGTACTACGTCGCGGGCCGGAAGGTCCCGCCGTTCTTCAACGGCATGGCCACCGGCGCCGACTGGATGAGCGCCGCGTCGTTCATCTCGATGGCCGGCACCATCTGGCTGCTCGGCTACGACGGTCTCGCCTACGTCATGGGCTGGACCGGCGGCTACGTGCTCCTCGCGCTCCTGTTCGCGCCTTATATCCGGAAGTTCGGCCAGTTCACCATCCCGGACTTCGTCGCGACACGCTTTGCCGAGCGTGCCAAGGCGGCGCGTATCACCAGCGCGGTGTGCGCGATCCTCATTTCATTCACCTACGTGACCGCGCAGGTCACCGGGGTGGGCATCATCATGTCGCGCCTCGTCGGCGTGTCCTACGAGGTCGGTGTGTTCGTCGGCCTGTCCGGCGTCCTGCTCTGCTCGTTGCTGGGCGGCATGAAATCGATCACCTGGACCCAGGTGGCCCAGTACATCATCCTGATCGTTGCCTACCTCGTGCCGGTCACCTTCCTCTCGCAGAAGTTCACCGGCGTGCCGATCTCCGAGCTCATGTACGGCCAGGCGCTCGGCGCCGTGACCGACATCGAGCGCGATCTCAAGCTCTCGAACTACGTCGAGCCGTTCAAACAGGCACTGAGCAACGCTTCGTGGATCGCCAGCGCGAAGCAGCTCGGGTTCGCTGCACCCGAGCCGATCGTGAACCGCACCTTTGTCGGCGCGCCGTTCGAGTTCCTCGCGCTCACGTTCTGCCTCATGGCCGGCACGGCGGGTCTCCCGCACATCCTCATCCGCTACTACACCGTGCCGAACCCCAAGGCCGCCCGCGTGTCGGTCGGCTGGTCGCTGTTCTTCATCTTCCTGCTGTACTTCACCGCACCGGCCTACGCCGCCTTCTCGCGGCTCGAGGTCTTGCGCAATGTCGTCGGCCAGAAGATCGCCGATCTCCCCGCGTGGGTGGGCAACTGGACCGCGACCGGACTGCTCACCATCAACGACGCGAACAAGGACGGCATCCTCCAGTTCCCCGAGCTGACGATCGTCGCAGATATCGTCGTGCTCGCGACCCCGGAGATCGCCGGCCTGCCGTACACCATCGCCGCGCTCGTCGCGGCGGGCGGGCTCGCGGCCGCGCTCTCCACCGCGGACGGCCTGCTGCTCGTCATCGCGACCGCTGTCTCGCACGATCTCTACGCGAAGGTCATCAACCCCAAGGCCTCGTACGGAGCACGGTTCTTCGCGAGCCGCGTCATGATCGTCGTCGCCGCCGCCGCCGCCGCGTTCGCGGCACTGCCACGCCTCGCGCTCATCGTGCAGATGGTCGCGTGGGCCTTCTCGCTCGCTGCGGCGACGTTCTTCCCGGTCGTGCTCCTCGGCATCTTCTGGCGCCGCGCCAACGGCAACGGCGCCATCGCGGGCATGATCGGTGGCCTCGTTACCACGCTCACCTACATGGCGCTCAACTACACCAATCCGAACTTCACGGTCCTCGGACTGTCACATCTCTCGGCCGGCATCTTCGGCATGATCGTCAACTTCGGTCTCCAGATCATCGTGAGCCTTGCCACCTCGCCCTCGCCGAAGTACATCCAGGACATGGTGGACCAGCTGCGCATCCCCGTCGGCGAGATGAGCCTCCCCGCGACCACGTCCGCCGCGCAGACCACGGCTCCCGCGACCGGCGGGGCCGGAGGTCATTGATCACGCCACTGTCGGAAGGGGGACCCCGCGGGGTCCCCCTTCCACGCGTCCGATGAGCCTCATCGCGCAGCTCGTCAACTTCGCGCTGGCGCTCGTCTTCTGGATGATCCTCGGTCGCATCCTCCTCACGCTGATCATCGGGAGCCAACCGAATTTCTTCATGGGCGTCTTCCACAAGGCCACCGACCCCGTCTATGGCCTCGTGCGGCGCGCCACCGGTGGCCGGCTCGGCGAAGGCGCGGTCGCGCTCATCTCGCTGCTGCTCGTCATCGCCCTGCGCATCGCGCTCGTGCCGCTGTTGCGTCTGTGATCGAGACGCTCGCACCCGTCGTCGGGATACCGGCGCTCGTCGCCGCAGGCTGGACCATGGTCGGTCTGCTTGCCGTGCGCTCGCCCATGTGGGCCGTCGGCGGTGTGGTCGCGGCGGCCCTGGCGGCGCTCCTGGTGCTGGCCGCCGCGTTCCTGCCGCTGCTCGGCCTCTTCGCGACGCTCGGGGTCCCGGTGCTCTGTGTCGCGGGCGGTCTGGTGCTGCTGCGGCTCTTCGCGCGCTTCCACGCCGTGGCGCTGGCGCTCGCGGTCCCGTTCGCGCTGCTCATCGCGTACCAGCCGCCGCTCTTCCCGCTGCTCCTGCCGCTGGTGCTGGTCCTGCCGCTCTGGACCGCGGGCTGGATCGAGCGTGAGGAGGGGAGCGCCCGCTACGGGCTCTGGCTCCTCGCCGCGCTGATCGCGGTCCCCGTGGCGGTGTTCGGCGCGTTCTTCCTCGCGCGCGGCTAGTAGCCCAGGCCGCCGCTCGCCTTCGGGTCGTTCCCGGGCCCGCCGCAGGACACGAGCGTCGTCCCGATGCCCACGAGCAGCATGGTCGCCAGCAGCAGCCGGATCATGGCGCACCTCCCGTCAGCCATACGCAGGCGCCCGATCGCGCGATCACGGTCCGCGGCGGCCCGCGCGACCGTTCCTGTGTCGCACAGGATATGGAGCGGCCGGCAGCGGGGCGCGTCTACAGTGCCGCGATGCTCCGCGGAGTGGCGACGCTCGGTCCCGCACTCCCGGTCCTCGCGGCGATCTCGTTCGTCTCGAGCCTGGGCATCTCGATCATGCTGCCGCTCCTGCCGCTCTACGGCCTGTCGCTCGGGGCCACGCCGCTGCAGCTCGGCCTCATGACCTCCGCGTTCGCGGTGATGAACTCGGTCGGCCAGTTTGGTGCCGGGATGCTCATCGACCGCCTGGGCTCACGCCGCTTCATCCTGGGCGGCACCGCGGTGTACGCCGCCGCGAACGGCCTCATCGCCACGGCACCCACGGCACTGGCGCTCATCGGCTATCGCGGCGTTGCTGGCCTCGGCGCCGGGTCGAACATCATCGCCACCCGCCTGTACATCTCCCAGACCGCCGATCCGGCGCGTCTGGCGTTCCTGAACAGCATCATCTCGGCGGCCACCTCGGCCGGGAACGTGATGGGTCCGGCCATCGGCGGGCTCGTCGCGGTCGCGGCGGATCTGCGCACGCCGTTCTTCATCGTCGCGGGGACGAGCGCGCTCGCACTCGTCGCGGCGCTCTTCCTCCCGCGCCCGGCGAGGCAGGTGCACCTGCCTCGGCCGGCCGGGGAGCGGGTGTGGACGCGCTCGGTGCTGGTGCTCTTCGCCGCGAACCTGTTCCTGCTCATCGGTTTCGGCGGCTGGATCACCAGCTACGCGCCCTTCGCGACGACGCGTCTGGGATGGACGACCTTCGACGTGGGGATCATCTTCACCGTGTTCGGCATCGGCGACATCACCCTCGGACCGTGGCTCGGCCACCTCGCGGACCGCACCGGCCGCCGGCGCATGGCCGTCCTCGCCTCGATCCCGGTGTTCTTCTTCGGATTCGCTCTCGTGCTGGGGCTGCCGCGGCCGGTGATCTATGCGGTGAGCTTCATCACGGGGGCCGCGCTCACGGCCTTCAACGCGTCGTGGTTCGCCCTCCTCACCACCGCCGTGCCGGCCGCGCGCCGCGGCCGCGTCTTCGGCACGGTCAGCGCGGTCGCGAACGGGGGAACAGTGATCGGCGCGCTGGGCGCTTCGGCACTCTGGCAGGCGTACGACGTGGGCTACGGCATGGTCCTGGCATCGTGCGCGGTGCTACTGGGTGGGCTCACGATGCTGCTGCTGCCGGGGGAGCTCCGGCCGACGACGCCCGGCTCAGGAGCGGCGGGATGACGGCATCCGCGGCGGCATCCTAGGAGAGGGTCTTCTCCAGCTCGACGCGATCGGGGACCGGCTGGTAGCCGAGCTTGATGTTCACCCCGCGCATCGCTTTGTTCGGCTCGTCGTTGACCGTGCACATCGCGCGCAGGCCCCGCGCCTTCGCGCGGGCGAGGACGTCCACCTTCAGCGCCATGGCGATGCCGCGGCCGCGGTGAGACCTGGCGACGCCGGTCATCCAGGTCCAGCCATCCCGGCCCTGCCGGTCGCCCGTGGTGGTGAAGCCCGCGATCACGTCCCCGTCGTACGCGACAAGGGACACGTCCGCGAGCATCTGTCCGCTCTTCACCGCAAGCGCGTGGAATCGTTCGAACGGCCAGTGCGGTGTGGGCGAGGCGAACGGGATGTCATCCCACATCGGCCCTTCGGCCTCCCAGAGCTCACGCCAGAACCGCTCGCGGCCGGCGTCATCGCGCTCGGCGAGCACCTCGCTGAACGAGCGGATCCGTATGCCGTCCCTCTCCACACGGGCGATCGCCTCCCGCCACGGCGCGGGGTCGTACGAAGCGAGCTCGCGGTACGACATGATGCGGCGGCCGATCTCGCGATAGCCGCGCTTCGCTGCGAACTCCACGGCGAACGGGCGCGCTGCGCTGACGCCGGAGAGGAGGCGCCGCACGCCTCGCCGCCCGGCCTCGGCCTCGAAGGTCGCCAGCAGCGCGCTGCCGACGCCGCGCCCGCGGTGGTCCGCATGCACGCCGACGCCAAGGTGCTGCGCGCCGTCGGGCTGTGGATTCATGCCGCTGGCGATGGAGCCCATGCCAACGACCGCGCCGGAGGGGTCCACCACGGTGACGCGTGCGAGCGTGGGATCCTCGATCATCGACTCCCAGCGCCGCCACTCCTCGGCCGACTCTGCCTCCATGGGATGGCTCTCCGCGTTCCCCGCCGCGACGAGCGGCTCGCGGTCGGCATCCTCGAACGGTCGCGCGCGGTAGCCCGCGGGCAGGCGCGTTCCGAGGTCGTCCACCAGCGAGGGCATGGTGGGCACGATGGGCACCCGGCCCCGATGCGTCAATGTCATCTGCGCATCGCTCCGGGGACCGCGCAGCGGCCCGGACGGTAGGGAGGTGGACATGCTCGAGCGCTGGGGACGGACGGTCCACCGCCTTCGCTGGCTGGTGCTCGGCTCATCGGCACTGCTGCTCGCGCTCTCCGGCCTCCTCGTCGCCGGCGGCGGCGAGCTGGATGACCCCGAGCCGCTCGTCACCAGCGAGGCCGGCCGCGCCTCGCGCCTGCTGAACACCCAGCTGCCGCGGCCGAGTGGCACGCCCTCCGGCGCGAGCTTCCTCATCCTCTTCGAGAGCGATACCGAGCTCGCGACCGACCCGGCATTCGCGGCGGAGGTGGCGCGCGCGATCGCGCCGCTGAGGACGGACCCGCGCGTGCAGACCGTCCGCACGTACTACGACGCTCCCGCGCAGAGCGGGAGCCTCTTGTCCCGCGACGGGCACGCGACCGCGGTGTCGGTGACACTCCGCGACTTCCGCAGCGTCGCGGACCGCTACTACGAGGACCTGCGCCGCACCGTGAGCTCGGACCGGCTCCGCGTGTTCGCGACCGGCGGCCTGCCGATCGGCCACGAGCTGAACAAGACCCTTGATGCGGATCTCCAGCGGGCGGAGCTCGTCTCGCTGCCGGTCGCGCTGGTGCTGCTCGCCCTGGTGTTCGGCACGATCGTCGGCGCCCTCGTGCCGGTCGGCGTGGGGATCCTCGCGATCGTCGGCGGACTGGGCGGCGTCTTCCTGCTCTCGCGCTTCGTCGACGTCTCCCCGTACGCGTTGAACATCGTGACGCTGGTCGGCCTCGGCACGGCGATCGACTACTCGCTCTTCATCGTCGCGCGGTTCCGTGAGGAGCTCGCGACGGGCGCGACCACCGCCGACGCGCTGGCCCGAGCCATGGGCACGGCGGGCCGGGCGGTGGTCTTCTCCGGCCTCACTGTGGCGATCGGCCTGTCGGGGATGCTCTTCTTCGAGGGCACGTTCCTCTCGTCGCTCGGTGTCGCGGGCGCGATCGTCGTGGGCCTCGCCGTGGTCTACGCGCTCACGTTCCTGCCGGCCCTCCTGGCCATCCTCGGACCGCGCGTGAACGCGTGGCGGGTGCCGCTCCCGCGCCGCGCCAGCAGCGGTCGCGGCATCTGGCACGCCATCGCGACGGCGGTCATGCGCCGCCCGCTCCTTGTCCTCGTGCCCACCGTGGCGTTCGTACTGGTCGCCGGCTCGCCATTCCTGTCAATGCGTCTGGCCAATGCCGATGCGCGCACGCTGCCGCCGCAGGCCGAATCGCGTCGCGGCTACGACCTCCTCGTGCGCGCGTTTCCCGGCCAGGAGCAGTCCACGGTCACCGTGGTGGCGCACTTCCCCGACGGCGATCCGCGCTCGGAGGAGCACGTCGCGCATGTCCGCGGTCTCGCGGATGCCTACGGCCGTCTGCCTGACGTGCTCCGGGTGGGCACGCCGGTCTACGGCACGCACATCGCGGTGCTCTCCGTCGTGTCGGCCCGGCCGGCATCGAGCGACGATGCGCGGGAGCTCATCCGCACGCTCCGCGGCGAGGGCCGGGTCGTCGTGCCCGCCGATCCCGCCGACGGCGAGATCCTCGTGACCGGTCAGACGGCCTTCGACCTCGACACCATCGACTTCATCGCGACGCGCGCCCTTCGCGCGGTCGCGTTCATCATCGTCCTGACGTACGTCGTGCTGCTGCTCCTGCTGCGCTCGGTCGTGCTGCCGCTGAAGGCGGTGATGATGAACCTGCTCTCGATCGCCGCGTCGTTCGGCGCCATCGTCTGGGTGTTCCAGCAGGGACATCTCGCCGAGCAGCTCAACTTCACGCCGCAGTCGCTCGATCCGGCGGTGCCGGTGATCCTCTTCTGCATCGTCTTCGGGCTCTCGATGGACTACGAGGTGCTGCTCCTCAGCCGCATACAGGAGGAGTACCGGCGGACCGGGGACAATACGCTCGCCGTCGCCCTGGGTCTCGAGCGGAGCGGCCGTCTCATCACCGCGGCCGCGCTCATCATGGTCGCGGTGTTCACCGGGTTCGCGCTCGCCGACGTGGTCATCATCAAGTCCGTCGGGCTCGGGATGGCCATCGCGGTCGCCCTCGACGCCACGCTCGTTCGCGCGCTCATCGTGCCCGCGACGATGCGCCTTCTTGGCCGCTGGAACTGGTGGCCGCGCGCGCTCTGAGACGGGCGCGTCTCGCTGCGGCACCGGTCTTGCCTGTCAGGGATGCGGATCACACGAAGGAGAAAGCGACATGAAGGACAAGACCGAAGGCCAGTTCGACCAGGCAAAGGGCAAGGTCAAGGAGGAGGCCGGCAAGATCACCGGCGATCGCTCCACCGAGTGGGGCGGCAAGGCCGATCAGGTGAAGGGCCAGGTCAAGGAGGGCATCGGCGACCTCAAGAACGACGTCGCCGAGGAGAAGGACCGGACCGAGACCCCGCGCTAGCGAGCTCCCTCCCTTCCATGGGCGCCGGGCGCACAATGGTCACGTGCGTCCGGCGCTCATTCTTTCTACCGCGCTCCTGGTCGCGTGTGGCCAGGCCGCCGCGCCGTCCGCGGCGCCCGCCCCCCGCGTGATCCCTGCCGCCGTCGCCGCGGATCTCGCGGCCAACGAGGCCGAGGTCTCGATGGAGATCCTCGAGCTCATGTGCAGCCCCTGCGCGGCCCAGATCGTCCGTGAGGCGAAGCTGCTCCCCGGCGTCACCGGCGTCCATCTCGAGCTCACCACCAAGACGCTGACGCTCCGCTACGACACAGCGGCCACCGGCCGCGAGCGCGTGGTCGCGGCGGTGGAGCAGATCGTCGCGGCCATCCAGTAGCCTCGTCGCCCATCACGCCGACGCGCTGGGGCACCTGCTCGGCCTCCTCTCCGGCGCGCGCCCGCGCATGCGCGACGGGTGCTTCCTCTATGTGAGCGACCGGGGTCTCGCGCATCTGCTGCTCACGCGCCGTGGCTACGTCGCGATCACCCTGGGGCACGTCATCGTCTTCGCCCGCGAGCCCACACCGCTCCTCTGGCGGCACGAGCTCGCGCACGTCGCCCAGTACGCGCGCTACGGACTGGCGTTCCTGCCGCTGTATCTCTGGCTCTACGCGCGCCGCGGCTACGCGGCGCATCCGTTCGAGCGAGAGGCCGCCGAACTGGCTAGGCTCGATACGTGACCCCGTACGACATCGCCATCCTCGGCGGCGGGCCGGGCGGCTACGTGGCCGCGCTGCACGCCGGCGTGAAGGGAGCGCGCGTGGCGCTCGTCGAGCGCGATCGGGTGGGCGGCACCTGCGTCACGGTGGGGTGCATCCCCTCGAAGGCGCTGCTCGATTCGAGCCACGCCTTCCACCTCGCGACGCACGGTACCGACCACGGCATCCACGTGGACAACCCGCGATTCGTCATCGCGGAGGCGGTCGCGCGCAAGGACAAGGTCGTCGCGCAGCTCGTGGGCGGCGTCGAGCAGCTGCTCAAGCTGCGGAAGGTCGATCTCATCAAGGCCGAGGGCACGCTCGTCTCGCCGACCCAGATCCGCGTGAAGGCATCGGACGGCGAGCGGACGATCGAGGCGAAGAGCGTCATCGTGGCCACCGGGTCGAAGGTGGGCATGCCGCCGATCACCGGCCTGGCCGAGGCGAAGCCGCTCGACAACGTGGGCGCGCTCGCGCTCACGACGCTGCCGAAGCGTCTGGTGATCATCGGCGGCGGGGTCATCGGGATGGAGCTCGGGACGTTCTTCGCCGAGATCGGCTCGAGCGTGACCGTGCTGGAGATGCTCCCGCAGCCGCTCGCGTTCGCCGACCCCGAGCTCGTCCGGATCCTGCTGCGCGCGCTCGAGCCGAAGGGGCTCCGCGTGCTGCCGAACGCGAAGGTCACCGAGGTGCGCCGCAGCGGTGCCGTCGTGACGGTGACGGCCGAGATCGATGGGAAGTCGCAGACGTTCGAGGCCGATGAGGTGCTGCTCGGCGCGGGCCGCGTCGCGAACTACAGCGGCGTCGAGCAGGCGGGACTGGCGACCAACCGCCTCGGGATCACCGTCGACGAGCGCATGCGCACGAACGTGCCCGGCGTGTGGGCGATCGGTGACTGCATCGGCGATCCACGCTCGCCCAAGCTCGCGCATGTCGCCTCCACGCAGGGCGAGGTCGCGGTGGACACGATCCTCGGTGAGGACGCGGTCATGGACTACAGCGCGGTGCCGAACGTCGTGTACACGCATCCCGAGCTCGCCTCGGTGGGGCTCACCGACGCGCAGGCGAAGGAGCGGTTCGGCGACACGGTGAAGGCGAGCCGCTTCCCGTTCCGCGCGTCCGGACGCGCGCTGGCACTCGGCGAGGTCGACGGGGTCACGAAGATCGTGACCGCTGGGAAGGACGGCCGCATCGTCGGTGTCCATATCGCCGGCCCGCAGGCGTCCGAGCTCATCGCCGAGGCCACGCTGGCGATGCGTCTCGAAGCGACCGTCGATGACGTCATCGCGACGATCCACGGGCACCCCACGCTCGCGGAGACGTTCCGCGAGGCCGCGCTCGTCGCGGCCGGAAGGCCGATCCACACGGCCAGATAACGGCGTCGCTCCGCGATAATTGACGTGGGCCGTTAGCTCAGTGGATAGAGCAGCGCTCTTCTAAAGCGCTTGTCGCGGGTCCGATTCCCGCACGGCCCTCAGGGTCGGTGGCGTGGGCCGAAGGTCCCTCGCGGCGTCCGGTGAACTCCGACTTGGGCGGCGGACCGCGGAACGCTACAACGCGCACGTGGTCACGACGATCGACAGGCGCGAGGTCCACTACCGTCCACGCCCGCTCCCGGAGCCCGAGCGGAGCAAGCACGTCTCGGCGGTCGGGCAGGCCCCTACCGACGACCTCGGCAAGCTGCTCGAGCAGTGGCTAAAGGAGCTCCGCGGCGGCTACACCATCGCCGGGGAGTAGCCGGGGCGGGTTGTAGCCGAAGGACCGTCAGGTTAGGGCCCTTCGGCCTTTGCCCCTGACACGAGGCGAACACAGCATTTCCCCAATGTCGAGCGCGACGGTGCCCCCCTACGAGATCGTCCGGCGGCAGGACTTCTCCGACACCACATATCTCCTCGAGGTCAGCCACCCGCAGATGGCGCGGGCGGCGCGGCCGGGCCAGTTCGTCATCGTCATGTCGCACCCGGAGGGCGAGCGAATCCCGCTGACCATCGCCGACTACGACCGCGAGCGCGGCACGATCACGCTGGTGATCCAGGCCGTCGGCAAGACGACGCGCCAGATGCAGAGGGATCTTCGCGAGGGAAGCGCGCTCCACGCGCTGGTCGGTCCCATGGGCCATCCCAGCCGCATCGCCGGGCCGAAGAAGGTGGTGTGCGTGGGCGGCGGTCTGGGCGTCGCGCCCGTGTATCCCCAGGCGCGCGCGTTCCATGAGGCGGGCGCCTATGTCATCGGCGTCATCGGGTTCCGCAACAAGGATCTGGTGTTCTGGGAGGACCGCTTCCGCGCGGTCTGCGACGAGTTCGTCATCTGCAGCGATGACGGCTCCGTCGGGATGAAGGGCCTCGTCACCGAGGGGATCAAGGTCGTCGCGTCGCGTCACGCCGACATCGATCAGCTCATCGCGATCGGGCCGCCGATCATGATGCGTGGCTGCGCCGAACTGACCACGACGCTCGGGATCCCCACGACCGTGAGTCTCAATCCGGTCATGGTCGACGGCACCGGCATGTGTGGCGGCTGCCGGGTGAAGGTGGGTGGGCGCACGCGTTTTGCCTGCGTGGATGGCCCCGAGTTCGACGCGAACGCCGTCGACTTCGACGATCTCATGTCCCGCCTCGCGCGCTTCAAGCCCGAGGAGCGGGTCGCCCTCGAGCGCTGGCAGCAGGGCTGCCGCGTCGAGACGGCGCCGGAGGCCTAGGTGGGGAAGAAACGCACCATCCGCACGATCCCGCAGGAGCGGACGCCGATGGCCGAGCAGCCGCCCGCCGAGCGCGCGCGCAACTTCTCTGAGGTGGCGTGCGGCTACACGCTCACCGAGGCGCTGCGCGAAGCGGAGCGCTGCCTGCTCTGTCCCGACGAGCCCTGCGTGCGCGGCTGTCCCGTGGGCATCGACATCCCCGGCTTCATCGCGAAGATCGCCGAGCGGGACCTGCGCGGCGCGTACGACGTGCTGTCGGACACGACCCTGCTTCCGGCGATCTGCGGGCGGGTCTGCCCGCAGGAGACGCAGTGCGAAGCGGTCTGCACGGTCGGCCAGACGCTCGAGCCCGTGGCGATCGGCCGTCTGGAGCGCGTCGTCGGCGATGCCGCGATCGCCGAGGGCTGGTCGAGCACGGCGTTCATCGAGACATCCGGTCCCAAGGTGGCCGTCGTGGGGTCGGGACCTGCCGGCATGGCCTGCGCGGCGGACATGGCCAAGGCGGGCTGCGAGGTGACCGTCTTCGAGGCGTTCCAGCAGCCCGGCGGCGTGCTGCGGTACGGCATCCCGGACTTCCGCCTCCCGAACAGCGTGGTCGACGCGGAGATCGCGAAGCTCACGCGGCTCGGCATCACCTTCCGCATGAACGTCCTCGTGGGGCGGCTCTTCACGATCGAGCAGATGGTCACCGAGATGGGCTTCGACGCGGTGTTCATCGGCGTCGGCGCGGGGACACCGACGTTCCCGGACATCCCCGGCGCCTCGCTGAACGGTGTCATCTCGGCAAACGAGCTCCTCACGCGGGTGAATCTCATGCGCGCGCGCGACTTTCCGGCGCACGACACGCCGCTGGGGATCGGGCGGCGCGTCGCCGTCGTCGGCGCGGGGAACACCGCCATGGATGCGATGCGCGTCGCGCTCCGGCTGGGGGCCGAGCGCGTGATGTGCGTCTACCGCCGCTCGCGTGCGGAGGCGCCCGCGCGCGCCGAGGAGCTGCACCACGCCGAGCAGGAGGGGATCGAGTTCCACTGGCTGACCGACCCGGTCGAGATCATCGACGACGGCGCGCGGGGCGTGCGTGGCCTGCGCTGCCTGCGCATGGCCCTCGGCGATCCGGATGCCTCGGGCCGGCGGCGGCCGGTGGCGCTGGCCGGGAGCGAGCACGACATCGACTGCGACACCGTCGTCTTCGCGATCGGGACCGACGCCAATCCCATCCTCGGCGCGACGTCGCGCCTCGCCCTCGACGACCGCGGATACATCGTCGCCGACGCGGATCTCGCCACGTCCATCGAAGGCGTGTTCGCGGGCGGCGACATCGTGACCGGCGCCGCGACGGTCATCGAGGCGATGGGCGCGGGCCGGCGCGCGGCGCGCGCCATGAAGCGCTACCTCGGCCTGGTGGACAGCGACGTCCCGTACCGCGGCAGCACCGGCCCGGGGCTCTTCGGGCTGGCGCCCGAGCAGCGCGGCCGCTCGCGGGTGCGCGTCGCATGACCACGGAGACGATCGGTCTGGGCGCCCCTGGCTCGCGGACGGTCACGCGTCTGGAGGAGCACGTCGTCGAGATCATCAGCGACTCCGGAGAGGGTGCGCAGCGCTGCGGGCAGTCGTTCGGCGCGATCGCCGCCCGCTCCGGGCGCGGCATCTGGACCGTGGAGATCATCCCCGCGGAGATCCAGCCACCCGCCCGCAGCATGGCGGGCGCGAGCGGGAACCGCATCCGGCTCGCCGGACGCCCGGTCACCAACGGCGGCGACGAGGTGGATCTGGTCGTCGCGTTCAACGAGCAGGTGCTCCTCGGCCGCGTCCAGGCCGGCGAGCTGCATAAGGGCGCGACCATCCTCCTCGAGGAGATGTGGCGGGACGATCGCGATCCGGGGATCGCGGCGATCTACGCGGAGACGGTGCGGGATCTCCAGGCGCAGGGCTATCGCGTCATCGAGATCCCGATGGAGCGGGAGTGCCGCAAGCTGGTGCCCGACCCGCGTCGTGGCAAGAACATGTTCGCGCTGGGGCTGCTCTGCAGCATCTACAGCCTCGACCTCACGCTGGCGCGGGAGCAGGTCGCGCTCACGTTCGGGAAGAAGGACCAGAAGGTGATCGGCACCAACGTGAAGCTGCTCGAGGCCGGCTGGGAGTGGGCCGAGGCGAACCTCGATCTCAAGTACGAGATCCCAGCGACGCCCGTGGCGGAGACGCAGGTCGTGATGAACGGCAACACCGCGCTCGCGCTGGGCATCCTCGCGTCGGGCATGGAGATCTGCGCGATGTACCCGATCACGCCCGCGACCTCCGCGTCGCACTACCTTTCGGAGGTCTTCGAACGGGTCGGTGGGATCGTCCATCAGGCGGAGGACGAGATCGCGGCGGTCACCTTCGCCATCGGCGCCTCGTACGCCGGGAAGTGCGCGGTCACCATCACGTCCGGTCCCGGCTTCTCTCTGAAGCAGGAGGCACTCGGTCTCGCCGTGATGGCCGAGATCCCGCTCGTCGTCGTGAACGTACAGCGTGGCGGGCCCAGCACCGGTCAGCCGACGAAGCCCGAGCAGGGTGACCTGCTCGCGGCGATGTTCGGGACCCACGGCGACGCGCCCAAGGTGGTGTTCGCCGTGAGCGGCATCGAAGACTGCTTCTACGCCATGATCACCGCACGCAAGATCGCGGAGACCTTCAACACCGTGGTCGTCGTCCTGAGCGACGCGAGCCTCGCCACCGCGCAACAGCCGTTCCGGCGTCCGGAGTTCCGTGAGGAGTGGCTCGTCCCGCCGGTCGACCAGAGCGAGGTCCCACCGAGCGCACGTCCGTACGACTGGGATGCGACGACCGGTCTGGTGCGGCGCTCTATCCCCGGTCAGCCCGGCGGGATGCACACGGTGACCGGTGTCGCGCACGACCGCGACGGCCGGATCGCATACGACCACCTGAGCAACGAGGAGGGGCTGCGGAGCCGGAGCCTCAAGCTCGCGGCCCTCCAGCGGACGCTGCGCTGTCCGCCGGTCCACGGTGATGACACGGGCGATCTGCTGGTGATCGGGTGGGGCAGCACCAAGGGTGCGATCGAGGAGGCCGTCGATCGCGTACGCAGCGAGGGCGCGCGGGTGTCCTCGCTCCACCTCGCGTTCATCCAGCCGATGCCCTCGGGCGTCGGCGAGATCATGCGGGCGTTCCGGCGCGTGATCACCGTCGAGACGAACTGGAGCGATCCGATCGACCACCCGCTCATCGACGGCGACAACCGGCGCTACGCGGCGCTGGCGATGCTGCTGCGGGCACGCCACCTCGTCGATGTCGACTGCTGGACCGAGGTATCCGGCCGCCCGCTGCGGCCCGGCCGGGTCGCGGAGGCCATCCGCGGTGCGCTCCGGGCGGCGCGCCCATGACGCTCGATATCACGCGGTGTCTGCTGGAGTCCGGTGATCGACCGCACGAGATCAGCGACTACCAGGTGGGCGTGCCGCGGTGGTGCAACGGCTGCGGGGACAACGCCATCCTCACGGCGATGCAGCGACTCTGCCGCGACAATGATCTGACACCCGAGCGGACCGTCTTCGTCTCGGGGATCGGCTGTTCCAGCCGCCTGCCCCACTACATGCGAACGTATGGCTTCCACGGACTGCACGGGCGAGCGCTTCCCATCGCCGAGGGCGTGAAGATGTCGCGGCCCGACCTGACGGTCTTCGTCAGCACGGGCGACGGCGACTGCCTGTCCATCGGCGCCGCGCACTGGATCCACGCGATCCGCTACAACATGGACCTCACCGTCCTGCTCCACGACAACCGGATCTACGGCTTGACGAAGAAGCAGGCGTCGCCGACCTCTCCGCTCGGTACGAGGAGCAACACCACGCCCAAGGGCTCGTACCTCGAGGCGCTCAATCCGCTCACCGTGAGCCTCGGCGTCGCCAACGTCTCGTTCGTCGCCCAGGTGGTGGACTGGATACCCGACGTCCTCTATCAGGTGCTCTCCGCCGCCTACCGCCACCGGGGCCTGTCGTTCGTGCGCATCATCCAGCGCTGCCCCGAGTTCATGCCCGGCCTGTTCGATCCCTGGATGCAGGATCCGCTGCGGACGGTCATCCTGCGGCACCCCGACGGCGTCGTGCCGAGCGCGGATGTCGGTCGGATCTATCGCAACCAGCGCGAGCATGACCCGCGGGATCTCGCGGCCGCGCGGGAGATCGCGGCGAGCGAGGACCCGATACCGGTCGGCATCCTCTTCTCCGATCCGGACGTGCCACGGTACGAGGAGCTTCGCCACGCCGGCGAGCTGCGGACGCCTGACGTGATCCGTGCGGGCCTCGAGGCGGAGCTCGACCGCTTCACGATCCGGTCCGCCGAGGCGGCGGCCGGTGGCTAGCGCCATCGGGACGGCCGGCGTCCGTCCCGCGCTGTTCGCGCCTTTCGCGGACCTCGCCGCGCTCCGCTACGACTACCCGATCGTCCTCCACGACGGCGACGACGAGCGGCCGGCGATCACGGCCCTCTCCGCCGTCATCGACGACCTCCTCGCGAGCGAGGCGCCGCCGGGCGTGGCCGGCCAGCGGATGCGCAGGGCGGTCCGCCGGCTCGAGGGCGAGATGCGACGGATGTCCGCGCGCGGCCAGAGCGGCACGCTGACCGAGCTGTGGGCCACTGCCGCCGGATCGCTGGGCGAGCGCGACGCCCAGGTCGCGCAGGATCTGACGCGCGCCCGGGCCGGTCTCGCGCGCGACGGCCTCGTCGTGGACTGCGATCAGTCGATGCCGGTGCGCGCCGTCACGCACCTGTGGCGGCGCGAGCAGCGCCGCAAGGCCCTCGCGATGCGCAGGACCATCGACGGTCTTCGGCTGCGCCTCGGCGATCTGGTGAGGGCCGATCACCTGCGATCCGGTGGCGGACGCGGCGAAGGCGGGCTCCGCGCCGGCGTCGGCACATCCCACGAGGGACTCTTCGACTTCGCGCTCATGGCATCGCTCCTCGCGCGGCCGTCGGGCGACCATGCGCTCTCGGACACGCGTCGCGCGCGCATCGACCGCACCCTTGCGGTGCTCCGTGACGAGCGCTTCTTCGCGACCCGCGAGCCGTACGTATTCGCTTTCGACCGGGTCGCCGACGCTCTCACGGCGCACGAGCAGCGCCGGGCCGCGATGACGGAGCTGGTGCGCTCCATCGCCGTGGCGGAGCTCGAGCTGCGCGGCGCCTATGTCGAGGACCGACACGATGCGTACTTCGACCGATTCGACGCGACGGCGCTCACGCCTGCAGACCTATCGCGCTTTCCCGACTACCTCGTCCACTGCCCGCCCGACGCCGAAGGCGCGGACCGCGCGATGATCATCGACGCCCTCACGAGCGGTGCGCCGATCAAGGTCCTGTTCGTGACGGACGACGCGTTCGGGATCGGAGCTCGGCTCGCGACGACGGCGATGGGGCTCGGGGATACCTTCGTGCTCCAGGCGTCCGCCGCCCGCCTCTACGCCGTGCGGGAGCGGGCCACGGCCGCCCTGCGCTACCGCGGTCCCGCGCTGGTCAGCGTGTACGTGCCTGCGTCGATCGACGCCGCTGGCGCGCCATATCTGGTCGCGGCGGCCGCGACCGAGTCACGCGCGTTCCCGACCTTCAGCTACGACCCCTCGGCGGGGACGGGTTGGGGGGAGCGCCTCGCGCTCGCCGATGATCCGCAGCCCGACCGCGCCTGGCCACTGCACGAGCTGCGCTATGCCGATGCCACCCTTCAGCGTCGGACGGAGACGGTCGCCTTCACCGTGGCCGACTTCGCCCTGTGCGATCCGCGCCGCGCCGGTGACGTCGGGGTCGACGCGCCCGAGCGAGCCGTCCCGATCGAGATGTGGCTGGACGACCCGGACGGCGGCGTGCCGTTCGTCCGCGCCATCGAGCCCGATGGCGCGCTCCGGCGCCTGGCCGTCAGTGCCGATCTGGTCCGCGCGACCCGGCGCGCCGCGGAGGCGTGGCGCCGCCTGCAGGAGCTTGCCGCGCTCGGCCGCCAGCCGGTCGTCGCCGATCTGCCGGATGTGCCGGGACCGCCTGCGGCCGTCAGCGGCGCAGCGGCGGCCACGCCGGTTTCCCCGGTGGCATCCGGCCCCGCCGAGGCCTCGCCGGACGAGCCGTACATCGAGACGGTGCGCTGCGCGACATGCAACGAGTGCACGAACCTGAACCCGCGAATGTTCGCCTACGACGGGAATCGTCAGGCCTACATCAAGGACGTCACGGCCGGAACGTTCCGCGAGCTCGTCGAGGCGGCGGAAGCCTGCCAGGTCGCGATCATCCATCCTGGCCGACCGCGTGATCCGAACGAGCCCGGCCTGGACGATCTGCTGAAGCGCGCGGAGGCGTTCGCGTAGCGCTGCCGCTCAGTCCAGCTTCACGCGCACCCGCGGCAGCTCGGAGATCGACAGCAGGTTGCCGCGTCCGAGCGCCGCGCTCACGTCGAAGATGACCGCGACGCTGGCCGTCCTGCCCACTGCGAAGCTCTGCGGCCAGATGTACTGCGACTGCGTGTTGCTCGCCGAGTAGTACGCACCACCACCGACGCTCTCCGCCCGGTACTCGGCTCCGCTCGCGTCGATCAGGACGAAGTCGTTCGGGGAGAGCTGCGCGCCCTCGGTGCCCTTGTTCGTGACGCCGACGCGCACGATGTAGTACGTGCCGCGCGCCTGCGCCGACCCGGCCGTCGGCGTCCGCTGCACGCCGTTGACCACATAGTCCCAGCGCGTCCCGCTGATCTTCTGCGCGATCCCCACCGTCTGCACCTGCTGACCGGGTACCGTCTGCGTGCCGCCGCTGCGGATCACCGTGACGCCGTAGATGCCGATCCCGATGAGGAGGAGACCGATGATCGCGAAGCGCAGGCGCCACAGGAACGCTCGCAGATCCAGTCCCTCGCCGTCGCCGCCCGGCGCTGCGGCCGTCTCCTGCTCATTCGCGGCTTGCGGCCGGTAGCGCATCGCCCACGTGGTGGCGGCGTCCTCGGTCTCGTCCACACCCAGACGCCGTCGCTCCTCGTCGAGGATGCGCGCGCGGAGGGTCTCCTCGGCGCGCTCGCGCTCCATCCGCTCGATGAGCGCGAGATCGCTGGGCGTCAGTGCGGGCGGCTCCTCCGCCGGGGGCGGGAACGCCGGGAGGGGCGGCTCGGGCTCGGGCGCGGGCCGTGTCGGCTCCGTCTGGACCGGCGCGGGCGGTGTGTACGCCGGCGGTGCTGCGGGCAGCGTCGGCCTGATCCACACGGCGGACTCCGGCTCCGCCTCGACCGTGCGGCCGCGCGCGGGCAGCGGCGCGATGCCCGGATGGAAGGTCGTCGACGCGCTGCGGAAGGCGATGTCCGGCTTGTGCAGCCCGACGAGCGCGTCGCCTGCGCCGACGGTGAGCTCCCACGCCGCGAGCTCGCTCTGCTGCCGTGTGGCGAGGAGCTGTCCGTCGGCCTCGACGCCGCGGCGTCCGACGACGACCACCGCGTACGGTCCGAGCTCCGGCGCGAGGTCGCGTTCGCGCGGCTCGCCGAACACGGCGAAGCGCACGTACACACCGTCGGGCGCGGTGATGCGGAGCTCGGTCCGTTTCGTGCCGCCTGGCTCCACTCCGAGAGCCCGCTGCAGCTCGAGCTCGGCCTCCAGCCAGCGCGCGATGTCCGCGCCGACCTCGGGCGCGTGCTCCGCCACGGCTCGCTCGGCGACGAGCTGGCGATGCCGCACCACAACATGGTCGAACGGACCCACCGGTGGGAGCTCGCGCTCGAACGGCTCGCCGGTCTCGAAGAAGGTCACGTAGACACCGGATGCCATGCCGCGAAGCCTAATGGCGCCACCGTGATGGCAACACCCGCTGACAGGGGACCTCGGTCAGCGATGCTCCCAACGCGGCGTCCGCTTGGTGAGGAACGCGTCGAGCCCCTCGCTCGCGTCATGCAGCTCGTGCAGGGCTCGACGTGCCACGCCGTCCGCGGTGACCACCGCCTCGGCCGGCGAGCCAGCGGACGACGCGGCGCGCAGTGCCCGCTTCGCGACACGCAGACTGGCGGCGCTGAGCGCGCCGAAGCGCACCGCGACCGCGGCGACCTCGTCGTCGAGACGCGTTGCCCCGACGCACCTCCAGACCAGGCCCCACGCTGCCGCCTCGGCACCGCCGATCGATTCGCCGGTGAGCACGAGCGCGCGGGCACGCTGCTCGCCGACGCGAGCGGCAAAGAGCGCCGCGGCCACCGGTGGGATCGCGCCGAGACCGATCTCGGGGGTCCCGAGCCGCGCGTCGTCCGCCGCGATCGCCAGATCGCACGATGCGACGATCTCGCAGGCGCCGCCGAGCGCCGCGCCGTGCACGACCGCGAGCGTCGGGACCTCACAGTCGAGGAGCCGCAGGCAGACCCGGGTGAATGCGTCCAGCATCGGATCGAGCGCTTCGCCGATGTGCTCGCCCACGTCGACGCCGGCGGAGAACGCGCGGCCTGCCCCGCGCAGCACGATGAGGCGTAGGTCGGTGATGGTCTCGACGTCCCGGATCGCGGCGTCGAGCTCGTCGAGCATCGCTGTCGTGAGCACGTTGAGCGGAGGGCGGTCGAGCGTGATCGTCGCGACCCCACCGTCGACACGGACGCGGACGGCGGTCCCGCTCGTGACGGTCATCCGAGCACCGCGATGTGGCGCACGCCCTCGCCGCGACGAAGTGCGTCGAACCCGTCGTTGATGGACTCCAGGGTGTGCCGGTGCGTGACGAGCGGCCGGAGCGCCAGGCGGCCGCGTCGGACCAGGTCGAGGACGATGGGAAAGTCGCTCGGACGGGACCCCAGCGTTCCGATCACCGTGATCTCGCGATAGGTGACGCGTCCGCCGGGCAGCGACATGTTCTCGGAGGCGAAGCCGAGGAGGACCAGCCGGCCACCGGTCCGAAGCGCCGAAAGCGCCTGCTCCTGCGTGGCGGGCTTTCCGATCGCCTCGATCGCCACATCCGCCCCGCCACCGGTCTCGGCGCGGATCCGCTTGGCCAGGTCGCCCTGGCCCGCCTCGATCGTCCGCGCGGCTCCCAGGTCTTGCGCCAGGGCCAGCTTGCGTGGATCGAGGTCGACCGCGATCACCTTCGCGCCAACGAGTGCGGCGACCTGCACGACGTTGAGTCCAAGACCGCCGCAGCCGACGACCACCACCGTCTCACCGGCGACGATGCGGGCGCGCCGCGTCACCGCGTGGAACGCCGTCGTGAGCGCATCGGCGATGACGCACGACTCCTCGAGCGGGATCTCTGATGGGATCTCGAAGGCGTCGCGCGCCGGTGCGGCCACGAACTCGGCGAAGCCGCCGTCGATGCTGTTCCCGAGCATCCGCTGGCGGGCGCACACGTTCTCGCGGCCGGTCCGGCACATGGCGCACTCGCCGCAGGTGGTCACCGGAGCGAGCAGCACGCTCGTACCGATGCGCGCCTCGTCGACGCCGTGGCCCACGCGCACGACCGTCCCCGAGATCTCGTGACCGAGCACGAGTGGTGGCGTCTTGAAGGTCGGCACGCCATGGTCCAGGTAGTGGAGATCGCTGTGGCACAGCCCGCAGGCCGCGACCTTCACCAGGATCTCGCCGGCCGCGGGGTCGGGCCGTGGGACGGTCCCCACCCGCAGTGGCGCGTTCGGGCCAGTGAAGACGGCGGCACGCATGGTGGACGCCAGCTCGTCGAGGGCGGGATCCCAGACCGGTGCGCGTCCGCTCATGCTCGCCTCCTGCTCGCGACCTTAGGACCCCATCGTGTCCGAGCGATGTCAGCGGGGAGGCGCGGGACCGCGCGATCAGGACCGCTGTCCGTGCGTGATGTGCGCGACCTTCCGAGCGCGCGCGCCGCCTACGATGGCCGGTGATGCCGCCCCGCGACGCTCTTCTCGTCGCACACGTGCTGGCCGCGTCCATCACGATCGGGGCCACGGTGTCCTACGCGGTGTGGATCGCGCTCGCCGAGCGGGATCCCCAGCACCTCGCGTTCACCATCCGCGCCGTTCGGACGAGCGACCGGATCGTGGCGATCCCGGCGTTCCTGCTGACCCTTGTGACCGGGGCCATGCTCGTCACCACGATCGGCGTCCCGTGGGCGACGCCCTGGCTCGCGTGGTCACTTGCGCTCTACGTCGCCGTCCTCGCCGTGGGCATCGGCGTGTTCGGACCGGTCGTCAGGCGCGAGCTCGCCGCGCTGGAGCGCGGCGGTGTTCGCGATGCCGAATACCGGCGTCTCCGGAGCCGCGCGCGTGGCCTCTCCATCGGCACGATCCTCGCGCTCGCCGCGATCCTCGTCCTCATGGTCGCCAGGCCGGCCTAGAGGTACTGGCCGCCGTCCACCTGGAGCACGACCCCGGTGATGTGCTGCGCGGCCGGCCCGGCTAGGAAGGTCACCGCCGCGGCGACGTCCTCGGGTGTGCCCAGTCGGCCGAGCACGATCTCGGAGAGGCTCTTCTGCTTCGCCTCCTCAGGCATGGTCCTCACCATGTCGGTCTCGATCAGACCTGGTGCGACGACGTTCGCGGTGACGTTGAAGCTGCCGAGCTCCCGTGCGACCGACTTCGTGAAGCCGATCAGCCCGGCCTTCGCGGCCGCGTAATTCGATTGACCGAACTTTCCGCGGAGGCCATTGATCGACGAGATGTTCACGATGCGCCCGGAGCCGGCCTCACGGAAGATCGGGACGACGGCTCGCGTGAAGCGGAACGCGGCGCCGAGGTCTGCGTCGATGACCTCGTTCCATTCTTCGTCGGTCATCTTCCAGACGACGCCGTCGCGGTTGAGGCCCGCGTTGTTCACGAGTATGTCGAGTCGGCCGAAGCGGCCTACGGCGTCCATCACCGCCTTGCCGGGCGCGGCGGGATCGCGCCCGTCGGCCTTGAGGCCGAGCGCGCACTTCCCGGTCGCCTCGATCTCGTGCGCGGTCTTCTTCGCACCCTCGTCGTCACTGCGATAGGTGAAGGCGACGTCGCATCCGTGTCGCGCGAGAGCCACCGAGATGGCGCGGCCGATGCCGCGGGAGCCGCCGGTGACCAGCGCGACCGCGCCCTCGAGGTCGCGACCCTGCCTAGCCACGCCGTGCGCCCACCGGCTCGGGGGTCGTGGCGAGCGCTTTGCCGCACACGCCGCAGTACGCGAAGGCGTCCGGGATGCCCTTCGTGCCGCACGCCGGGCAGGTCTTCGCGTAGGGTCCCCACAGCGTCTCGCTCGAACCGCCGTCGCGCGCGCGGGCGCGCACACCGATACGGTCGGCCCGGCGCTTCTCGCTGAAGGCGGTCATGCCCTCGTACGGCTCGAGCGAGCTGAAGTGCAGCGCCAGCCAGTCGCGGGCATGTCCGATGGTCATGCTCCAGCTGAAGTCCTTCCAGAAGTTGACCTGCTGCTTCGTGTAGCGCATGCACTCCGGGAACGTATCGAGCAGCTTTCGCGCGAGGCGCTCGACCGCGAGGTCGAGCTCGGCCGCCGGCACGACCTCATTCACGAGGCCCCAATCGAGCGCGGTCTTCGCATCGACCCACTCGCAGGTCATGAGCATCTGCCGGGCGCGGCGGTCGCCGATGAGGATCGGCAGCCACTGCGTAGCGCCGCCGGCAGCCACGCTCCCCACCTGCACGCCGACCTGGCGGAAGCGCGCGTGGTCCGCGGCGATCGCGAGATCGCACGCCGCGTTGAACTCGTTGCCGCCACCGACGGCCATGCCGTTGATGCGTGCGATCGTCGGCTTGCCGCAGTCCTTCAGCGCTCCGATGGCGCCCGAGAAGTAGCCCATGTACTTCCAGTAATCACGCGGTCTCTGGGTGTAGTCGCGGGCGTACTCCTTGACGTCGCCGCCGGTGCAGAACGCCTGGTCGCCCGCGCCGGTGAGGACGAGGACGCCGACCCCGTCGTCGCGTGACGCGTCGGTGAAGGCCTCACCGAGCTCGCGCAGCGTGCGCGTGGTGTACGAGTTGTAGGCGTCGGGGCGCTGGATCGTGACCGTGGCGATCCAGTCCTTCTTCACATAGCTGATGTCCTGGAACCCGAGCTCAGCGCGTGGCGAGACCTCACTCACGCCGCCACCTTCCCTTCCTGCTGCCGCGCGAGCCGCTGGCGGGCCAGGAGCGCCGCGCCGAGCGCCGCGACGAGCTCTGGACGCTCGGCGACGTTGACCTTCTGCCCGACGGCCTGCTCGAGGGCTCGGACCATGCCGCTCTGGAGCGCCATGCCGCCGACGAAGGTGACCTCGGGCTCGATGCCGACACGCTTGAGGAGCTGCTGGCCGCGCTGCGCGAGCGAGTCGTGGATGCCGCGCACGATGTTCTCGACGCTCTGACCCACGCTGACGAGGTTGATGATCTCGGACTCCGCGAAGACCGCGCACACCGAGGAGATGACCTGCGGCGACTCCGCCTTGAGCGACAGCGGCCCGAGGTCGTCGAGTTTGATCTCGAGGTACCGCGCGGCGCGCTCGGCGAAGCCGCCCGCGCCCGCGGCGCACTTGTCGTTGGTGCGGAACTCCTTCACGCGTCCGCTGTCGAGGACGCGGAGTGCGCGCGTGCTCTGCGCCCCGATGTCGATGACGCAGCGTGTGCCGGGGAAGAGGTGCGCCGCGCCCCGCGCGACCGCGGTGATGTCGGTCACCTGGAGATCCCGGAAGGGGATGTTGTAGCGGCCGAGCCCGGTGGTGGCGACGTAGGCGACGTCGTCCGACCGCGCGCCCGCGCTGCTCACGGCGGAGTCGAGGACGTCCCTGGCGAGCCCGCTGAAATCCGGCCGCATCCGTGCGATGCCGGAGCCGACGATGCGCCCCTGCTCGTCGAGCAGCAGTGCCTTCGCCGATCGCGCGCCCACGTCGATGCCGGCGACGAGGCGTCCATCGATGTTCATGCCAGCACCTGCGAGCCGGCGGTCATGCGCTCGAGCGCGAAGATCGCGGCGCCGAGCGCGCCCGTGTAGTGGGAATCGGGGCTCACGTTGATGGCCAGGTCCAGCTTCTCCTCGACCGAGCGGATCATGCCGATGTTGCGGGCGACCCCGCCGGTGAAGGTGATCTCGGGCTCGGCGCCGACCCGCCGCACGAGCGCGACCGTCCGTGAGCCGATGGCGCCGTGGACGCCGGAGAGGATGTCCTCGGTCTTTTTTCCTGAGGCGAGGTAGGAGAGGATGTCGGTCTCGACGAAGATCGTGCAGACCGTCGAGAGCCGCACCGGATTCTTCGCCTCGAGCGACTTGGGCCCGATCGCGCCGACCTCCATACCCAGGGCCTCGGCCGAGTTCGTGAGGAAGCGGCCGCTCCCGGCGGCGCACTTGTCGTTCATCGAGAAGTCCAGGACCTCGCCCCGCTCGCTCACCTTGATCGCCTTGGTGTCCTGGCCGCCGATGTCGATGACCGTGCGCGTCCTGGGAAAGAGGAACCATGCGCCCTTGGCGTGGCAGGAGATCTCGGTCACCTGGTCGTCGCCGAACGCGACCTTGAAGCGGCCGTACCCCGTGCCGACGGCGTACCCGACATCGTTGCGGGACACCCCGGCCTCGGTGAGGCACATCTCGAGGGAGCGCTCGGCGGCGCGGACGAGGTACGCGCCGGTGTCGATGAGCGACCGCGCGACGATGCGGCCCTGCTCGTCCACGAGGACGGACTTCGTCTGCGTGGAGCCCACGTCCACGCCCACCGCGTACCTCACGCGACACCTCCCGCCGCGACGTCCGCGGCCGCCGTGATGCGCCGCTGCGTGAGCGCCTCGAAGAACGCGTCGATCCGGTTGCGCAGCTGCGCCTGGGAGAAGTAGCGCGGGTCCTCGAGGTCGGACTCGATGAGCAGCGTGGGGACCTCGCGCTCGCGCACGAAGTACTCGCGCATGTCTCCCTGGCCCGCCGAGAACAGCCGGCAGCTCTTCACCGAGTGGATGACGATCGCGTCGGCGTCCCACTCGTTCACGTAGCGGTCCATCTGGTCGTACCGCTGCAGGAACGTCCGGTTGCACAGGTTCTGCGACAGCATGTGCCGCGCGATGCTCTCGAGCGGCCGCTCGGGGTCGTGGCGGAATCCGAACTCCCAGATGCCGCCCACGGTGGAGTACGTCGACGCGACCGCCACGGCGCCCCAGCGGGTGAACATGTCACGGAACACCCGGAGGAACGGCCAGGGCGGCGGGCCCTCGATGACCACGCGGAAGCGCTCCTCGGGGAGCGGCCCCTGCTTCATCGTGGCGCGCTCCTTCAGGTCCGCCAGCGCGATCTCGAAGAAGCGCGCGGCCTCCTCGGTCCCGCGCAGGCAGTAGAGCACCGCCATCATGGTCACCGAGTCGAAGTACGCGTCGTACGGCGCGGGCCGCAGCTTGGTGAGCGACTTGATCTCGGACCACATCTCCCCGACGCGGGCCGAGAGCTCGACGGTGCGCTTCAGCTTCTTCCAGTCGAGCGCCGTTCCGGTGATCGTCTCGAGCTGCACGATGAGCTCCTCGAGCTGCTTCACGACATAGGCGACGTCCTCGCTCGACGGCTCACCGTCGGCCGAGCGGATGAACGGGACGTCGATGTTCACCGCGGGTGCGCCGGTGAGCTCCGCAAGATGCTCGAACCAGTTGAGGTAGACGTTGCACCCGACGTAGTTGCAGAGGAGGAGGTCCGCCTTCGGCACCGTTCCGTACGGCGCCTCGTAGCCCGACAGGTAGAGGCCGATATCGGCCTTCACGTACGCGCAGTTGTCCACCGCGTAGCCGAGCTCCTCTGCCTTCTGGATGAGCGGGAGCGACGCCTTGCGCGCGGCGATCTGGAGCACGTTCACTTCGGGGAACACCGGCAGCATGTCGAACGCGCGAACGAGCTCCACCGGGTTGCCCGCGATCAGCAGGTGCGCGTTCTTGCGCGTAGAGCGGCCCTTGGCGATGTCGGTGAGCTGGGCGTAGTAGCCGCCCATGAGCTCCTTCTGCAGCTCGTGGACCCTGCCCTGATATCTGATCTCCGGTGCGTTCTTCATACGAACAGCATCGACTCCACAAAGGTCTCGACCTCGCTGCGGATCTTGTCGTACATCCACATCTTCTCCTCGAACTCGAGGAAGAGGTGCGGGATGCCTTCCTGCTCGAGCGCCCGTCGGTAGAGCGCGTAGTCGAACAGCCCCGGCTCGCAGAACTTCGCGCCGAGGAAGATGACGGCGTCGGCTCGGTTGGACCGCGCGCTCGCGATGAGCGAGGCCGCACGCGGATCGCGCAGATCGTGCTTGGTGCTCGCATGCAGACTGTCGTGGAGGTAGGAGCGCGCCAACGCGAGATAGGGGTCGCCGGTCTCGGGTACGTCGTGCCGGAAGAGGCGCCAGCCGAGCAAGAAGTCATCGTCGAGGATGTAGCAGCCCGCCTCCTCGAGGCCCGCGATGAGCTCGAGCGGCGGCTGCTCGCAGAAGGAGCCGACCACGACGACGCGGATGCGATCCTTCGGCCGCGCGTCGCGGGCCCCCGCGGCCTCGAGCGACTCCGCCAGGAGCAGGGTGGACTCCGCGGGATCGGTGAACGTGGCCATGCGCGCGAGCGTGTACAGCTCGGCGGTCGAGAGCTTCTCCGGGCTCGCGGCGCGCAGCGCGTAGAGCTCGCGGAGCCGTGCGCGCATCGCGTTGAAGGCGGTGATGCTGGCGCGCAGATCCTCGTCGTCCGGCGCGTGGCCCGACACGCCGGCGAGCTCCAGGGCGACCCGGCGGTACTCGGCCGCAAGGAAGTCGGCCGCGCCCGCCGACGTCATGTTCTGGGGGAGGTGCACGTAGATCGACCGCCGTTCGGGGAAGTTGCGGGCCATCACCGATGCGAGGTTCCTTGCCGGGTCGCAGATCGAGTGGAACAAGAGCGCGTCGAACGGTGCGAGCTTGTCGATGAAGCCGAGCTCGAGCGTGCTCTTGACGATCGAGCAGATGAACGACTGGAAACGCGAGTCGGCGTGAGCGATCTCGATCTGATTGCCGCCGCCGAAGAGGCCGACCGGCAGCATCCGTGCGGCGTACGCGAGCTCGACCGGCGAATACACCGGGAAGCTCCCGGCGGCCTTGCGGCCGGTGCGTCTGCGCCACTCGCCCACGGTGGGGAAGGTGCGGTCCTCGACGACGTCGCGGTAGTACTCGACGGCAGGGAGCGGTGCGAACGCCGTCAGCGTCACAGTGTCCTCCCGAGGCAGACCACCGGCTCGTCCCGGAACCCCAGATCGCGGAAGAAGGGATCGAGCTCGCGGTCGTGAAGTGGCACGAGCGTGATGACCCGGTCGGCGCCCCGGGCGCGAAGCTGCTCCAGGAGCGCGACGGCGAGATCGCGGCCGACCCCGCGGCCGCGGTGCTCGAGGTCGATCGCGAAGGCGTCGAGCAGTCCCGTCGGAGACGGGCGCCCGAATGAGCGGCGCACCTCGCCCGCGGCGTAGCCGACCAGGCGGCCGTCGATCTCGGCGCCCACGACCACACCCCCGCGCGCGAGGCGCTCGGTCCAGTCGGCGAGGGTCTCGGTGCCGACGCGGGCCGAGAGCATGGCCAGCCGAGTACCGTCCGCGCGGCCCAGGAGCCGGATGGTCAGTGCCCGGGTGGTCGTCGGCATGTGCCGAACCTAGGCCGACTTCGTGTCGAGGTGATGTCAGTCGCGGGGATCGGGTCGGTGCTAAGCGGGCCGAGTCTCGAGCGCGGGTGGCCGGATCTCGATGCTCAGGAGCTCGTCGCCCTGGACGCGCGCGATCGTGAAGCGCACGTCCTCACGCGCGCCGTCGGCCAGGACACTCGCCGGCACGTCGCGGAGCGTCGAAGCGCCGCCGCTGATGGCGAGCGCGAAGCAGCGCGGGCCGTCGAGATCGAGGCCGCGGCAGTCCTGGCACTCCAGGACGTCGCCGCAGCGCTGTCCGACGATCTCGCTTCGCCCTCGGGCGAGGAATCGTGTCGCGGCGTCGTTCACGAAGCGGATCCGAAGCAGCCTATCGACGACCAGGAGGGGATCCGGCAGCGCGCAGAGGACGTCCTCGGCGTCGTCACCGAGCGCGTTCACCCCGGCCTCGCTGGTCGCGAGCCGGTAGCCCACGCCGTAGACGGCCTCGATGTAGCGCGGCTCCTTCGCGCTGTCGCCGAGCCGGCGCCGCAGCCGCGTCACGTGCAGGTCGATCGCGCGCTCGGAGGGCGGCTCGTCGTCCAGCGACTCGATGCGCGCCAGCAGCCGGGGCCGGTCGAGGGTGGCGCCGTTCGCCTCGAAGAGCGTGCGCAGGATCGCGAACTGCTGTGCCGTCAGGTCGATCGCCCGACCATGCAGGTGGACGGTGTGCGCGGACACGTCCAGGACCAGGCCGCGATGCCGGTAGACCGGTCCCGAGGTGACCGCCCGCCGGACGCGACCGGTGAGCGCCATGATCCGCGTCGCGAGCTCCGTCGCGTCGAGGGGCAGCGCGATGACGTCATCCGCGCCGGCGGCAAAGGCCGCGCGTCGGGTCCCCGGGTCGGGACTCCGCTCGATGACGATCGTCGGCAGCTGGCCCTGCGAGCGTGCAGCGTGGACCACCTCCCAGCCCTTGCCGTTCTCCATGGCGATCTGGACGACGACCAGCGTGGGTGCGTGGAAGACCAGCGCGTCCAGGGCGACCTTCACCGACCGCGCGCCGGCCGTCTGTGCGCCGGCGAGGCGCAGCGCGGTCCGCAGCTCCGTGAGCGCGCTCGGGTCGTCGTCAGCCAGGAGGACGAACGGCGGCTCCGGAACGCTGCTCATTGTTTCCGGACGATGTTCGCTGGACCACACTGCGCCTAGGGCCGTCCGGCCCGTCGCACCAGTGCCCTTCGCACCAGCCCGGCGCGCGGAGGCTACGCCTCGGTGAAGCCCACGCGCTGCACCTCGACCCTCTCCACGAGCGGGGCCGGTGTCCCGTCCGGATCGACCCTGACGCGCACGCCGAACGCGACCCGCCAGGTCTCGCGATCGCTCACCGCGACCAGGACCACCGAGGCGTCGGGGACCTCCTCACCGGGCGCCGCCGCGACGCGGAGCGTCTGGTCCACGACCGCGGACTCCACGACCACGACGTTCAGGTCGACCGGCTCGGATCGGAAGCGGCTGTGCGGCGCGCGGATGGCGACGAGCCGCGCGTGGTCGGGGCCATCGTTGGCGACGCGCCAGCGGATGCGCCACGAGCCGTTCACGCGCACGACATCGCGTGCCTCGAGACGGAGCGCCGGCGTGCTCATCCGGACCTCACGGACGCCCCTGATACCGTGAGCGAGTGCCGCTGGCCGTCTTCGCCGTACTCATCGTGCTGACCATTCTGGCGCTCGCCGGGCTGGCGCTGGGTCTGGTGGTCATGCGGAACGCGACCCGGCCGAGACCCGCGCCCCCGGTCAACTGCGGCGACTGCATCTTCATGGTGCCGCGTGCCCGGGTCTACAAGCGCGAGACCCTCGAGGACGCCGACGGCATCGTCCATTACCTGTGCGAGAAGCGGTGGATCGAGATCACGCCGTTCTCGCCCCGCTGCGACCTCGGGAAGAGCCGGACCCGCACGACGACCATCCCGACGTAGACGTATCTTCTGCCGCGTGAGCTCCTTTGCGGCCTTCGATGAGCACGTGCGCTCGCGCGCGCCAGGCTTCATCGATGAGCTGAAGGAGCTCGTCCGCCTGCCGACCGTGTCGGCGCACGGACGGGCGATCGACGAGACCGCGGCGGCGGTCCTGGCGCGTGCGACGCGTGCCGGGCTGCGCGCGGAGGCCCTCCGCGTGCCCGGCGGGCCACCCACGATCGTCGGCGAGGCCGGCGCCGGCGACCGAACGCTCCTGGTGTACGACCACTACGACGTACAGCCGCCCGATCCGGAGGACGAGTGGGCAAGCGCGCCGTTCGAGCCGGTGGAGCGTGACGGGAAGCTGTACGCCCGTGGTGTGTCGGACAACAAAGGCAATCTCCTGGCGCGCCTCCAGGCGATCGAGGCGTATCGCGCGACCATCGGCGAGCTCCCGCTGCGCGTGCGCGTCCTCTTCGAAGGCGAGGAGGAGATCGGGTCGGAGCACCTCGCGGAGTTCGTGCGCGAGCATGCCGACCGTCTGCGCGCCGACGGCTGTGTCTGGGAGGCGGGCTACAAGGACGCCGCCGGCCGCCCCACGATCAGCCTCGGTCTGAAGGGGATCGCGTACTTCGAGCTTCGGGTGCGGGGCGCCCGCTCCGATGCGCACAGCTCGCTCGCGACCATCGTGCCCAATCCGGCCTGGCGACTGGTGTGGGCGCTCGGGACGCTGAAGGACGCCGATGACCGCATCACCATCGACGGATTCGGCGAGCACGTGCGCCCGCCGAGCGACGCCGACATGGCGCTCTTGGAGCGCCTGCCCTACGACGAAGCCGAGACCAGGCGCATCCACGGCATCGACGCGTTCGTCCGCGGACTGACCGGCACGGCCCTCAAGCGCAAGCACTTCTTCGAGCCCACCTGCACCATCTGCGGCCTCACCTCGGGCTACTCGGGCCCCGGCTCGAAGACCGTGCTTCCGGCCGTGGCCAGCGCCAAGCTGGACTTCCGGCTCGTGCCCGATCTCGAGCCTGAGCTGGTGGGTCGTCTGCTCCGCGCGCACCTCGACCGCCGGGGCTTCACCGACATCGAGATCACGCCGTACCACGGCGAGCGGCCCAGCCGGTGGCCAAGTGACTCACCCGTTGCGCTCTCCGCGGCAGCCGCCTGCCGCGCGACGTACGGCGTGGAACCCGTCATCTACCCGCTCATGGCCGGCTCGGGCCCGATGGCCCAGGTCTGTGACGCCCTGGGCATCCCGGTCGTCGGGTTCGGCTCGGGGAACGCATCATCGGCGAATCACGCGCCCAACGAGAACATCGCCATCGTCGACTACATCGACCACATCCGGGCCTTCGGGCGCTTCCTCCACGTCTTCGCCGGCCGGCCGCTCGCGTGAGCCAGCGGCTCCTCCTGACCGTCCTGGGCGCGCTCACGTTCGCGTCGGTGTACGCCCACGTTGTCATGGCCCCGGTGCTCACCGAGCTCGCTGACGAATTCGGGATCACCACCGGGACCGCGGGCCTCGTCGTCGCGGCATACGGCGCTCCCGGGATCCTCGTCGCGCTCCTCGTCGGGCCGTTCTCGGATCGTCTCGGCCGCAAGCGATTCCTCGTCGGGGGCGCGCTGGTCATGGGTCTCTTCACGCTCCTCGCGACGCTCGCGACGAGCTTCGCGGCGCTCCTCCTGCTGCGGGGGATCGCCGGCATCGGCTCGGCGGTGATCTTCCCCAACGCAAGCGCGACCGTGGGGGATTCCTTTCCATACCGGGAACGCGGGCGCGCTATGTCCACGATGATCGCCTTCAACACGATGGCGAGCGTCATCGGGATACCTGCCGCCGGCCTCATCGCGGAGGCGACGTCCTGGCGGGTGTCGGTCGGGATATCGGGAGCGCTGTCGGTCATCGCCGGCGTGCTCCTGGCGGTCCTCCTCCGGCCGACGACGGTGTCGGCCAGCGAGAGCCGCTTCTTCGAGCTGTACCGGTCGATCCTCCGCAACTCGTCGGCCGTCGCCGCCATCGTGTCCAGCTTCCTCGGCTCGCTCTTCTGGTTCGCGTGGGCGACGTACGTGGTCGTGTTCTTCGAGAGCGTGTATGGCCTGTCGCGCGGTACGGCATCGACCTACGCGCTCACGCTCGGCCTGGGGGTCCTGGTGGGGAGCCAGGTCGGCGGACGACTCGGCGACCGGATCGGACACAAGCCCATCGTCGCGCTGTCCATCGTCGCCTCCTCGCTCCTGCTCCTTGTGCTGACGACCGTCGCCATGCCGCTGGCGTTCGCGACCGGGCTGAGCCTCATGGTCGCCGCGGTGATCGGGGCGCGATTCGCGACGAATCAGACGCTCATGACCGAGCAGATGCCCAGCGCTCGCGGCACGCTGCTCGCGCTCTCGGCCGCGACGATCAGCTTCGCCATCGTCATGGCGGCATCACTGGGCGGTCTCCTCATCGACACATTCGGATTCGCCGCGATCGGCATCTTCTGCCTCGTCGCCGGCCTCAGCTCCTCGCTCATCGTGATCCTGTTCGTACGCGAAGAGCCCATCGACATGGAGATCGCGCCGGTCTGAGGCCCATTCCCGGCGCATCGTTGCGAGATCGTTACGTAGCAAGTGGCCGGATCCGTGGATGGCGGCACGCAGCCTGCCCCTGGTTGCTCCGTACCTGAAAGGAGCAGTCATGGCACGGAAACAGGGTGGAGGCATGACCGTGGCCGAGGCCGGCCGCATGGGCGGTCGTCTCGTCAGCGAGAAGTACGGCCCGGAGTTCTACGAGAAGATCGGGAAGAAGGGCGGCTCGAGCACCGCGAGCAAGTACGGCCCGGAATTCTTCGGTCGGATCGGGAAGAAGGGCGGCAAGGCCGTCACCGCGAAGTACGGTCCGGGCCACTTCGAGAAGATCGGCCGCAAGGGCGGCCAGAAGGTCGCCGACCTCATCGAGCGGGCGAAGTCGCTCGAGAACGAGAAGCCGGCGAATGAGAACGAGGTCGCGCTCGAGCGCGAGGAGCGCGAGGAGCGCGAGGAGACGCCGGCCGGGTCCTAGACTCGGCCACGATGGGGCGGCGGAAGCTCCGGCCGGGCACGCAGGTCGTCCGCCTGGCGCGGACGCTCCCGCCCGGTGACGGGATCCCGGTCGCCCCGCCCCTCGTGCAGAGCGTCGCGTTCGACTACCGGTCCGCGGCGCGGCAGGACGAGGTCTTCGCCGGCGACGCTGCCGGGTATGTGTACGGCCGCTATGGCACGCCCACCACGGCCGCCCTCGAGCAGGCTCTCGCCGCGCTCGAGGGTGCGGAGGCCGCGGTGTGCTTCACCAGTGGCATGGCGGCGATCGCCGCCTTCGCGGATGCCTGCGCGGTGGCGACCGGCGGCCGCATCGTCGCGCAGCAGGACATCTACGGCCAGGTCCGCGCGCTCTTCGAGCGCTGGACGCGCGAGCACGGTGCGAGGATCGCCTTCGTCGACGCCACCGACCTCGCGGCCGTCGAGCGCGAGCTGGCTGCGGCTCCGGCCGCCCTGCTGTACGTCGAGGCGATGGCCAACCCGCTCCTCGGGATCACCGACATCGGCGGCCTGGCGAGGCTCGCGCACGCCCACGGCGCCCTACTCGCGGTCGACGCCACGTTCGCGTCGCCGGTGCTGGTGCGCCCCATCGAGCTCGGCGCCGATGCGGTCATCCACTCCCTGACGAAGTACGTGAATGGGCACGGCGACGTGATGGGGGGCAGTGTCGCGGGCAGCGCTGCTCTGGCGAGATCGATGCGCGATCGGACCATCCTCGATGGCGCCTACCTTCCGCCGCACGAGGCGTGGCTGTGCATCCGCGGTATGCGCACGCTCGATCTCCGGGTCCGCCGGCAATGCGGCACGGCGCAGCAGGTCGCGTCCCACCTCGCCACGCATCCCAAGGTGGCGCGCGTCCGCTACCCCGGTCTGCCGTCCCATCCGCAGCACGCTCTCGCCACGCGCCAGTTCGGGAACCTCTTCGGCGGGGTGGTGACGTTCGACCTGCGCGAGGCCACGCGGGCCGCGGCGTTCCGCTTCCTCGATGCGCTCGAGATCGCCGCATCGGCGACGACGCTTGGTGACCTCTTCAGCGAGGTGCTCTACCCGGCCATCTCATCGCACCGACGCGTACCGGCGGAGGAGCGCGCGCGCCTGGGCATCGGCGACGGGACCCTGCGCCTCTCGGTCGGGATCGAGGACCCCGACGACCTCATCGCGGACCTGGACGGTGCGCTCGCCGGCGTCTGACTATCGGGCGGTCCGCAGGTGCTCGAGGATCTCGGCCATCACCTGGCAGTCGACCTCGTTGTAGCGGGCCACCTCACGCATCGGGTCGGTGTCGCCCAGCGCCACGCCACGGCGCTTCGCCTCGACCGCCGCATTCCACGCCCCGGCCATCGCGCCGGCGCCGTCCGCCAGTCCGTCGCCCCAATCGGTCGCGATGAGCCCGTTCGCGCGCATGGCCCGCGCGATCTGCTTGAGCGAGAACGAGAACGCACCGCGGACCACCACCGGCTCGGCCTGGATGACGTCGCGCAGGAGATCGAACCACGGCAGGAGCGGCCAGTCGCGCTCGGGGTGGCGTGACCGGGCGTTGTCGTACGCGCGCTCGAAGTTCGACTGTTCCGCGGGTGACCAGTGCACCAGCCGGGCCTCGCCGAGCTCGGCCGAGACCTCGGCGCAGAGCGCGCGAAGATGGGCGAGCCACTCGTCGATCATCGTCGCCTCCGCTTCCAGGGAGAGGTCGGTGACGGTGAACTGGCGGAAGCGCCATGCGCCATCCCGGTAGGTGCCGCAGCCGATCTGGAAGATGATGGCCTGACCACCCTTGCGCGGGAACGCGCTGAAGTCGTCGGCCAGGTCCTGGAGGAACTCGAAATCCACGAACGCCTCGACGGGCGCGCGCATCCGCCACACGCCGTCGGCCAGCTTCGACGGCCGGAGGGGATCGCCGCCATCCCGGTTCACCGCGAGCACTGAGTCCAGCAGTGCGGCGTCCTTCGCGCCAAGTCCGAGGATGGCCGGAGCCAGACGCGGGTCGTCCCAGCGGGTGATGCCGCGCGCGTGCGCGCGGGCCCGCTCGCCGAGACCCACGCGGGGAAGCAGGGTGAGGTCGGCGAGCTCCCGGGCGATGCGCGTCTTGGCGTCGCGCCACCCGGCGTCCTCGGCCTTCATGTTCGGCCAGAGCTCAGGGACCGACGGGACCGGCAGGACCCGCCACTCCGCGCCCTCGGTCCGTACGCGACGGACCCACGCCGCCGCCTGCGCGACGAGCTCGCCGAGCTCCACGCCCCGGCCCCGGAGCTGCGCGTCGTGCCGGACGCGGGCGAGCCGGTCCCAGCAGCGGTCTCCGCGGTCCTCGCCCTGCCGCCAGGCTCGGCCGGCGACGAATGCCGACGGCGGTGTGTAGCCCTGGAGCCGCCCGAGCGCCGCGTTGTAGACCCACACCTGGGCGAGCGTGTCCTGCTCCGCGGCCGCCGTGCTGTGGTCACCGTTCTTCAGCAGCTCGAGCGTCCTGAACTTCACGTCGACGACCCGGTAGTGCCGACCGTGTGAGAGGCCGATGACCGGAAGCTCCAGCGGGTCGCCGGTGAACGCGTCGGGACAGAGCGCCGCGAGCACGTCGCTGCGGACGAGGAGGTCGACCACCCCGTACATCCGGCGCTCGGGGTCGCGGAGCACGGCGCCCGCGATGACCGGGATGCCGGCACGCATCGCATCCCATGTCGCGATGGCCGCGTCGAGCGAGCGTGCCTCGTCGGGACGCTTCGCGATGCGGATCACCTCCCAGCGCGTCGCGAGGTCGGCGATGAGCGCGCGCTCGAAGGCGCGCCCCTGCTGCATCAGGAAGCGTCCGAGGTCGAAGGTCTCGTCGTAGCCCGCGAGGTCGCGGTCCCGCGCGAATCCGTGCAGTGGTCCGTACTGCTCGAGCCAATCCACCAAAAGGTCGTTCCGGCACCAGTTCCGCGTGTCGCCGGCGGCCACCCACTCGAGCCATTCGAGGTCCGTGTGCGGATCGACCGGATGGCCGTCGTCACGAAGGACGATCGCGTCCTGACCGATCGGGATGTCAGTCCTCCAGCAATGCGCCAAGCCCGCGGAGATCCGGCTCGGTCCGAAGCGCGACGCCGTCATCTGGCGCGGGCACGTTCCCGCGGTTGGCCCAGTACACGTCCATCCCCACGCGGACCGCGCCGCCCACGTCGTGTGCCGACCCCGCCACGAACAGCACGTCGCGCGCTGAAAGACCCAGCGCATCGAGCGCCGCCCGATACGGGCGTGGGTCGGGCTTGTACGCGCCGGCCTCCTCGGCGGTCACGACGAGGTCGAACGTGCCGGCGCGGGCCGCGGCGCGGCGTCCGAGCTCGCGCGAGCAGTTGGTGACGATGAAGCGCCGTCGATCGCCGAGCTGGGCGAGCGCCGCCGGCGTGTCGGGCCACGGCGCGAAGTCGCCCCAGCGCCCGAGCAGCTCCTCGGCCTTCGCCGGGGCGACCCCCGCTGCCGCCGCGGCGTCGCGGACGAGGTCCTCGAACGGTCGGTACGCGCGCCCGCGCAGCAGCTCCTGGGAGGCGGCGTGCCAGCGCATGCCGAGCGCGCGGTCGCCTGCCACCGCGGTCCACAGCGACCAGCTGTCGAGCAGCGCGGTGAGGAGATCGAACCCGACGGCGCGGTATCGCACGCGCACAGGGTACGGTCTAGAACTTTTCCAGGATGCGCTGACCTTCAGGGCTCTTGATGAAGTCGAGGAATGAAGCGATCCCCGGGTTGCTCGCAGCGCCGCGCCGCACGACAAGGAAGAGTGGACGGTTGAGCTTGTACGTGCCATCCAGGAGCGCCGCCCTGGTGGGCAGGACGCCGTCGATGGCGAGAATGCGAACACCGGGTGCCTCAGGGTCGTCGCGCGACACGCCGATGATGCCGATGGCGCCGCGGTACGCAGCGATGGCCTGGCGCATCTGGTCGCCGCCGTTGATCTCCAGGACCGTCGGAGCGTACGACGCCTTGCCACCGAAGACGACATTCTCGAACGTCGCGCGTGCGCTCGAGCCCGGCTCTCGGACGAGTGGCATGACCGCGATCCTCTCGCCTCCGACGGCCGACCAGTCGGCGAGCGTGCCGCGGTACAGGTCGAGCGCCTGCGCGACGGTGATCGATCGGACCTGATTCTCCGCGTGAACGGCGAGCGCGGTCGCCCGAACGCCGATGACGAGCGTATCCACGAGGCCCTTCTCGTCGGTCCGCAGCTCGCGACTCACCATCCCAAGATCAAGGCTGCCGTCGGCGGCGAGCTTGATCGCCGGGTCCGAGCCGAGCGTGGAATCGATGGTGAACTTGACACCGGCATGCTTAGCGCTGAAGGCCTCGGTGAGCGCCGTCACGATCTGCAGCGACGAATCACCGCCGCCGATGCGGTAGACCCCGGCGAGCGGATCCGCCGTGGTCGTGGCCGCTGGGGCGCACGCCGCGAGCAGAACAACGAGTGAGAGCACAGCCTTCCGCATCGGGATGAACATCGTATAGCGGTCCACCGTCCCCGAGTGGCGAGAGCGTGTCAGCTGCGCCGCTATCCTGCGCGGGCATGTCCACCCTGCGGAGCGAATGGCTGCACAGCAAGACCGAGCCGGTCGCGCGGGACGGCATGGTCACCGCGGAGCATCGCCTTGCCGCAGAAGCCGGCATCGAGATGCTCCGCGAGGGCGGGAATGCGGTCGATGCCGCGGTGGCCGCCGCGTTCGTCATGGGCGTGGTCGAACCGTTCACCAGCGGCATCGGTGGGATCGCCGGCCTGGTCATACGGCGGCCCGACGGCACGACGACGAGCCTCGAGGGAGCGACGCGCGCTCCGCGCAGCGCCCGAGCGGATATGTTCGAGCTCGCCGGTGGCGGTGCGCGCTCCGGGATGTACGCGTGGCCCGCGGTGAAGGACAACGCGAACATCGAGGGTCCGCTCTCCGTCGGCGTGATGGGTCAGCCGGCGGCGCTCTGCCTCGCGCTCGAGCGTCACGGCACGATGCCGCGCGCGCGGGTGATGGAGCCGGCGATCCGGCTCGCCCGCGAGGGATTCGAGGTCGACTGGTACGTGAGCCTCTCGCTGGCGATGTATCACGAGCGGCTGCATCGCGCGGGAGATGGCGCGAGCATCTTCTTCCGCCCTTCGGGCGCGCCACTGCGCCCGCCCATGGGCACCGAGCCATCGGACACGCTGATCCAGACCGACCTGGCGCGCTCGCTCGAGGCGATCGCCCGCGAGGGTCCGCGGGTCCTGTATGAGGGCGAGCTCGGCGCGGCCATCGTCGAGGGCGTGCGCGCGAGCGGTGGGATCCTCGCGGCCGAGGACCTGCGCGGCTACGAGGCGCGCGAGGAGCCGCCGCTCCAGACGATGTACCGCGGCCACCGTGTGCTCACGCTGCCGGGCCTCACCGGAGGACCGACGGTGGCGCGCACGCTCGCCATCCTCGAGCCCTTCGCGGTCGGCGGCCTCGAGCAGGGAGCCGCCGAGCACCTGCATCTGGTGGCCGAGGCGCTGCGCGCGGCGTTCCTGCATCGGTTCTCGTCGCTCGCCGACCACACCACGCACCTGAACGTGATCGATCGCGACCGCATGGTCGTCTCGCTCACGCAGACGCTCGGTCAGGGGTTCGGCTCCGGCTTCGTCCCTGCGGGCACGGGCATCGTGCTCCTGGACACGATGACCTGGTTCGATCCCGTGCCCGGTCACCCGAACTCGATCGGTCCCGGCAAGCGTGTGCTGTGGGCAGGTGCGCCATCGATCGTCCTGCGTGACGGCGACGCGCTCCTTGCGGTGGGAGCGCCTGGCGGCCGCAAGATCATGAGCGCCGTCGCGCAGTCGATCGTGAACGTCGTCGACTTCGGCGATGGGCCGCAGGACGCGGTGAACCGTCCGCGCGTCCACGACGAAGGCGAGGGGCTGCTGGTCGACTCGCGCGTGCCCGCGGATGTGCGGGCCGAGCTCGCCCGTCGCGGGCATGCCGTGCAGGTGAAGGAGGAGACGCTCATGTCGGCGTGGTTCGCCCGGCCGCAGGCGATCCTGGTGGACGGCGCGAGCGGCCAGCTGCGGGGCGGGGTCGACGCGCTCAAGCCCGCGGTCGCCATCGGGCTCGACGGCGAGCCGACGCGACGCGCGCGCTGACCAACTAGGCTACGCGTCGCATGGCCCGCTTCATCGTGGAGGGCGGCACGCCGCTCCGCGGCACGATCACCCCAGCCGGCAACAAGAACGAGGCGCTGCCGCTGATCAGCGCTGCGCTCCTCACCGACGAGCCGGTGACGCTTCGCAACATGCCTCGCATCCGCGACGTGAAGGGCATGCTCGAGATCGCGACCGCGCTCGGGGCGCACGTGGAGGAGCTCGACCCACACACGGTGCGCATCCGCGGCGCGGGGGTGCGCAGCGATGCCCTACCGCCGTCGCTCGCGCGCGAGATCCGGACGAGCCTGCTCTTCGCCGCGCCGCTCCTGGCCCGGCGCAAGCGCGCCACCCTTGGCATGCCCGGCGGCGACGTCATCGGCCGCCGCCGCAACGACACGCACTTCCTCGCGCTCACCGCGCTCGGCGTGACGCTCGATGCGAGCGCGACCGGCTACGGGCTGCGCACCGAGGGGCTGCGCGGCGCCGAGATGTTCCTCGACGAGGCGTCGGTGACGGCGACGGAGAACGCGCTCATGGCGGCGGTCCTGGCGAAGGGCCGGACCGTCATCCACAACGCCGCGAGCGAGCCCCACGTGCAGCAGCTCGGTCGCGCGCTCGTCTCGATGGGCGCGCGGATCGAGGGCATCGGGACGAACACGCTCGCGATCGACGGCGTCGATCGACTGCGCGGCACCGACCACACCGTCATCAGCGATCACATGGAGGTCGGCTCGCTCATCGCCACCGTCGCGATGACCCACGGCGAGGCCACCATCAAGCGGGCGGTGCCCGAGCACCTGCGCATGACCCGGCTGGTGTTCAAGCGCCTGGGCATCGACACCGAGGTGCGTGGCGACGAGATCGTCGTGCCGCGGAAGGAGCGCTACCAGATCGAGCCCGACCTCGGTGGCGCGATCCCGCAGGTGAAGCCGCAGCCGTGGCCGGGCTTCCCGTCGGACCTCACCAGCATCGCCACGGCCTTCGCCACGCAGGCCGAGGGTGTGGTGCTCATCCACGAGTGGATGTTCGAGGGACGTCTGTATTTCGTGGACACGCTCACGCGCGAGATGGGCGCGAAGATAGTGCTCGCCGATCCGCACCGCGCCGTGGTCATGGGTCCGTCCAAGTTGCGGCCGGCGGACCTGCGCAGCCCGGACATCCGCGCCGGCATGGCCCTGCTCGCCGCCGCGCTGTGCGCAGAGGGGAAGAGCGTCATCAACAACGTCGAGCAGATCGACCGCGGCTACGAGTCGCTCGACGAACGCCTGCGCGCCCTCGGCGCCAAGATCGAACGAGCCGCGTGACATCCTTCGCGACGCACCTGGAGTGCGCGCGCTGCGGGTGCGAGTACTTCGAGCTCGGGACACGGATGCAGACCTGTTCGCAGGATGGCGGTCCGCTCCTCGTCCGCTACGACCTCCGGCGCGTGCACGACTCGATCCAGCGCGACGCGCTTGCCTCGCGACCCGCGACGCTCTGGCGGTACCGGGAGCTGCTGCCGGTGGCGGACCACGCCGGGATCGTCACCCTGGGCGAGCCGACCACACCGCTGCTCGACGCGCCGCGGCTCGGTGCGGCCCTCGATCTGGAGGGGCTCCAGGTGAAGGACGAGGGTCTCCTCCCGACCGGCACGTTCAAGGCGCGTGGCGCCGCGGTGGGGGTCACGCGAGCGCGCGAGCTCGGCGTCGAGACGATCGCTCTCCCAACGGCCGGCAACGCCGGCGCGGCGTGGGCGGCGTACGGGGCGCGCGCGGGGATCAAGGTGGTCGTGGTGATGCCCGAGACGACGCCACAGGTCATCCAGCGCGAGACCGCGGCCTATGGCGCCGAGGTCTGGCTCGTCCCGGGCTCGATCGCCGATGCCGGAGCGGTCGTGCGAAAGACCTGTGCGGAGCGCGGCTGGTACGACGCCTCGACGCTGAAGGAGCCGTATCGCATCGAGGGGAAGAAGACCATGGGCTTCGAGCTCGCCGAGCAGCTCTCGTGGTCGCTGCCGGACGTGATCGTGTATCCGACCGGCGGCGGCGTGGGTCTCATCGGGATGTGGAAGGCCTTCGCCGAGCTGCGCGAGATCGGCTGGCTCGACGCGAGCGCGCGGACGCGGTTCGTCGCCGCGCAGGCGAGCGGCTGCGCGCCGATCGTGCGCGCGTTCGAGGACGGCGCGACGGAGTCCCAACCCTGGCCCGACCCGACCACTTTCGCCGCGGGGCTGCGCGTGCCGAAGGCGCTCGGCGACTTCATCGTGCTCCGCGCGCTGCGCGAGACCGGCGGCACCGCCGTCGCGGTCGAGGACGACGACGCGGCGCGACACATGCGGCTCGCCGGAGAGACGGAGGGCCTGCTCGTGTGCCCCGAGGGTGGAGCGGCGCTCGCCGCCGTGGCGCGCCTCCGCCGCGACGGCTGGGTCGCGGCGGGCGAGCGGGTCGTCGTGTTCAACACCGGCAGCGGTCTCAAGTACGCCGAGAGCCTGCAGGGCGCCGCTCCGCGCACGCTCGCGGCCAGCCAGCTCCCGGGCTGAGCGCTCCCCCGCGCTAAACTGCCGAGCGACCATGCAGGCGTCGGTACCGACAGGGCGTCGCGGCATCCTCGGCGGTTCGGTGCTCGTCGCCGTCGGCGTCCCGTTCCTGCTGCAGGCGGTCGGCGTCCCCAATGCGAGTGCGTACCTCTTCCTCGCGCTGGGACTCGCCTTCGGCGCGGCCTGGCTCCTGGGCTCTCGCCAGTACGTGTACCTCGTGCCCGGGGCGGCGCTCGTCACGTTCGGCCTCGGCCTCGTCCTACCCGGGTGGCTCGCGCTCGGCAGCGATCTGGCGGCGCCGATCTTCCTGGGCGCGCTCGCGGTGGGGTTCTTCATCGTCTTCGCGGTCGATCCGCGGCGTCCCGCACCGCTCGTCCCTGCGGTGCTCCTCGCGGCCGTCTCGCTGCTCACGCTGTTCGGCCGCGGCGACCTCCTGCCGGCGTGGTTCCAGCCGATGTTCGTGCCGCTCCTCTTCATCGCGCTCGGGGTCTATCTGCTCGTGGAGAAGCGCACCACCTAGGGCGGCCGCCCTTAGCATCAGGCCGTGGACGCCGCCCCGAACATCCTCGGTCTCATCGGCAACACCCCGCTCGTCCGGCTCTCACGGATCGGCCGCGGGCTGCGGCCGGCGATCCTCGCGAAGATGGAGCACCTCAACCCGGGCGGATCGGTGAAGGACCGCATCGGCCTCCTGATGATCGAGGACGCCGAGCGCCGCGGGCTGCTGAAGCCGGGCGGCACGATCGTGGAGCCGACGAGCGGCAACACCGGTGTGGGCCTGGCGCTCGCCGCCGCGATCAAGGGTTACCGGCTGGTCTGCACGATGGCCGACAAGCAGAGCCAGGAGAAGCGCGACCTCTTGCGCGCGTTCGGCGCCGAGGTCGTGGTGTGCCCGACCGCGGTCCCGCCGGAGTCGCCGGAGTCCTATTACAAGGTGGCCGAGCGGATCGCGCGCGAGACGCCGGGCGGCTTCCTCCCCAACCAGTACTACAACGCCATGAATCCCGAGGCCCACTACCGCACCACCGGACCCGAGCTCTGGACGCAGACCGACGGGACGATCACGCACTTCGTGGTCGGCGTGGGCACCGGCGGCACGGTGAGCGGGGCGGGGAAGTACCTGAAGGAGCGCAACCCCAAGATCCAGATCGTGGGCGCCGACCCGGAGGGGTCGCTCTACACCGGTGACATCCACCCGTACAAGGTCGAAGGGATCGGCGAGGATTTCTACCCCGGCACCTTCGACGCGGCGCTCGTCGACCGCTGGCTGCGGGTGTCCGACCGGGACTCGTTCCTCACCGCGCGCCGGCTCACGCGCGAGGAGGGCATCCTCGTCGGCGGCTCGGCGGGGACCGCGATGTTCGCCGCCCTCGAGGTGGCCAAGGAGCTCGACGAGAGCGCGGTCATGGTGGTGCTGTTCCCCGACTCCGGCCGCTCGTACCTCTCCAAGATCTTCAACGACGAGTGGATGCGCCAGAACGGCTACCTGCAGCGCTATCCCGTGCACGCGACCGTGCTCGACGTGGTGAAGGACCGCATGGGCACACCGGGACTCATCGTCGTATCCAAGGGTGAGACCGTGCGCTCGGCCATCGAGACGATGCAGCGCTACGGCATCTCGCAGATCCCGGTCGTCGTTGACGGCGAGGCGCTGCACATCCGCGACATCGTGGGCAGCGTGCAGGAGAAGACCATGCTCGACCGCGTCTTCCGCGATCCGGCGCTGGTGGAGGAGAAGATCGAGCGCGTCATGGAGGCGCCGTTCCCCGTGGTCCAGGCCACCGAGGACGTCGAGCGCCTGTACGCCGAGCTCTCCGGTGGCGCGCCCGCGCTCCTGGCCGCGGCCGACGAGCGGCCCGTGTCCATCATCACCAAGGCCGACCTGCTCGAGTTCGTCGCGCACCAGCGCCGCGCCGTCTAGGCCCCGCCCCGGCATACTTCGTCCATGCCCCCCGGCAAACGCACCCGTGGCACACATGGCTTCGAGACCCTCGCCATCCATGCCGGGCAGGAGCCGGAAGGTCTGACCGGGGCGGTCACCGTCCCCATCTTCCAGACCTCCACCTTCGTGCAGCAGGCGGTCGGCAAGCACAAGGGCTACGAGTACGCGCGCACCGGCAACCCCACGCGCACCGCGCTCGAGACCTGCCTCGCCGCCCTCGAGGACGGCCGGTGGGCGCTCGCGTTCGGCTCGGGAATGGCCGCGACCGACGCGATCGCGCACCTGCTCTCGGCGGGCGACCACGTCGTCATGGGCGACGACGTGTACGGCGGCACGTACCGGCTCTTCGCGCGCGTCTTCGACCGCCTCGGCATCGGCCTCACCGCCGTGGACATGCGCGACCCCGCGAACGCGCGCAGGGCGATGCGCAAGAAGACCCGGCTCGTGTGGATCGAGACTCCGACCAATCCGCTCCTCAAGGTGGTGGACATCGCCGCGCTCGCGGACATCGCCCACCGCGGCGGCGCGCTCGCCGTCTGCGACAACACCTTCGCCAGCCCGTACCTGCAGACGCCGCTCGCGCACGGCGTGGACCTGGTGCTCCACTCGACCACGAAGTACATCGGCGGGCACTCCGACGTGGTCGGCGGCGCGATCGTCGGGCGCGACCCGGCGCTGCGCGAGAAGCTGGCATACCTCCAGAACGCCGTCGGCGGCGTTCCCGGCCCGCTCGACGCGTGGCTGGTGCTGCGCGGCGCGAAGACGCTCGCGGTGCGCATGGAGCGCCACTCCGCGAACGGGCAGGCCATCGCCGAGTGGCTGACGGAGCACCCCCGGGTGCGCCGCGTGAACTATCCCGGCCTCGCGTCGCACCCGCAGCACGAGCTCGCCCGGCGGCAGATGAAGTCGTTCGGCGGGATGCTCTCCTTCGAGCTGCGCGGTGGCGAGGCCGCGGCGAAGCGCATGGTGGCGCGGACGAAGCTCTTCTCGCTCGCCGAGTCGCTCGGTGGCGTGGAGTCACTCATCGAGGTGCCGCTCGCGATGACCCACGGCTCGGTGCGTGGGACCAAGCTCGCGCCGCCCGCCGGCCTGGTGCGGCTCTCCGTGGGCATCGAGAGCGTGTCGGACCTCATCGCCGACCTTGCGGAGGCCTTCGGCTCATAGAACATTGGTTCTGTATTAGCCAAGGTTGCCTTTCCATCCAGGGTTGTAAGCCAAGGTAGGGGGCCGTAAACCTTAGAATAGCCCAACGGGAATGAACGCAGCTGACTTCACTACCGCGCAGAGGCAGTTCTTGCGGCCGCTGCCCGGAGGCATCCTGGCATTCCATCCGCCACCCGCGCCGGACGACATCCCCTTGTCGTCGTCCCTCGTCAATGCGCTCGCCGTCGCAAACCATGCTCTCGGCGAGCTCGATGGCACCGGTCGCCACTTACCGAATCCCCACCTCCTCATCGGGCCATATCTGCGACGCGAAGCTGTGCTGAGCTCACGGATAGAGGGCACGCAGTCGGGTCTCGGCGACATCCTGATGGTGGAGGCGAGTGGGATCAGAAACCCGGATCCGGACACGCGTGAAGTGATCAACTACGTCTCGGCGCTAGAGCGCGGGATTGCGGAGCTCCCCACGCTGCCGGTCAGCCTGCGCCTTGTTCGTGGGCTTCACGGTCGGCTGATGGACGGCGTACGCGGTGCCGACCGCACTCCTGGGGAATTCCGGCGCTATCAGAACTACGTTGGGCCAAAGGGAGCTCCGATCGAGGAGGCGACATTTGTGCCGCCACCTGCTGGACCAGTGTTAGAGGCTGCGCTCGACGACTGGGAGCGGTTCCTTCACCGCGACGACGACATCCCCCTCCTAGTCCGATGCGCGTGGATGCACTACCAGTTCGAGACCATTCATCCCTTCGCGGATGGGAATGGGCGTGTGGGCCGCCTCCTCATCCCACTCCTGTTGATCGAGCGAAAGGTCTTAAGTCAGCCCTTGCTCTACGTCAGTGCCCTGCTGGAGCGTGAGCGCGATGCGTACTACGACAGTCTGATGCGCGGCAGGCTGACTGGCGATCTCACGCCCTGGCTCGCGCTGTTCCTGCGCGCCGTGGAAACTCAAGCTCGGGACGCTTCTCGTCGCGCCGATCGTCTCGCGTGGCTTCAGGAGAGTTACCACCAACGGTTCGCGAGGTCGCGCAGCGCTGTCTTGAGACCGCTCATCGACATGCTGTTCTCGCGGCTCGTCGTGAGCGTCCCAGCGCTTGCACGCGAGCTGTCGGTATCGGAACCCTCAGCGCAGGCAGCCGTGAACGCGCTCGTGTCCGCCGACATTCTCAGGGAGTCCACTGGGAAGAAGCGTGGTCGCGTGTACGTAGCCGCGGAGGTCTTCGCATCGATCATGCCTGAGGAGGTGCCGCCGTCGGCATCATCCATCCCGGCGCCTACACTGGGCGCATGAGCGAGACGGCCACCGAGAAGCTCCTTGACCCGGTCTGCGACATGGTCGTGGACGTGGCGAACGCTCGCGAACGCGGCCTCATCGTGGAGCGCGCGGGCCGCGAGTTTGCGTTCTGCTCGCCCGGCTGCGTCGCCACGTTCACCAAGGATCCGGAGCGCCACGTGGCGAAGGTGGACGCCTGGCTGGCCGAGCGCGGGACCACCGCGCTCGCGCATGCGCACGGGCTCACCAGCGCGCCGGAGATCGATGACGGCATCCGCGCGTGGTACTCGGCCTGCCGCTGCTGCCTTTCCGACGCATTCCCCGCCGTGGTCGCGGTGCTGGACGAGGAGCGGAGCGCGAAGGCCGCGGCACCCGCGGACGCCGGCATCTGCGAGGCCGCGGAGTCGCCGACCACCACGCCGAGCTAGCGGCCGCGCGCCGGCGTGAACATCGCCATCGCCTTCGGTGCCGGCATCCTCTCGTTCCTCTCGCCCTGCGTGCTGCCGCT
>DASSPF010000013.1:0-10209 GCA_035699805.1 Candidatus Limnocylindria bacterium | reverse complement strand
GTGCAGATCGAGCCGCAGTTCGGGTTCAGCTACACCGCGGTGCGCGACATCGCGCGCGCCGCGCACGCCGCGGGATTCACGCGCCTGTGGGTGTCCGATCACCTGCTCCTGCACAAGGACGCGGTCGCGGTGGACTGTCTCGAAGCCTGGACGCTCCTCGCCGCGCTCGCTCGCGACACCGAGGGCATCCGCATCGGGCCGATGGTGAGCGCACAGTCATATCGCAACCCCGCGCTGCTCGCGAAGATGGCCGCGGGCGTCGATCAGATGTCCGGTGGGCGCCTTGACTTCGGCGTGGGCGCGGGCTGGAAGGAGCTCGAGTACCGCCAGTACGGCTACGACTTCCCCGAGCCCGGTGTGCGCGTGACGCAGCTCGTCGAGACGCTCGAGATCTGCACGCGACTCTGGCGCGACGAGCGCGCCACATATCGGGGCAAGCACTACCACGTCGAGGGCGCGGTCGCCGCGCCGAAGCCGCTCCAGCATCCGCTCCCCATCTGGATCGGCGGCACGAAGCCGCGGGTCATGCGTGTCGCCGCGAAGTACGCGCAGTGGTTCAACATGTCGAACCCGAGCACCTCGGTGGACGAGCGCGTCGCACAGCTCCGCGCCGACCTTGCCGCCGCCTGCGCCGCGGTCGGACGCGACCCCGCGACGCTCCGCACGAGCCTCTTCGTGAGCGTGTACGTCGGGGCGACGCGCCGCGAGCTCGACGCGCTCGTGGACGAGCTGGCCGCAAAGGCGGGGACCACGCGCGAGGGATGGCTCGCCGCGCGGCCGGGCGCGTTCATGGGGACGGCCGACGAGCTGGGCGAGCGCTTCCGCGCGCTCGCGGCGGCGGGTATCGACCACGCCAATCTGCTGTTCCCGTACGGCCACGAGCTGGACGGCGTGAAGGCGCTCGCGGAGGTCGCGCGCGACCGTTAGACCTTCGGCCGCCTGGTGTGGTGGCCGGTCTCGCGCTGATACGCGGATGCCAGCGCGACCAAGAGCGGCTCCGAGAACGGCGGCCCGACCAGCTGCAGCCCGACCGGGAGCCCGTCCGTCCCGAAGCCACACGGGAAGAAGATCGCCGGAAGCCCCGCGAGGTTGCCTGCGGGGATGAGGGCGATGTTCCCGGGGCGTCGGCTCGGCTGCGGCGCGCTCGCGGTGGATGGCGGCGAGTCCAACGCCTGCGTCACCGGCGTCGCGGTGATCGCTCGACCCACCGAGAGGATCACGTCCGCGTCACGGAAGAGCGCACCGAACGCCGCCGCGAGGACGGTGCGCAGGCGCATCGCCTGCAGGTAGTCGCGCGCGCGGATGTCCAGTGACGCCCGCAGTCCGGCCTTCTGGCGGGCATCCACGAGCTCCTCGAAGCGTGGACCCTCGATGAGGCCGGCGAAGATCGTCGCGCCCTCCGCGGCATACACCGTCCCCACCATCGGGCCATACGGCAGGTCGGTGGGGAGGGTGGCGCGGACGAATCGCGGGACCAGACGCCGGAACTCCGCCACCCCGCGCTCGAGCGCGCGGCGTGCGGCCGGCGACGCGTGGTCGATGATGTCCTCTTCGGCGAACGCGATGCGCGCGCGCTTCACCGCGGCCCGCGCGGAGCGCGCGTCGAACGGCCGGTAGCGCCTTCGCGCGGACGTCGCGTCCTTCGCATCGGGCCCGGCGATGGCCTCGAGCACGAGCGAGGCATCGTCGGCCGAGCGCGCCATGGGTCCGATCTTGTCGAGCGTCCACGAGAGCGCCATCGCGCCGTGACGGGACACCAGACCGTAGGTCGGGCGGATGCCGGTGACCCCGCAGTACGCGGACGGCGTGCCGATCGAGCCTGAGGTCTCGCTGCCGAGCGCGTATGGGACCAGTCCGCCGGCGACCGCGGCGCCCGACCCGCTCGAGGAGCCGCCCGACCACCGCTCGGTGTCCCACGGATTGCGCCCCGGTCCCTGGAGCGAGGCGCTCGGATAGCGATACCCCCCGCCACCCGCGAGCTCGACCATCGCGAGCTTCGCCGCCAGCACCGCGCCGGCCCGCCGCAGGCGTGCGACGGCGGTCGCATCCGCATCGAAGACCTGGTCGCGGTACGGCGGCGCGCCCCACGTGGTCGGGGCGCCCTTCGCGCTGAGGAGATCCTTCGCGCCGTACGGGACCCCGAGGAGCGGACGCCGATCGCCTCGGCGCAGGGCAGCGTCCGCAGTCGTCGCCTCGCGCCGCGCGCGCTCCCGCATGACCGCGGCGACGGCGTTGTAGCGCGGGCCGTGCCGCTCGAGCAGGTCGCAGTGCTCGTCGGCGAGCTCGACCGCGGAGATCCGACGCGCGCGCAGCGCAGCACCGAGCTCCGCGACGGTGGCGAATCGGCTGCTCAGGGCCGGTAGACCGTGGGCGGCTCGGTCGCGATGGGCATCTGGCGCGCGCGAAGCTCGCTCGCGTTCTTCTCGATGGCCTCGCGCGCCTGCGTGTCGAGGACGGACGGATCGTCGCTCACGGGGGGCGCGGCGTCCGCGCGCGGGTTCGCCTTTTTCGGCACGGTCGCGAGGATAGCGCGTGCTACCCTCGGTCGATGGAGCCCACGCGCATGCAGCGTCGCTACGCGATCACCGAACAGCCGCTCGCGCCGCGCGACTACGACGTGCCGGTGGGCTGGTGGGGCTGGAACTGGGAGCCCCCCGTCCCGATGTCGATCACCGAGATCGTCCGCGCCGGGAATATGGACAGCCGCACGGCGGCCCTGTGCGGGATGGTCCTCGAGGCGCACGGATCGCTCCTCATCGCGGCAGAGCACCCGCACTCCGGCAAGACGACCACGCTCACCGCGCTGCTCGACCACCTCCCAGAGCGCGTGCGCCGCGTGTACATCCGCGGCTGGTCCGAGACCTTCGACTTCCTGCGCCAGACCCACCCCGAGGAGACGATCCTGCTGGTGAATGAGCTCTCGTCGCACCTACCGGTCTATCTGTGGGGTCCGAAGGCGGTGCGTACGTTCGCCACGTTGCGACGCGGATACGCCATCGCCTCGACCCTGCACGCCGACAGTGCCGACGAGGCGGTCACGCAGCTCACCGGCGAGCTCGGCGTCGCGGTCGAGGACCTCGGCCGGGTCGACCTGCTGATGGTCATGCGCATCTACGCGACGTCCCGTGGCGGGCATGCCCGGCGTGTCGTCTCGCTCCACCGTCTCGGCTGCGCCGACGGTGCCGTCACGCTCGCACCCCTCGTCACGCACGACGCCGGCGACGACTCCTTCGCGCATGACGACGCGGCCGAGACACAGCTCCTCGCACGGCTCCGCGGTGAGGACGCGACGCGCACGGCCGCGGAGCTCGTGCGACGGCGTGAGCTGCTGGACGGCCTCGCGGAGCGGGGCGTGTTCGACATCCCAGACGTCGCCGCGGCACTCGCGGCCGATCGCGGTGAGGCCTCCCCCATCCAGCTCAGAGGAGATGTGGCGCGATGAGCACACGACCCACCACCATCGGCGAGCTCCGCGAGACCGGCTACCGGCCGCGCTCGGTGAAGTCGGAGCTTCGCGCCAATCTCATCGAGGCGCTCGCGTCCAAGAAGACCCTCCTCGACGGCATCGTCGGCTACGAGGCGACCGTCGTGCCGCAGATCGAGAACGCGATCCTCTCCGGCCAGGACGTGATCCTCCTGGGCGAGCGCGGGCAGGCGAAGACCCGCATCGCGCGCCAGCTCATCGAGCTGCTCGATCCCGCGGTGCCGGCCATCGCCGGGTGTGAGATCAACGATGATCCGTTCGCGCCGATCTGTGCCGCGTGCCGTTACCGCGTCGCCAACGACGGTGACAGCGTCGAGCTGGTCTGGCTCACGCCGGACCAGCGCTACACCGAGAAGCTCGCGACCCCGGACATCTCGGTGGCCGACCTCATCGGCGAGGTCGACCCGATCAAGGTGGCCGAGGGCCGCTACCTCTCGGATGAGCTCACCATCCATTACGGGCTGGTGCCGCGCACGCATCGCGGCATCTTCGCCCTCAACGAGCTGCCCGATCTCGCGGAGCGCGTCCAGGTGAGCCTGCTCAACGTCATGGAGGAGCGAGACGTGCAGATCCGCGGCTACAAGGTCCGGCTGCCGCTCGACCTGTTCGTCATCGCCTCCGCCAACCCGGAGGACTACACCAACCGCGGCCGGATCATCACGCCGCTCAAGGATCGCTTCGGCTCGCAGATCAGGACGCACTACCCCAAGGAGATCGGGATCGAGGTCGGGATCATGGAGCAGGAGCGGAACTCCTTCGTCGACGACGGCATCACCACCATCGTGCCGGCGTACATGAAGGAGGTCCTGGCGGAGGTCTCGCAGCTGGCACGCCGCTCACCCGAGATCTCGCAGCGCTCCGGTGTCTCGGTGCGTGTCAGCGTGGCGAACTACGAGAACCTCGTCTCGAGCGCGCTCAAGCGCGCGCTCCGCACCGGCGAGACGACCGTCGTCCCGCGCATCAGCGATCTTCCCGCGGTGATCGCTTCCACCGCCGGAAAGATCGAGCTCGAGTCGGTGGGCGACGTCACCGAGGAGCGCGTCATCGAGCGCCTGGCGCAACGCGCCGTGCTCAACGTGTTCAACCGCACCTTCTCGCTCGGCGAGTTCGACGCCCTGCTCGCCGCCTTCCAGCGCGGCGCGACGATGCATGTCTCCTCGAGCCAGCCGGCCCAGGAGTACGTGAAGCAGGCGCTCCAGATCCCCGGCATGAAGGGCGCGGTGGCCAAGCTCGGCGCCGCCGGCAACCCTGCCACCGTCGCCGCCGCGGTCGAGTTCGTCCTCGAGGGTCTGCATCTCAACCGCAAGCTCAACAAGGAGCGGGGCGACACTCGGAGCACGTTCCGCGCATGAGCGCCGCCCCTCGTCGCCGCTGAGCGCATGAACGAGACTCCTCGCCTAGATGAGTTCGGGCGCGAGATCAGGTACTCGCGCTGGGACGGGACGCAGCGACTCGACGCGCTCGAGGCGGAGGAGCTGCTCGCGGCGATGTCCGACGAGCTGCTCTCCGGCGGCGATCTCGAGGACGCCATGGCGCGCCTGGCGCGCTGGGGCATCCCCGGACGCATGGAGGGCATGAAGGACCTGCTCGAGCGGCTGCGCGCCGCGAAGCAGCGGCGCGCGCAGCGGCACGACCTCTCCACCGCGTTCGACCAGCTGAAGCAGAAGCTCGAGGAAGTGAAGCGTCTCGAGCGGGAGGGCCTGGAGCGGCGCCGTTCGGCCGAGACGCCCGACGACCAGCTGAAGCAGGCGATGGAGAACATGGCCCGCGATCGCCTCGCACAGCTCGACGAGCTGCCGCCGGACTTCGGACGGGCGATGCGGGCGCTGAAGGATTACGAATTCGTCGAGCCGAAGGCGGCGCAGCTCTACCAGGAGCTGCTGAACGAGCTGCAGCAGCAGGTCCTCGGCTCCTACTTCAAGAACATGCGCGACTCCCTGAAGGACCTCACGCCCGAGCAGCTCGAGCGCACACGCCAGATGCTCCGCGATCTGAACCGGGCGCTGAAGGAGCGCATGGAGGGCGGCGAGCCGGACTTCGAGGCGTTCCAGCGGCAGTACCCGGAGCTCGCGGGCGGCGCGAAGGACTGGGACGACCTCCTGCGGCAGCTCGCGCAGGGCATGGCCGCGATGCGCTCGCTCTGGCAGAGCATGTCGAGCGACATGCGCCAGCAGCTGGAGGACCTGCTCGGCGCGGCGTTCGCGGATCCGGGCCTTCAGTCGGCGATGAACGACCTCGCCGAGACGCTCGGTCAGCTCATGCCGACCGAGAGCCACGACTACGGGATGAGCGGCGGGGAGCCCGTATCGCTGGCAGAGGCGCTCGGCCTCATGGACGAGATGAACCAGCTCTCGGACATGGAGGACATCGTGCGCGGCGCGCGCGCGAACGAGGACCTCGACCCGCTCGACCCCGATCAGGTCGAGCGACTTGCCGGCGCCGGCGCGCGCCAGTCGCTCGAGCAGCTGAAGGGGATGATGAAGCTCCTCGAGGACGCCGGGCTCATCCGCAAGGACGGTGAGCGGTACGAGCTCACGCCGCGCGGCGTGCGGAAGATCGGGCAGCGCTCGCTCGAGGAGATCTTCGCCACGCTGAAGCGCGACGCGTTCGGCAGCCATCGGTCGCGCGTCCGCGGGCGCGGCGGCGATCCGACCGACGAGCTCAAGACGTACGAGTTCGGAGACCCCTTCCTCCTGGACCTTCCGGCGACGGTCCGCAACGCGGTCTTCCGCGATGGGGCGAAGGTACCGGTGAAGCTCCGGCCCCAGGACTTCGACGTCTACCGCACCGAGCTCATGACCCAGTCGGCGACCGCGATCCTCGTCGACGTGTCACGCTCGATGCTGTTCCGCGGCTGCTTCCTCGCCGCGAAGAAGGTGACGCTCGCATTGGACTCGCTCATCCGCACCACGTTCCCCAAGGACGACCTGTTCATCATCGGCTTCTCCGCCCTCGCGCAGGAGCTCAAGCCGGCGGACCTGCCGGGCCTCACGTGGAACGAGTACATCTACGGCACCAACATGCAGCATGCCTTCTCGACCGCCCGCACGCTGCTCTCGCGCTCGCGCGGGAAGAACAAGCAGGTGATCCTCATCACCGACGGCGAGCCGACCGCGCACTTCGAGGTCGGTGACCCACACCCGCGCTTCAACTACCCGCCCACCAAGCGCACCTTCGAGGAAACGCTCCGGGAGGTGGTGCGCTGCACCCGCGAGCAGATCACGATCAACACGTTCATGCTCGCGCGCGGGCACTACCTGGTCGACTTCGTGAACCAGATGTCCAAGATCAACAACGGCCGCGCGTTCTACGTCGAGCCCGAACGGCTGGGCGAGTACGTGCTCGTGGACTACGTGAGCCACAAGCGCCGGCGCGTCAGCTAGCCGAGCCGCCACCGCCCTCGTCGCGACGCGGTGGCGAGCGCCGTCAGTACGCACACGAGCGCGCCGACCAGGGGCCAGTAGAAGAGCCCGAGCGACGCACCGAGGAACCCGAAGACGGCGCCGAAGCGATCGCCCGGCGGCGTGGTGAACCCCAACAGGTTGCCGGTCTGCGCGAGCCAGGCCGTGAACGCGCCGACCAGACCCGTGAACGTCCCGAGCACCGCGGCCCACACGAGGGCCAGCGTCCCACTGAGGGCGTCTCCCCCGCGATCGTCGAACAGCAGGCGTGTGAGACCGACCCATGCCGCGACGGACAGGATCCCCCCGAGCCAGCCGAGGATCGGGATCTGCTCGAAGAACGTGATCGCCGTGAAGACGATCGCACCGGCCACGAGCACGAGCGCGCCGCGCATCACGCCCGGGCCGAGGGGTCGCCGCTCGCGATGAAGCCCAGCACGCGCCGCCACGCATCGTCGCAGGCCTCGCGGTGCTCGGCGAAGGTCCGATCGAAGAACGAGTGCGGCGCGCCCTCGTAGACCTCGACGTGATGCCGCACCCGCGCGGCGCGGAGCGCCTGCGCGAAGGCCCTGACCTCGGCGGTCGGGATGCCCGGATCGGCGCCGCCCATGAGGGCGAGCACCGGTGCGGTCATCTGCGCTGCGCGGTCCGCCGGGGTCGTTCCTTCCTCCCCCGGACGCTCCGACAGGCGGCCGTAGAAGCCGACGACGCCCGCGAGGCCGGTCTGGTCAGCGGAGGCGGTGAACGCCACCCGGCCACCCATGCAGAAGCCGAGGACGAAGACGCGCGTCGCGGGCGTCGCCTTGCGCAGGTGCGCGATGGAGGCGGCGACGTCGGCCTGGACGGTCTCGGGCCGCGTGAGCGGAACGTGGTCGCGGAACGGGAAGTCGTCCCCGCGCCGGTCGACGCCCGCGCTGCGGCCGAAGTAGTCGAAGGCGATCGCATGCACGCCGGCCCCGGCGAAGCGCTCGGCGAGCTCCTCGTAGAACGGGTGCAGCCCGCGCACGTCCGGCGCGATCACCACACCGGCATCGCCGCTCGGCGCGGGCGCGAGGTACGCGCGGAAGCGCGCACCGTCGCCACTGGTGAGGATGACATCAGCACCGCCGGCACCGCCACCGATGGGACGGAGCCCCTCCGGCATGTCGGGCGGACGCGAGCCCGGCGGATGGCACATGTGAATCGCTATCCTAGCCGCGCATGGCCGACCTGGCGGCGCGCGTCGCCGCGAAGATCGACGAGATGCGTCCCTTCCTCGAGCGCAGCGGCGGACGCTGCGAGCTCGTGGACGTGCAGGACGGCATCGCGCGCGTGCGCGTCTCGCTCACCCGCCCCGGCGCGAGCCGGCTCGTCGTCTCGCTCCAGCTGAAGAGCGGCATCGAGCGCTCGCTGCGCAACGACATCCCCGACCTCGCGGGGGTGGAGGCGATCAACCTGCCGCCGTACGCCGGGAAGGGCTGGGACCAGGTCTCCTAGCGCGCCTGCCCCAGGAGTGCGGGTGCGAGCGCGCGCCACTCATCGGTCACCGGCGCCTTCACGTCCACGCGGATGACCTGAACACAGACATGGTCAGCGCCGCGCCCAAGGTGATCCGCCACACGCCGCTTCACGGCGGCGACATCGCCCCACACGACGATCGCGTCGACGAGCGCATCGCTCCCTCCGTTCGCGATGTCGGTGTCCGCCCAGCCCAGGCGTCGGAGGTTGTTCGCGTAGTTGTCGAGCTCGAGGTAGCGCTTCATGTGCCGCCGCGCCGTCTCGCGCGCCACCACGGGATCGGTCGCGAGCACCGCGGCCTGCTCCACTGCGAGGAGCGGCCCGGCCCCGAGCTCCTTGCGCGCGATGGTGGTGTGCTCGACCGGCACGAAGTACGGATGCGCGCCCAGCGAGCGCTCCGCGGCGAGCCGCAGCATCTTCGGGCCGAGCGCCGCGACCACCCGCGCGGTGTCGGCCGGGCGACCGGTGTACGGCGCCTTCTCCATCGCGTCGAGGTAGTCGCGCATGTGCTCGACCGGACGCTCGTACGCGACACCCTGGCCGCGCACCTTCAGCACCGGCGCGTGACTCACGCCCAGGCCGAGGAGGAAGCGGTCGGGGTAGGCCTCCGAGAGCGTGCGCTGGCCGTTCGCCATCGCGACGGGATCACGGGCCCAGATGTTCGCGATGCCGCTCGCGATCACCAGGCGCTCGGTCGCGGCGAGGAGCAGCGAGGCATGGGCGAAGATCTCCTTGCTGCCGAGGGACTCCGGGATCCAGAGCACCGGGATGCCCAGCGCCTCGAGGTCCTGCGCATACCGGCGCGCGTCGGCGGCGGCGAGACGCTCCACATCGAAGCTCCACGCACCGATCGGCCCCAGACGCGCCGCCCAGCGGCGCGCGTCGTCGCTCATCCCCTCAAGCCTAGCCGCGGCGCGACCTCGGTGACGTCGACCTCACCCATGCGCTCCGGCCCGAGCGCGCGGAGCCGCGCCAGCGCGGCCTCACTCGCCGCGACGAGCGCCGCGACATCGACGCCATGGCAGCGCGGGGCGAAGGGCCGGCAGCGGCCGATGCCCTCGTCGAGCAGCACGGTCGCGCCATGGAAGTTCCCGCTGCGCCAGTGGTGGAAGCCGACGCCGATCTGGAGGATGCCGTGGTAGAGGCCGCGGTCGGGCGTCCGCGTGCCGCGCCACAGCAGCTCGAGGGTCTCGTGCTGCTCGAAGAACTCCCCCCGGTCGAACTCCATCGCCCCCTGGACCAGCTCGGGCGGCGGGGACTCGTCGCAGCGGGCGCGGAGCGGCTCGTCGATGGCGCCGCCGGGCACGCGCTTGGGTGGCCGGGCGGCCTTCCGCTCGCGGCTACTCGCGTCCGTGCGTCGACCCGATGACGCCGCGGAATCGCAGCTCGTCTTCCACGAACTCCCCGACGAGGGGATTCTCGAATGCCGCGGCGAGCGAGTCGGCGTCTGCGGCGAAGGCGATCTTCATGCCCTCGTGCATGTCGCGTCCGGCGGCGAGATATCCGTTCGGCAGGCGGTACAGACGGGTGTACTGGAAGTGCCAGACCGGTCCGGTCTGGCCGATGCGCTCGCCGACGAAGCGGATCGCGCGGTCGGCTTCTCCGACGATCTGGGTATGTTTTGCGATCTCGCGCCGGACCGTCTCGCGCTCCTCGGCGGTGACGTCGTACGGGAGTGGGAACTCGGTCGTTTCGCTCATCGGCGCTCGCGATGATAACCTTCGTGCGGCCGACCCCGCTCTCGCCGCTAGGAGGATGTGACTCGATGGCCTATGTGATCACCGAGCCGTGCATCAGCGTCAAGGACGCGTCCTGCGTAGACGTCTG
>DASSPF010000012.1:0-2853 GCA_035699805.1 Candidatus Limnocylindria bacterium | reverse complement strand
AGCGTGCCCGTGCGGGGGAGCGGCGCGTCCGCTTCGGATGACCCTCGACATCGGCGTCCTCGTCTCAGGGCGCGGCACCAACCTCCAGGCGCTCATCGACGCCTGCGCGTCGGGCGCGCTCGACGCGCGCATCGTGCTCGTTGCGTCGAACCGCACCGGCGTCCCGGCGCTGGTCCGCGCGTCGCGCGCGGGGATCGCGCACGCGACCTACAACGCCGAGACCCACGGCACGCGTACCGCCGCTCACGCGGCCCTGGCCGACGCGCTCGTGGGCGCCGGGGTCGGGCTCGTGGTCCTCGCGGGCTTCGATCACATCCTGGCGCCGGTCTTCTTCGAACGCCTCGCCGCTGTCCCGATCATCAACATCCATCCCGCGCTCCTGCCGGCGTTCGGCGGGAAGGGGATGATCGGCGATCGCGTCCACGCCGCGGTCCTCGCCGCGAAGGCGAAGGAGACCGGCGTGACGGTGCATCGGGTGCAGGCCGACACGGTGGACGCCGGTGAGGTCATCGTGCAGAAGCGCGTCCCGGTCCACGACGGCGACGACGTGCCAACGCTCTCCGCGCGGGTCCTCGCGGTGGAGCACGCGGCCCTCGTCGAAGCGGTCCGGACCTTCACGACGGTCGCCGTGCCGCGTCGCTAGCCGGACGCCCTCAGCAGTTCGAGCGACGTCGCCGTTCCCGACCGGTACGTGATGCGCACGCCGTCGCCGTAGCCGAACGACGGGCCGCTCACCGCGACGCCGAGCTTGGTCATGAGCAGGATCGCCGGCAGCTCGATGATCCCGCCGTGGGAGACCGCGAGGATGCGGTCCTTCTCGCCCACGCGCGCCGCGAGGCGTGACCAGGTGGGGAGCTGCCCGTCGGCGAACGTCCGCGCCTCCGGATCGTCGCGCAGCAGGCGCGCCCAGTCGGCGAGCGTGCGCATCTCGCCGAAGAGCTGCGCGGCGTGGCTCCCGAGATCGGGCAGCAGGCCCGGCTCCACCGCATCGAGGCGCCCGGCGATGCGCTCCGCGGTCTCCTTCGCGCGCGGCAGCGGGCTCGAGACGACGAGCTTGTACGAGGGCGCGTCTGCGGCGAGGCGCTCGCACATCGCCCGTCCGGCGGCCGAGAGCGCGCTGTGGTCGTCGGCGCGATCCTGCCGCTCCGCATGGCGGCGGATGTCCAGGACGGGCACATCCCGTAGTGTCGCAGCGTCGCGGCGGGGTCGCGGGACGGTCGACCGTGGAGCGACCGAGCTGGGCACGCGCTTTGCTAGGCTTCGTCTCCGAATGCGTGTCCTGATCACCGGCATCACCGGCATGGCCGGGAGCCACCTCGCCGAGTACCTCCTCGCGGAGCATCCCGACGTCGCCGTGTACGGCACGTTCCGGTGGCGCTCGCGGATGGAGAACCTCGAGCCGCTGCGCCGTGCGCAGAAGGTCGACATCGTCGAGGGGCGCTTCACCGACGGGCAGGCGCTGCGCGACGAGAAGAAGAAGGGCCGCGTCACGCTGGTGTACTGCGAGCTCACCGACCCGGGCGCGGTGGAGCACGTCATCTCGGCCATCCAGCCGCAGCGGATCTTCCATCTCGCGGCGCAGTCGTTCGTGCAGTCGTCGTTCGACGAGCCGTCGTCCACGCTGCGCATCAACATCGAGTCGCAGCTGAATCTCCTCGAGGCCATCCGCCGCCACGACAAGCAGATCCGCATGCACATCGCCGGGTCCAGCGAGGAATACGGCCTCGTCCACCCCGACGAGGTCCCGATGAAGGAGACCAACCCGCTCCGCCCGCTCTCGCCGTACGCGGTGAGCAAGGTGGCGCAGGACAAGCTCGCCTATCAGTACTTCAAGTCCTATGGGCTGCACCTCGTCGTCACCCGCGGGTTCAACCACACCGGGCCGCGGCGCGGTCCGGTGTTCGCCGACAGCACGTTCGCCAAGCAGATCGCCGAGATCGAGGCGGGCTTCCACCCGCCGGTCATCTATCACGGCGACCTCACGACCAAGCGCGACCTCTCCGATGTCCGCGACATCGTCCGGGCGTACTGGCTCGCGCTCGACAAGGCCGAGCCGGGCGAGAGCTACAACGTGGGCAGCGGCAAGACCCACACCATCCGCGAGATGCTCGATGTGCTGCTCGCGGCGGCGAAGGTGAAGATCCGCACCGAGGAGGATCCCGCGCGACTCCGTCCGAGCGACGTCCCGATCCTGTGGGCCGATCCGTCGAAGTTCCGCGCCGCGACCGGCTGGGAGCCGAAGATCCCGTTCGAGCAGACGCTGCGCGATGTCCTTGATTACTGGAGAGAGCGCGTCGTGGCCGAGGGCGGCCACCAGGCACGCGCGGGGGTGTAAGGCATGCCGGATCTCGGTGGTCTGTGGACCGCCTTCGTCAACAATCCGCTGGTCCAGCTCGGCGTGCGCTTCGCCGGCCTGTACGTGCTCGCGCTGTACCTGGCGATGGTCTTCTGGACCGTGCGCGACGCCCAGCAGCGCACCGAGAACCGGATCATGCCGTACGTCGCCGGGCTCATGGTCGTGGTCGTCAACGTCCTCGGTCTCTTCCTCTATCTCATCGTCCGGCCGCGCGAGACGCTGGGTGAGGCCTACGAGCGCCAGCTGGCCGAGGAGAGCCTCCTCGCCGAGGCCGAGCAGCGCCTGGTCTGTCCCACCTGCCGCGAGCGCGTGCACGAGGACTACCTGCTGTGCCCCACCTGCCGCACGCGCCTGAAGCGGCAGTGCCCCTCGTGCGCGAAGCTCATCCGGCCCGAGTGGAACATCTGCCCCTACTGCACGAAGGACTTCGACGAGCGCGACTGGACGGTCCATCCGGGCGGGAAGACCGCGGCCGTGGCCACCGGCGCGCGCGACGC
>DASSPF010000011.1:0-2417 GCA_035699805.1 Candidatus Limnocylindria bacterium | reverse complement strand
CGGTCATGGCGCGAAGCGGCGCGCTCACCCTCACGCAGCTTTCGAACAACCACGTCTCGACCGGGACCATCGATCCGAGCGGCGCGTTCAGCACGAGCGCGGCGGGACAGGGCTACAAGGGGACCATCACCGGTACCACCGGCACCGGACAGCACACCTACACCGGCGACGGGTGCAACGAGGTCTACAACTTCACCATGCAGCTCGCGGCGCCGCTCACCGCGGGGCCGACGAATCGCCCGCCGCAGGCCGGCGGGATCGTTGCAGTCCTGAATCCGCCGACGACCTCCTACACGGTCCAGGCGAGCGACCCCGACGGCGACACGCTTCGCTATACGTGGACGAGCACGAACCCCTGCGGCACGTACACCGGCGCGAGCGGTCCGACGTTCGTGTGGACGCATCAGCACCCGCCCTGCGGCGACGAGACGTTCCATCCGGGGACCATCCGCGTCACCATCAGCGACGGCAGGCTTGCGGTGATCCGCGAGTACACCGGCGGGTCCGCGTCGGGGACCGGCCCCGTTCCCACGAGCGGGCCTGCGACCTCGCCCTCGGCCCTACCGACGACCACGTCGCGGCCGTCCACGCCGACCGCCGCGCCGAGCGCGACCGCCGGCACGGCCACGGGTGGGGGAGGCCCGAACTTCCCGCTCATCCTTGGCGGCCTGCTGTTCGGCGGTCTGGGTGGCGGGCTCATCGTTCTCGGCGGCCAGCAGGGACAGAAGGAGAAGGACCCTTGCGAAGAGGAGAAGAAGCGCGCCGCGCGGGCCCGTGCGGCCGCGGATGCGGCCCGCCGCCGGCGCCAGCGGATCGCCGACCTCAAGGCGGCGCACCAGAAGGCGCAGGCCGACCTGCAGCGCGCCCAGCGCGAGCACGCCGCGGCCAACGACCCCAACCACGTCTCGTGGGGGCAAGACGTCGAGAGCGGCCGGATCGTCTACACGAACAAGGATCAGAAGGCGCGCATCGACAACGCGCAGGCCGCGCTCGATGCCGCCACCGCCGCGGCGAGCGCGGCGCAGAGCGCGTATCAGGGTGCCGGCAACGGTGGCGAGGAGACCCAGGCCCAGCACGCCGTGGAGGACGCCGACCGCGAGCTCCAGCGGGCCGAGGAGGCGCTCGCGCGCTGCCTGAAGCTCAACGCGCCCCCACCGCCACCTCCACCGCCACCGCCGCCACCCCCGCCGCCACCGCCGCCGCCCAGCACGCCCCCGCCGACCACGCCCCCGACGACGGGCGGGGGGACCACGGCCGGCCCGACCGGCCCGGTGACGAGCACGCCGCCGCCGACGACGGGCACGACGACCCGTCCGCGCCAGCCGCGCCGCGAGTGCCCCGACGGTGCGGAGCCGCGCATCACGACGAGCGAGGACGATTTTGAGATGTACCTCATCTGGGCCGGGCAGTGGAAGATCGACGGCACGTTCCAGTTCAGCTCGGAGGACGTCGATGAGGCGCTCAAGAACTACAAGAAGTTCAAGATGCTCGTCGACATCGCGCAGGTCGTGGAGGGCTTCGCCGGATCAGGCGGCTCCGCCGTCGCCGAGGGCGTGGCCGACGTGGAGGCCGTGCTGCACGTCTTCACACAGGGCGTGAAGCAGGCCTCGAGCCTGTCGGACGTGCCGAACCCGATCGATCCGAGCGACGCCTCGCAGTGGGGCGCCGAGCAGGCGCTCGACCGGCTCATCGAGCAGATCAACCGGCTGCGCGGGAACGGCTTCTGGTCGCTCACCTGCCCGCGTGTGAGGGTGCACGCGACCTGCACGAAGACATACGAGTGCGTGAACGGCCGCTGGACGCTGACGCGTCACGAGTTCAAGCTCGAGTACGGCGACAAGGTGGGCGAGCTCACGTACCCGCGCGACCCCAACCAGGGCATCGTCGCGAACGACCGGGACGGCCAGCACTCCGCGGCGATGCGCCGCCGCCTGATGAACTACTTCGACCAGGTGAACCGTGGACCCATGCAGCGGATCAAGGACATGGCCCGGAACTGCGCCTCGCAGTAGGCCCCGGGTCGCTACCATCGCGTCGTGCCACGGATCGGCTACCTCGGGCAGGGGACGAACTTCCGACGGCTCCTCAACCACTCACCCGAGATCTCCGCCGCGTACTGGGCGCTGCGCAAGGCGATCAACGAGACGAGCGTGCTGTCGGCGAAGCTGCGGATGCTCTCGTTCCTCGCCTCGGACGTCGCCAACCGCTGCCGGTACTGACTGCACGCCCACACCGTTGCCGGCCGTGCGCTCGGCATCACGCAGGAGATGGTCGATGCGATCGGCAGCGCCGACGCGAGTTCGCTCTTCACCGACGATGAGAAGGCGCTCATCGCCGCGTCGACCGAGCTGACGCGGACCGCAGCACTCTCCGATGCGACCTTCGCGCGACTGCAGGCGTCCTTCGATGAGCGCGCC
>DASSPF010000010.1:0-5672 GCA_035699805.1 Candidatus Limnocylindria bacterium | reverse complement strand
GATCCCGACGGCAACCTCGTCGAGATCTCGAACGAGGTCACGGGCTGAGGCTCTCGGTCGTGGTCCCCGCGTTCAACGAGGAGTCGACCGTGGCGGGTGTGCTGCGCGCCCACGTCGATCTCGGCCGCCGGCTGGCCGGCGACGTCGAGGTGATCGTCTGCGATGACGGCAGCGTCGATGGGACCGCGGCGCAGATCGAGCATGTGGCCGCCGAGCTGCCCGAAGTCCGCGTGCTGAGGCACGAGCGCAATCTCGGCATCCCCGTGACGATGAAGCGCCTGTACGCCGAGGCGCGCGGCGAATGGGTGTACTTCACGCCCGCCGATGGCCAGGTGCCCGTCGGTGCGCTCGAGACGATGTGGCGCGCGCGCGAGGGGGTGGCCCTGGTCGTGGGCGGCCGGGTGCCGCGGCGCGATCCGCTCACCCGGATCCTCGCGGCCGAGCTTTACTCCGCGGTCCTGCGCCGGATCTTCCGCCTGCCGGTGAGGGACATCGACAGCGTGAAGCTCTACCGCGGCGACGACCTGCGCTCGCTCACCGTGCGCAGCCGGAGCAACTTCTTCGAGGCGGAGATGCTCATCACGCTCTGCCGGCGCGGACGGCCGGTCACCGAGGTCGTCGTCGAGCACCGTCCGCGCATCAGCGGACGGCCGAAGGGGCTGACACCGTCGAGCGCGGCGCTCGCGATCCGCGAGCTGGCGCTGTTCATGCTTTCGGACTTCGTCCGAGGGCGCCGATGACCTCCCTGATGTGCCCGTAGTGCTCCCACTCGTGCTCGAGGATCCGCCGCATCACGCGCCGCACGGTCCAGGGCCGGCCCGCGATGGTGCGCGTCACGCCGGTGTCGGCGGGCTCCATCACCGTGAAGCGCTGGAAGACGAGGCGGTGGATGGCCTGGAGCGTGTTGAACGGGTCGGTGGGCCAGCGCTCGAGCCGCGAAAGGAGCGACGCCTGCGTGTTCATCATGTGCTCGAGCGCCTGCCGCACGCTCCAGGTCTCGGCATCCGGTGCGCGCTCGAGCTCGTCCGGGGCGAGGCCGGCGACCAGCGCCACGAGCGCGGCCCGCTGCGCCTCGAAGACGTGCAGGAAGTCTCGCAGCTCGTGCTCCTCGAGCGGGCCCTCGTCCTCCGGCAGGAGCGGCCCGGGCGTATCGACGACGGGAAAGGTGTCGGGGTCGAGGTCGCGCCAGTGGTCGATCGAGACGCCGCGCGCGTCGAGCAGCTCGCGATAGGCGCGGAATGCCCGCCGGGCGTTCGCGACCGCCTGCTCGCTCGTGGTCCCCGAGGCGTTGCAGCCGAGCAGCGCCGGGATGGTGGCGAGCCAGTAGCCCTCGCGCGGGCTGGCCACGTAGATCGTCGGTGCGCTCACGCCCGCAGCAGGACCTTGCGTCCGCAGTCGCGGCGCACGTCGCGCTCGTGCTCCCCGATGGCAAGACGGATCGCGTCGTCCCGGATGGCGACCAGCCGCACCACGACCCCGGGGCGGATGCCCACGCCGTCGAGGTACTCGAGGAAGCCCGGCTCGTGCTCGAACTGGTCGGGGATCCGCTCGACCGCCGCGGCCTCCCCTGGCGAAAGGGACTCGAGCGTGCGCGTGGGGCGCGGTGTGACACCCGGCATGGGGTTCCCGTGCGGACAGGTCTGTGGATCGCCGAGCACACGCACGAGCCGGGCCTCCATCTCGTCGCTCATGGCGTGCTCGATGCGCTCGGCCTCTTCGTGCGTCTTCCACCACTCGTAGCCGAGCAGGTCCACCAGCATCCGCTCCGCGAGGCGATGGCGGCGTGCCACGCGCTCGGCCACGACGCGCCCGGATGCCGACAGGCGGACCGCCCGGGGGTCGTCCAGGGCGACCAGACCGTCGCGCTCAAGGCGGTGCAGCATCTCGGAGACCGCCGCCGGCGACACCTGAAGGAAGCCCGCCAGGCGGGCGCCGATCACCTGCGCGCCCTCATCCTCCAGCGTGTAGATCGCCTGGAGATATTCCTCGGTGGCGGTGGTCGGCGGCAATTGTTGACCCCCTAGGTCGGAATTCGCTACGCTGGCCCAGGGCGGTGTTAAGCGCACCTAACAAGAGCGCGGACCAGTGCCCGAAGTATCCCACCCGAGCGTGGGAAGAGGATGGTGACAGGTGACCGCCGGCGACGTCAGCGCACTTCTGCTCTCCCTGCGCGAAGGCATCGAGATGGCACTCGTGGTGGGGATCGTCCTCGCGTATCTGGGCCAGATCGGCGCGCATACGGCGCAGCGGTGGGTGTGGCTGGGCGTCGGCGCGGCCGCGCTCGTGAGCCTCGGCTTCCTCGGGATCCTCAATGCCCTCGACGCCGAGTTCACAGGAGCGACCGAGCAGCTCTTCGAGGGCAGCACGATGGTCCTGGCGGCGGGATTCCTCACCTGGATGATCCTGTGGATGGCGCGCAACGCCCGTCACCTCAAGGGTGAGCTGCAGCGCGGCGTCGTCGCCGCGCTCGACCGCGGCGGGGCGGCCTGGGGACTCTTCCTCCTGGTCTTCTTCGCCGTCGTGCGCGAAGGGGTCGAGCTCGCGCTGCTCCTCTTCGCCGCGCCCGGCGAGGGCAAGCTGCTCGGCGCGACCGCCGGGCTCCTCCTGGCGGCGGGTGTGGGCGTGCTCATCTACGCCTTCGGACGCCGCATCGATCTGCGGACGTTCTTCACGGTCACCACGGTGATGCTGGTCCTGTTCGCGGCAGGGCTGGTGTCGCACGCCGCACACGAGTTCGCGGAGGCCGGGCTGCTCTCGGCCGTCGAGGGCCCCAAGCTCTGGAGCACCAAGGCGTTCCTCCCCGACGACAGCGGCACGGGGGCGATCCTGCGCGCGCTCTTCGGCTACCAGGACGAGCCGACCGTCATCGAGGTGGTCGCGTACCTGGGCTACTTCGCCGTCGCGTGGCTGCTGTCGCGTACGGACCTCGCTCGCGCCCCCATCACCGCCCCGCGCGAAGCGACCGCGCCCTGATCGTCGTCGAGCACGGCCGTCCGCGCAACGCGCGGACGGCCGCGCCGTTCTAGGCTGTACTCACATGTTCGCCAAGCAGATCGGCATCGACCTGGGCACCGCCAACGTCATCGTGTACGTGAAGGGCAAGGGCATCGTCCTCACCGAGCCCTCGGTCGTCGCGCTCGCGCACGATGGCGGCACGAACCGGCCGCGCATCGTCGCCGTCGGTGAGGAGGCCCGGCTGATGCTCGGCCGGACGCCGGGCAACATCACCGCTCAGAAGCCGATGCGCGATGGCGTGATCGCGGACTACGTGATCACCGAGTACATGCTCAAGTACTTCATCGACAAGGTCTGCGGCCGGGTGCGCATCTTCCACCCCGAGCTCATGATCTCGGTGCCCTCCGGCGTGACGAGCGTCGAGCGCCGCGCGGTGAAGGATGCGGCCGTCCGAGCCGGCGCCCGCGACGCGCACCTCATCGAGGAGCCGCTCGCGGCGGCGATCGGCGCGAACATCCCGATCTCCGGTCCCAGCGGGAACCTGATCATCGGCATCGGCGGCGGGACCGCGGAGATCGCGGTCATCTCGCTCGGCGGCATCGTCGTGTCGCGGAGCGTCCGTGCGGCCGGCAACAAGATCGACGAGGCCATCGCGAACTTCGTCCGCAAGCGATACAACCTCATGATCGGTGAGCGCACCGCGGAGGACGTGAAGATCCAGATCGGCTCGGCCATGCCGATGGACCCCGAGCTCACCATGGAGGTCCGCGGCCGCGACCTCATCGCCGGCCTGCCGCGCACCATCACCATCGGCAGCAACGAGATCACCGAGGCGATGGATCCGGTCCTCCAACAGATCATCACCGCGGTGAAGGGCGTGCTCGAGGAGACGCCGCCGGAGCTCGCGTCGGACGTGATCGACAAGGGCATGGTGCTCTCGGGCGGCGGCGCGCTCCTGCGGAACATGGACAAGCTGATGACCCAGGTGACCGGTGTCGCCTGCTACGTCGCGGAGAACCCGCTGTACTGCGTGGCGAAGGGCACCGGGCTCGCCCTCGAGCACCTGGACTTCTTCCGGCGGAGCCTGGTCGCCGTCCACTAGCGTTACGGCGTGCCTTCGCGTGTGGACGTCCTCGGCGTGCCCTTTGATCGCGTCGACCTTCCCTCCGCGGTCGCGCGCATCCTCGAGCGGCTCGACCGGGGTGAGCGCACCTTCGTCATCACCGCCAATCCGGAGTTCGTCATGCTCGCGCGCCGTGACGGCGACGCCGCCCGCATCGCGCACGAGGCCGATCTCGTCGTCCCCGACGGTACCGGCGTGTCGCTCGCGGCGACGCTCCTGGGCACGCCCCTCCCACGCGTCCCCGGCCGGCTGCTGGTGGACGCCCTCGCCCCGTGGCTCGCGCCGCGCGGTGCCTCGCTGTTCCTGCTCGGCGCCGCTCCGGGTGTGGCCGAGCGCGCTGCCGAGACCCTGCGGCGGCGCATCCCCGGCCTGCGCATCGCCGGCTGCTACGCCGGGTCGGCCGACGACGATGCCGAGACCACGGCCCGGGTGCGCGCGGCCGCGCCAACGGTCGTGCTGGTCGCGTACGGGATGCCCAAGCAGGAGCGCTGGATCGCCCGGAACCTCGCCTCGCTCCCCTCGGTGAAGGTCGCGATCGGGGTCGGTGGGGTGCTCGACCAGCTCGCCGGGGTGCAGCGCGTCCCGCCCGCGTTCCTCCACCGCGTCGGCCTGGAGTGGCTCTGGCGCCTGATCCGGGAGCCGTGGCGCTGGCGGCGACAGCGCGTCCTGCCGCTCTTCGCGCTCCTCGTCCTTCGCGCCCGGATCATCGGACGATGAAGGTCGCGCTCGCGCACGAGTACTTCTCGGTGCACGGCGGCGCCGAGGCGGTCGTCGATGTGCTGCACGCGATGTGGCCCGAGGCACCCGTCTATACGTTCTTCCACGACCGTGCGCGCTACGGTCCGCTCGAGGGCTGGCGCGTGATCACCAGCACGCTGCAGAGCTTCCCGATCGGCGGCGGGCTCCACCGTCTGCTCCTTCCCCTGTATCCCATGGCGGCGCGACGGCTCCGCGTGCCCGACGACGTGGACGTCGCGGTGGTCTCGACGAGCGCCTTCATCAAGGGCATCGCGCTGGCGGAGCGCACGGTCGAGGTCGCGTACTGCCACTCGCCGACGCGCTATCTCTGGGACTGGAGCGAGGAGTACCTGGAGGAGGAGGTGCCCGCGCCGCTCCGGGGTGCGGTGCGCGAGCTCCTCGAGCGTCTCCGCTCGACCGACCGCGAGATGGCCGCGCGCGTCGACACCTGGATCGCGAACTCGCACGCGGTCGCCGAGCGCATCCAGCGGTTCTACGGCCGTCCGAGCGAGGTGGTCCATCCTCCGGTCGACGTGGACACGTTCGACGCGCTCGCCGAGCGCGGCGACCACTGGCTGTTCGTGGGTCGCCTCTCGCGCTACAAGCGCGCCGACGTCGCCGTGCAGGCGTTCGCGAACACGCGACGCCGGCTCATCGTGGTGGGCGATGGCCGCGAGCGCGAATCGCTCGAGCGACTGGCCCGTGACAACGTTGCGTTCACCGGACGGGTCGATGAGGCCACCAAGCGGCAGCTGCTCGCCTCGGCCCGCGGTCTCATCTTCCCGGCCGAGGACGACTTCGGGATCGTCTGCGTGGAGGCGCTCGCGTCGGGCGCGCCCGTCGTCGCGCTCGGCAA
>DASSPF010000009.1:0-2541 GCA_035699805.1 Candidatus Limnocylindria bacterium | reverse complement strand
ATCGAGTTCGACATCGGCACGCCGGAGCTCGCCGAGGTCCGCGCGGCCATCGAGAAGGCCTCGCGGTCGACGATCCGTGAGGACGCGGCCATCGCCATCAAGTACATCAGCGAGTTCGGCTCGCGGCGCATCGTGAAGTTCGCCTTCGAGTACGCGCGTGCGAACGCTCGCCGCAAGGTCACCGCGGTGCACAAGTCGAACATCATGAAGTTCGCGGATGGCCTCTTTCTCCGCATCGCGCGTGAGGTGGCCCAGGAGTACCCCGACATCGAGTTCGAGGACCGCATCGTCGACAACATGTGCATGCAGCTCGTCCAGAAGCCGGAGCTTTACGACGTGCTGGTGCTGCCAAACCTTTATGGCGACATCGTGAGCGACCTCGTGGCCGGCCTCGCCGGTGGCCTGGGCGTGGCTCCGGGAGCGAACATCGGAGAGAACGGCGTCGCCGTCTTCGAGGCCATCCACGGATCGGCCCCGAAATACGCCGGGCAGAACAAGGTCAATCCCATGGCGCTCATGCTCGCCGGTGTCCTGATGCTTCGGCACATCGGGGAGCGTGACGCCGGCGACAAGCTGGAGCGCGCCATCGCCGCCGTGGTCGCAGAGGGACGGGACGTGACCTACGACCTCAAGGCCGACCGCGACGACCCGACCGCGGTGGGCACGAAGGAATTCGCGGACGCCGTCATCCGGCGCATGAAGGGATAGCCCATGCCCGCCCCCGAGCGCAGGCTCGTGTCCACGCGCACCAAGTACGAGTTCCAGTTCGGCTACTCCCGCGCCGTCCGCCACGGCGACGTCGTCCGCGTCGCGGGCACGGCCGGCCTGGGCGAGGACGGACAGGTCGTATCCGACGACGTGGTCGAGCAGATGCGTCGGGCGCTCGACATCGTGAAGGACGCGCTCGAGGAGCTGGGTGGCGCGCTCGCCGACGTGGTCATGACGCGGATCTACGTGAACGACGTCCGCAACATCGACAGCGTGGCTCTGGTGCACGGCGACGTGTTCCGCGACATCCGGCCGGCGACGACGATCGTCTGCGTCGAGTTCATCGATCGCAAGATCCTCGTCGAGGTCGAGGCCGAGGCGATCGTCGGCACGAAGAAGGAGAAGGCGACATGACCAGGGTGGAAGGGACGGAGTCCCTGCGATGAAGAGGATCCGAGTCGTCGTCACCGGTGCGACCGGTCAGGTCTCGTACGCGCTGCTTCCGCGCATCGCGGCTGGCGAGATGTTCGGTCCCGAGACCGAGGTGGACCTGCGCCTTGCGGACATCCCGCAGATGGTCGACAAGGCCAAGGGCGTGCTCATGGAGCTCGAGGACGGCGCCTACCCGCTGCTCGCGGGGCTCACCGCGAGCGCCGACCGCGCGGTGACACACAAGGACGCGGACTGGGTGCTGCTCGTCGGCAGCGTGCCGCGCGGACCGGGCATGGAGCGCGGCGACCTCATCCGCAAGAACGGCCCGATCTTCGTCGAGGAGGGCCAGGCCATCGCGCAGCACGCCTCCAAGGGCGTCCGCGTGGCGGTGGTGGGCAACCCCTGCAACACCAATTGCCTCATCGCACGCGCGAACGCGAAAGGTATCCCGGACGACCGCTGGAGCGCGATGACGCGTCTGGACCAGAACCGCGCGCGCTCGCTGCTGGCCGGCAAGGCCGGCGCCCGCGTGCGCGACGTCACCCAGCTCGTCATCTGGGGCAACCACAGCGCCACGCTCTTCCCCGACTTCACCAACGCCAGGGTGAAGGGCAAGCCCGCGGCCGAGGCGGTCGACCGCGCCTGGCTCGAGGGCGAGTTCATCCCGGCGGTGCAGCAGCGCGGGGCGGCGGTCATCGCGGCCCGCGGGTCGTCGAGCGCGTTCAGCGCGTCGCAGGCGCTCATCGACCACGTCCGCGGCCTCATCACGCCGACGCCGGCGGGCGACTGGTTCAGCGCGGCGGTGCTCAGTGACGGCAGCTACGGGGTGCCGGCGGGTCTGGTGTCGTCGTTCCCGCTGCGCAGCACGGGCGACGGTGGCTACGAGATCGTCCAGGGCGTCCCGCTCAACGACCTCGCGAAGGCGAAGATCGCGGCGACCGTCGCCGAGCTCGAGAAGGAGCGCGAACTGGTGAAGGATCTCCTCGCATGACGGCGTACCGCATGGAGACGCTCGAGGGCACGGCGGCCCGCTACGTGCCGCTCGCGCAGCTCGGCGACCTGTCGCGCCTGCCGATGACGGTGAAGATCCTCCTCGAGCAGATGCTCCGCGCTGCCGCGGGCGGCGGCGCGAGCGACCGCGACATCAGCGCGCTCGCGCGCTATCCAGCGGCGGCGCCGGACGGCGCCGCTGTGCCGTTCCGGCCCACGCGCATCCTGCTCCAGGACTACACCGGCGTCCCCGCGGCGGTGGACCTCGCGGCGATGCGCGCGGCGATGCAGCGGGCGGGCAAGGATCCCGCGCGCATCGAGCCGCTCATCCCGGTGGACCTGGTGATCGATCACTCGGTGCAGGCGGACTTCTTCGGCGCGCAGGGTGTGTACGAGCGCAACCTCGAGCGC
>DASSPF010000008.1:0-2090 GCA_035699805.1 Candidatus Limnocylindria bacterium | reverse complement strand
CTGGCGCGCCACGTCGCGCCGCACCTCGAGCGTGGGGTAGAGGTAGCCGTCCTCGTACCCCAGGAACACGCAGCGCTTCACGCCGAGGATCTTCGCCGCGGCGCGCTGCTCCGCGTAGCGCGTGTCGCGGAGCTGATCACGGGTGATGTCCGGATCGTCGGAGCCCGAGGCGCCGTTGGTGATCATCAGGTAGGTGATCTCCACGCCGGCGCGCGCCCACTTCGCCACCGTCCCGGCGAACGCGAACTCGGCGTCGTCGGGGTGGGCGTAGATCACCATGGCGCGCTCGATCTCGAGGGTCTTGTCGAACTTCATGGTGCGAAGGATGGGTCTTCACACGCGACCGTGTGTGTGATAGAACGCGTGTTCTAGAGGTCATGGGGGCGCGACGGCTGGCCAGGGCGGCGCGCGATGCGAGGTGTGCGATGCGCCGCTGCTGCATGTGCAAGCTCGAGAAGCCCGAGACGGAATTCGCGTTCCGGTCGCTCGCCACGGGGAAGCGGCAGGGGCACTGCCGCGCCTGCCACGCGGCCTATCGCCGCAAGCACTACGAGCGAACGAAGTCCGTGTACGTCAGGCGGGAGATCGCACGGATGCGGCGCTACAAGGATGACAACCGGGCGCTCCTCCTTGCGTATCTCGCCGAACACCCCTGCATCGACTGCGGCGAGCGCGACCTCACCGTCCTGGATTTCGATCACCGCGATCCGGCCGTGAAGCGCACCGAGGTCGTCAAGCTCGCGGCCTACCGTCCATGGCGACAGGTGCTGCTCGAGATCGCGAAGTGCGACGTGCGCTGCGCGTCGTGCCACCGTCGGCGGACGGCACGCCAGTTCGGGTGGCGACGGTCGCGGGAGCAGAACGGCGTGACGCCGACTGACCTCGCCGCCAGCGTCGTGGCGTCGGAGGCCGCGGTCGAGTCCCTGGCCATCGCGACGCCTTCGCGCACCTGTTCGGTGTGCGAGCGATCGCAGCCCGCGAGTGAGTTCGCCCTCAAGAATGCGGCGACCGGGCTTCGCGCGACGAAGTGCCGGGCCTGCCAGCGCGCCTACGCGCGTCAGCACTATCAGGAGAACCGACCCGCATACCTCGAGAAGGCGCGGCGGCGTCGAAGCGCGCAGCGCGATCGGTTCGCCGCGTCGCTGCGTCTGTACTTCGGCACGCATCCCTGCATCGACTGTGGTGAGACAGACCCGACCGTGCTCGACTTCGACCATCGTGATCGTGAGTCGAAGGTAGCGACGGTGAACGAGCTGATTCGGGCGGAGGATTGGAATGGGGTGTTAACGGAGATCGCCAAGTGCGACGTCCGCTGCGCGAACTGTCATCGGAGGCGCACGGCGCGACAGTTCAATTGGAGTCGTCTCACTCCCCGTCTTCGCGAGGCGTCGTAGAATGGCACCTACGCGGGAGTAGCTCAGTTGGTAGAGCGCGACTTTCCCAAAGTCGAGGTCCGCGGGTTCGAGACCCGTCTCCCGCTCAGTCGTCGTACTGACTCCCGCACGTCCATGACCCTCTCTTAGCGCATGATGCGCGCAGGAGGTGGGACCGTGACCGACGCCATCGTCACCCAGGGACTCACCAAGGACTACGGCAGCGGCCGCGGCATCTTCGACCTCGACCTCACCGTCGCCGAGCGGGAGGTGTTCGGCTTCCTCGGACCCAACGGCGCGGGCAAGACCACCACCATCAAGCTCCTCATGGGGATGACCCACGCCACGCGCGGGCGCGCCACGGTCTTCGGCCTCGACGCCGACCGCGACGCGGTCGCGGTGAAGCGGAAGGTGGGCTACGTCCCCGGCGAGCTGCCGCAGTTCGGCGGCTGGCGCGGCAGCGAGATCGTGGCGTACGTCGCGGGCCTGCGCGGCGACATCGCCGACGCCGAGGTGCAGGCGATCGCCAAGCGCATGGACCTCGATCTCGCACGCAAGTACCGCGAGTACTCGCACGGCAACAAGCAGAAGCTGGCGCTCCTCCTCGCCTTCGCGCCGCGGCCGGCGCTCCTCATCCTCGACGAGCCGACGAGCGGGCTCGACCCGCTGCACCAGCAGGAGTTCTACGGCCTGGTGCGCGACGCACGCGAGCGCGGC
>DASSPF010000007.1:0-16804 GCA_035699805.1 Candidatus Limnocylindria bacterium | reverse complement strand
GGAGGGGAACATCGGTCTCATCCGCGCGGTCGAGAAGTTCGACTACCGCAAGGGCTACAAGTTCTCGACGTACGCGACGTGGTGGATCCGCCAGGCGATCACGCGCGCGATCGCGGACCAGGCGCGCACGATCCGCATCCCCGTGCACATGGTCGAGACGATCAACAAGCTCATCCGCGTGTCGCGCGGCCTGCTCCAGGAGCTGGGTCGCGAGGCCACCGCCGAGGAGATCGCCGAGCGGATGCTCGTGACCCCGGACAAGGTCCGCGAGATCCTCAAGGTCTCGCAGGAGCCCGTCTCGCTGGAGACGCCGATCGGCGAGGAAGAGGACAGCCATCTCGGGGACTTCATCCCCGACACGCAGGCGCTCGCGCCCTCGGACGCGGCGTCGCACAAGCTCCTCAAGGAGCAGGTGGAGAGCGTGCTCGAGGGGCTCACGCTCCGCGAGCGGCGCGTGCTCCAGCTCCGCTTCGGTCTGGAGGACGGGCGTACCCGCACCCTCGAGGAGGTCGGACGGGAGTTCAACGTGACGCGCGAGCGTATCCGCCAGATCGAGGCGAAGGCGCTGCGCAAGCTGCGCCATCCGTCGCGCAGCCGCAAGCTCAAGGATTACTTGGAGTAGCGCTTCGCTCCGAACCGTTCATAGCTGACGAGCTCGTCGAGCGGGCGGCGGCCGCGTGGCGGTCCGGTGGGCCGCGGGTCCTTTGTCGAGAGCGGCCGGCCGATCATCACGATCTGCCGAGCGGTGCGCTCCTCCGGGATACCGAGCACGCGCTTGGCCTGGGCCTGCTGCGCGGCCTCGCCATACCAGGCGACGCCGCCGCCATAGCCCAGGAGCGTCGCCCCGGTGAGCAGCCGCTCGGTGAGGCGGCCTTCGTCATATGCCTCACTCAGCGGGTCGCGCCCATCCAGAACGATCGCGATGCCGACCGGCGCATCGGCCAGCCAGTTGATGTTCGGCCGCAGGAGCGAGAGCGCCCGCAGCCGCTCGCGGTCGCGCACGACGACGAAGTGCCACGGCTGGGTGTTCTTGGAGCTGCCCGTCCAGCGCGCGAGATCGAGGAGCTCGGCGATCGCGTCGTCGGGGACCGGCTCGTCGGCGTAGATGCGGATCTGCGACACGCGTCGGATGGGTCGCAGCGGCGAGGTGTCCTGGTCGCGTCCTGGCACGGTCTGGCTCCTTGGCGCGGTCTCGGACCGAGCATACGGCGGGTGCCGGATGCGATGATGCACCGATGAGCGAGGTCGATCCCGGGGAGCTCGAGCGGCTCGGCTCCGCGCTGCGCCTGGCCGAGTCGGCACTGGAAGAGGCGCTCGAGGCGGCCGAGAACCTGGGCAGCTTCGACCGCCGCTTCGACGTGCCCCGGGCGATCGCCGGCGCGCAGCGTCTCGTCCAGAACGCCAACGAGGCCGTCGACGCGGCGCGCAAGCCGAGCGGCTAGAGTTACGCCCGATGTCGGAGCACAAGCGCATCGACGAGCAGCCGCGCCTGGAGGACCATCGGGTCTACGCGCTGCTCGCGATCCCCATCTTCGTCGTCACCATCTTCATCGTCGTGCTGATCGCGACCTACGGGGTGAAGTAGGGGCCTTCGGCTCCGTCGTAGCCTCCGCCAGCGTCCAGGGAACGTCCTCAGGAAGCTCCTCGCGCAGGATCGGCTCCAGCGCCCGCACGTACCCCACGAAGCGCGACCGCACCCGCTCGCCGAGCGCCGGATCATCGACCGAGAACGGCTCCCAGACGCGCGTCCAGCCCTTGTCCCACTCCTCGATCCGCGCGTCCGGCCCGAGCGCGCGCTCCACCTCGCGTCGTCGCGACCGGAACGCGCCGAGCAGTCGCGCATTGGTGAGGTCGTCCGCCTCGAAGTGCAGGCCGATCTCGACGACGCGGGCGCTCCGCCGCACCCAGATCTCGTAGTGGATCGCGCTATTGCCGTACCACGCTTTGGCCTGTGATCCGGCGCTCTTCCAATGGACCTCGCGGAGGTCTCTTGGGAGCTCCTCGCGCAGCGATGTGATGACCGCGCGGAAGACCTCTGACCACTCCATCCGCGTTACCATTAGGTCTCCTTCCGGCGTAGCGCAACGGTAGCGCAGGGGACTGTTAATCCCTTGGTTGGAGGTTCGAATCCTCCCGCCGGAGCCGTGGCAATATCGCCACCATGGATGCCCGTTCCTTCGAGGATTTCACCGTCGGCGACGTCTACCGGTCACGCGTGGGCCGGACGATCAGCCAGGCCGACAACACCTGGTTCACGCTGCTCACGCACAACACCAACCAGATCCACTTCAACGTGCACTACTCCGCGGCGAGCGAGTTCAAGCGTCCCCTCGTGAACAGCTTCCTCACCATGGCCCTGGTCACCGGGCTCATGACCCCCGACACCAACGAGCGCGGTGTGGCCCTTGGCGTGAAGGACGTCACCCTCCCGCACCCGCTCTTCGAGGGCGACACGCTCTACGCCGACACCGAGGTCATCGAGGCCCGGCCATCGCGGTCGCGACCGGGCTGGGGGATCGTGACCATCCGGCAGCGCGGCATCACGCAGGACGGCACGGTCGTGCTGATCATGACGCGCGTGATCATGGTCCCCATGCGCGCGACCGCCGGCGGCGCGCCGTTCCCCGAGCCGCGCGCGTAAGCCCGATGGATTTCGCACCGAAGGCGGAGCACGCCGAGATCGCCACGGCGGTGCGCGCACTGTGCGAGCGCTACCCCGACGCGTACTGGCGCGACCTCGATCGCCGCAGTGCGTACCCCGAGGAGTTCGTGCGGGCGCTCACCGACGCGGGCTGGCTCGGCGCGCTCATCCCGGCCGAGTACGGCGGTGCGGGGCTCGGCATCGCCGAGGCGTCGGTCATCCTGGAGGAGATCAACGCGTCCGGGGGCAACGCCGCCGGCGCGCACGCGCAGATGTACACGATGGGCACGCTGCTGCGCCATGGGAGCGAGGAGCAGAAGCGCACGTTCCTGCCGCGCATCGCCAGGGGCGAGCTTCGGCTCCAGGCCTTCGGCATCACCGAGCCGGAGGCGGGCTCCGAGACGACGCGCATCCGCACGCTGGCCGTGCGCAATGGCTCGGGCTACGTCGTCAGCGGGAAGAAGATCTTCATCTCTCGCACGCTCCAGTCCGACCTGCTCCTGCTCCTGGCGCGCACGACACCGTACGAGGACCTGGCGGACAAGACCCGTGGCCTCTCCGTGTTCCTCGTGGATCTGCGCGCGGCGGTCGCCGCGGGCACGATCACCATCCGGCCCATCGAGACGATGCTCAACCACCACACCACCGAGCTCTTCATCGACGGCCTCGAGCTCGCGGCGACCGATCTGGTGGGCGTGGAGGGGATGGGCTTCCGTCACATCATCGATAGCTGGAACGCCGAGCGCATCCTCATCGCCTCGGAATCGCTGGGCGACGGCCGCTGGTTCATCGAGCGCGCCTCGCGCTACGCGACCGAGCGCGTGGTCTTCGGACGGCCGATCGGCGCGAACCAGGGCGTGCAGTTCCCGCTCGCCCAGGCGCACGCGCAGCTCGCGGCCGCCACGCTCGTGCGTGACAAGGCGGCCTGGCTCTTCGACGGCGGTCGCCCGTGCGGCGCGGAGTCGAACATGGCCAAGCTCCTGGCGTCGCAGGCCGCGTGGGCGGCCGGCAACGCGGCCATGGATGCCTTCGGCGGATACGCCTACGCGAAGGAGTTCGATGTCGAGCGCAAGTTCCGCGAGACGCGTCTGTACCTCACCGCCCCGGTGAGCAACAACCTCGTGCTCGCGTACATCGCCGAGCACGTCCTCGGGCTCCCGCGCTCGTACTGATGGACGCGCCGGTGCGCTCGCTCCTGTACACGCCGGGCCATCGGGAGCCGATGGTCGCGCGGGTGCTCGCCGGCGGCCTGGCGACCTCGCCCGACGTGGCGCTCCTCGACCTCGAGGACGGCGTGCCCGCCGCCGAGAAGGAGAGCGCCCGTCGCGTCATCGCCGCGGCACTCGAACGGCGTGGCGCGGGACCGCGGCGGTTCGTCCGCATCGGGCGCAGCGCGAGCGATGCGGCGGAGCGGGACCTCGCGGCCGCGATCCGGCCGGGGATCGACGGCGTGCTCGTCCCCAAGGTGACGCGCGCCGAGGAGCTCGCGCTGCTCGACGAGTCCCTGACCGAGCGCGAGCGCGCGGCGTCCCTCGCCGTGGGCTCGGTGCGCGTGCTCGCCTCCATCGAGAGCGCCGCCGGCCTTCTCGACGCACCGCGCATCGCGCGGGCGCCGCGGCTTGCCGGCCTGGTGTTCGGCTCGGAGGACTTCGCCGCAGATCTCGGCCTGCCGGCGCGGCGCGAGGGCGCGGCGGCCGAGCTCCTCTACGCCCGTTCCGCGATCGTCGTCGCCGCGACCGCGGCGGGCCTCCCGGCGATCGACGGGATCTGGGCGGATCTCACGGACGCGGCAGGTCTGCGGCGCGACGCCCTGCTCGGGCGCCAGCTCGGATTCAGCGGACGGCAGTGCATCCATCCGGATCAGATCCCCATCGTCAACGAGATCTTCAGCCCGAGCGAGGCCGAGGTGGCGCACGCGCGTCGCGTCGTCGAGGCGTTCGAGAGCGGCGTGACACGTGGACTGGGTGCGGTCGCGCTCGACGGCGAGATGCTGGATGCCCCGATCGTCGAGCGCGCGCGTCGCGTGCTCAGACGGGCGGGGGTCTGAGCACGGCGCGGGCCGCTGCGACGAAGACCGCCCCGGCGCAGGCCGCGACCGCGACGCACCACGGGCAGACCGAGCCGAGCACGAAGAGCTCCACGTAGGTGAGATACAGCACGTAGAGCGTCGCGGCCAGCGAGAGCGCGAACAGCGCGAGATCGAGGTCGGAGCGCGATGACACCAGGCGGGCGAGCGCGACGGCGAGGATCGCCATGAACCCGCCGAGGCCGATGAGCGCCACGGGGATCGGGCCGATCATCGCGTAGCGGCTGGTCTGTACCGCCTCGCAGCCGCCGACCCCGGCACAGAACGCGAGCGAACCGGAATAGTGGACCCACGTGAGATACCCCGAGATGATCGCGCCGAGCGAGGCGATCGCGGCCACGGCGCGTCGCGTGCCGATCGCCGGGACCAGCGTCTTCCCAGTCGGCTGGATGTCAGCGTCCCTCGAGCAGCGGGTCGATGATGCCGCGGAGCTGCTCGAAGGTGGCCGCACCCTCGATCTTCCGCCCGTTCACGAAGAGCGTTGGTGTCCGGTCGATACCGCGGGCCTGACCGGATGCGGTCTGGTCGCGCACCGCCTGCGCGTAGCGGCCCGAGTCCACGCACGCAGCGAACGTCTGACCCAGACCGAGCTCCGCGCCGAGGCGCTTGAGATTCGTCTTCGAGAACGTGCCGCGGTTCTCGCCGGCCTGCGACGCGTACAGCCGGTCGTGATATTCGAAGAACCTTCCCTGCTCGCCGGCACATTCGGCGGCCTCGGCGGCCCACTCCGACTCCGGGCCGAGGAAGGAGAAGTGCCGGTAGACCAGACGCACCTGACCCGCGGCGACGTAGCTCGTCATGATCTGGGGGACGGTGAGGCGCGCGAATTGACCGCACGCCGGGCACTGAAAGTCGGCCCACTCCTCGATCGTCACCGGTGCCGCGGCCACGCCGCGGGAGTGCTCGCTCAGCGTGACGACCTGTCCGGCCGCACCGGTGGGCTGGCTCGCGGACCCTGGGGCGGCGGTCGCGACCGGCGTCGTGAGACCGCCATTGCCGGCCCAGATCAGTGCGATCGTCGCGAGCACGGCCGCGGCGGCGGCCCCGATGATCTGTGCGCGCGAGGAGCGGTCCGGCCGTGGACCCGTGCGGCGCGCGCCCCGCGCGCGGCCGTGCCGGCGCCGTGCATCACGGCGTCGCTCGGCACGCGTCGTCGCAGCTGGCATGACATGATCGTCGTCCGGCGCCTCATGGGGTCGCTAGGGCCGAATGTCACTACACTTCGGACCCCATGCCCGTGGATCGCGAGCGCTACCGCGCTCTGGCCGGCGCATTCCCGACCGGCGTCACGATCATCAGCACCCGCGATGCCGATGGTGCGCCTCGCGGCCTCACGACCCAGGCATTCATCGGACTCTCGACCGATCCGCCGCTCGTGCTCGTGGCCATCGACCGCTCCTCGCGCACGCTCGTGGCGGTGCGCGCCTCGGGCGTGTTCGTCGTGAACTTCCTGCGCGCCGAGGCCGAGGCCGTCGCGACGCGCTTCGCGACGAAGGCCGACGACAAGTTCAGCGGCGTGGCCTGGCGACCGTCGGCCGTCGCGGCCGGCGCGCCCATCCTGCACGAGGCCTCGGCCGCGTACGCCGAGTGCATCGTGCAGCAGGAGCTCGAGGCGGGCGACCACTTCGTGTTCGTCGCGCGCGTCGAGGGCGGCGAGGTGCTGGAGGGCCCACCGCTCATGTATTACCGCCGCACCTACGCGGCCTGGCCGCAGGAGCGGCCGGCGCCGCCCATCGGCTGATGCGCCTCTGCACATTCGACCGCGGGCGCGGGCCCGAGACCGGCGCGGTGGTCGCCGACGGCACGGTCGTCGGCGCCTCCGAGCTGGTGCGCGGCGCGCCGGCGGACATGATCGAGCTCATCAGCGCCGGCGAAGCGCTTCACCGTGGATTGCGCGAAGCGGTCGCCGGCGCTCGTGATGGCGCGCCGCTCGCGTCGGTCCGCCTGCTCGCGCCGATCGTGCGGCCCAGGCGCAACGTGTTCTGCGTGGGGTGGAACTACTCGGAGCACTTCGCCGAGGGCGCGACGATCCGCGCACAGGCAGGTGCGCCGGGGCAGCAGGAGATCCCCGAGTTCCCGGCGCTCTTCTCGAAGAACCCCGCGACCGTGACCGGCCCAGATGCGCCGATCTGGTACCCGGCTCCGCATTCCACCCAGCTGGACTGGGAGGTCGAGCTCGCGGTGGTCGTCGGCCCCGGAGGACGGGACCTCAGCGAGGCCGACGCGATGGGGCACGTGTTCGGCTACACGTGCGCCAACGACGTCTCGGTACGTGACGTGCAGCGGCGCCACGGCGGGCAATGGTTCAAGGGGAAGAATTTCGACAGCCACCTTCCGCTCGGGCCGTGGATCGTCACCGCTGACGAGCTCGACCCGAGCGCGCTGCGGGTGCGGACGCGGGTGAACGGCGTGACGAAGCAGGACTCGAACACGCGGTTCATGGTGTTCAAGATCCCGCGGCTGCTTCGCGAGTTCTCGGCGGGCTGTGCGCTCGAGCCCGGCGACATCATGATCACCGGGACGCCCGAGGGCGTCGGCTTCGCGCGCAAGCCGCCGGAGTTCCTCGCGCCGGGCGATACCGTCGAGGTGGAGATCGAGGGCATCGGCATCCTGCGCAACACGGTGCAGGAGAGGAGGACCGCATGAACGTCACCTTCAAGGCGAACGGGGGGACCGCGAACGGGTATCTCGCGATGCCGCCGTCCGGCTCGGGGCCGGGCGTGATCGTCATCCAGGAGTGGTGGGGCCTGAACGACCAGATCAAGGGCGTCGCGGACATGTTCGCGCGCGAGGGCTTCGTCGCGCTCGCACCCGACTTCTATCACGGCAGGGGCGCGAAGATCGGCGAGCCCGACGCGGCGCAGAAGCTGATGATGGAGTTCTTCCAGGCCGACACCGCGGCCAAGGATGCGCGCGGGGCCGCCGCGTTCCTCACGAGCCATCCCGCCGTGACCAGCCGGAAGGTCGGCACCATCGGCTTTTGCATGGGCGGGTTCCTGGCCATCCTCGTCGCGAGCGTCGCTCCGGACGCCGTCGCCGCCGTGGTCGACTGCTACGGCGTGGGACAGCGCACACCCGATCTCAGGCCGATGCGCGGCATACCGGTGCTCGGGGTCTTCGGCGGGAAGGACGGCATGGCGGACGCCGCGGCCGTCGCCGGGCTGGGGCAGGCGATGAAGGACGCCGGGGTGCCCTTCACCGCGCACGTCTATCCCGAGGCCGATCACGCCTTCCTGAACGAGCAGCGGAAGGACGTCTACCGGCCCAACGACGCGAAGGACGCGTGGGGGAAGATCCTCCCGTTCCTCAGGGCGAACGTGCGTTGAGGTAACATCCGTCTCGTTGATTCATGAATTCATGAAAACGGCGTTCCCGTGAGCGGGGAGGCCGTTCGAGACGGGGGCGAGCCCCTCCACAGGTTCAAGGCCGGGCTGTTCAAGGCGCTCGGCCATCCGCTCCGGCTGCGGATGCTCGAGCTCCTGCGCCACGGCGAGATGAGCGTGCGCGACCTCCTGCGCGAGCTCGATGTCGAGCCTTCCACGGCCTCCCAGCAGCTCGGGATCCTGCGTGCCCAGGGTGTCGTCGAAAGCTGGCGCCGGGACGGCGCGGTCTTCTACCGGATCCGCGACCCGCTCATCGGCGAGCTGCTCGACGTGGGACGGCGCGTCTTCGCGTCCCAAGCGAGCGAGATGCAGCACGTGCTCGACGCCGATGCACGCCGGTCTGCCGCCCGACCGTCCCGCGGGCGGCGTCCGGGCGCGCGCCGACCCACCACACGATCGTGACCCGATGAGCGTCCCGGGTCCGCTGCCCGACGTGGTGATGACCTGGCGTCTCGACGGTCTGGGCGCGTACTTCGGACTCGTCATCCTTGTGATCTCCACCGCCACGGCGTCGTTCGCCATCGGCCATCGTCACCACCACGCCGGCTTCCGCGGGAGCGGCGCCCTCCTTGGCCTCTTCGTCGTCTCGATGCTCGGTGTGGTCCTGGCCGGCGATGCCTTCTCGTTCCTCATCGCGTGGGAGGCGATGTCGCTCGCGTCCTTCGCGCTCGTCCTCACCGACCATCGACGCGCCGACGTCCGTCGGTCGGCGTGGATCTACGTGGTGATGACGCATGCGGCGACCGCGCTCGTCGTGGTCGCCTTCCTCGTCCTGGCCCGGGCGACTGGGTCGCTCTCCTTCGCGGAGTGGTCGCTGCGGGCCGCGACGCTCGATCCTCCTACGGCGAGTCTGGTGTTCGTCCTCGGCTTGATCGGCTTCGGCACGAAGGCGGGGATGATCCCGGTGCACGTCTGGTTGCCGCGCGCGCATCCGGTGGCCCCCGCGCCGGTCTCGGCCCTGATGTCGGGCGTGATGATCAAGCTGGGCATCTACGGCCTGGTCCGCCTCACGTTCGACTGGCTTGCGCCCGGTCCGGCGTGGTGGGGCTCGCTCATCCTGATGCTGGGCGCCGCCTCGGCGGTGCTCGGCGTCCTCTACGCACTGATGGAGCACGATCTCAAGCGCCTGCTCGCGTATCACAGCGTCGAGAACATCGGGATCATCCTCATGGGGCTCGGCACCGCCGTCGTCGCACGGTCGCTCGATGCGCCTGCCGTCGTCGCCATCGGGCTCGCTGCCGCGCTGTTCCACGTCGCCAACCACGCGACGTTCAAGGCGCTGCTCTTCATGGGCGCGGGGGCGATCGACGCCGCCACGGGAACGCGCGACCTCGAGCGGCTGGGTGGGCTGGCGCGCCGGATGCCGGTGACGGCGGCCACCTTCCTCGTGGGCAGCGCAGCGATCTCCGCGCTGCCGCCGCTGAACGGATTCGCCAGCGAATGGCTCACCTTCCAGGGCCTGCTCGCGCTCGGGCACGCGGCCCGGGATCCGCAGCTCGCGCTCCTGCCACTGCTCCTCGGCGGGGCGCTCGCGCTGACCGGCGCGCTGGCGCTGGCCTGCTTCGTGAAGGCCTTCGGCGTGAGCTTCCTGGCGCTGCCGCGCAGCCCGCGGGCCGCGGCGGCGCACGAGGCCGGCCGGCCCGAGCTCGTCGCGATGGTGACGCTCGCGGTGGCCTGTGTCGCGTTGGGTGTCGGCGCGGTGCCGGTCCTCGCGGCCATCGGGACGCTGGTCCCCGCGGCCGCGCTGTCGGGAGGCCTCTCGTCCGGACCGCTCGCGATCGCCGATGGGCGCGTGGACCTGCCCGGGCTCGCGGCCCTGGTGGTGGCGCTCGGCATCGCCGCGCTGGCCGCGCCGCGGCTGCTGGGGCCGGTCCGGACGCGGGTGGCCGAGACCTGGGTCTGCGGCGTCGCCCTCCATCCCGTCCACGGGTACACGGCGACCGCGTTCGCGAAGCCGATCCGGCTGATGTTCCGGGGCATCGTGCGGCCCGTGCGCGAGGTGGAGATCGTGCACCGGAGTGGGACGCGCTTCGTCGCGAGCGTCCAGTACCGCTCGCACATCGCGCCGGTGTTCGAGCGCTACGTGTATCGCGCGTTCACCGACCGCCTGGTGGCCTTCTCACACGTCATCCGCCGAGCACAGAACGGCTCGCTGCAGACGTACCTCGCGTACCTCATCGCCGCGCTCGTCGCGGCCCTGGTCATCGCACGGTGAGCGAGGTCGTGGCCGCTGTGCTCGCCGTCGCTCAGCTCCTCCTGCTGGTGGGGCTCGCGCCGGCCGTGAACGGCCTCATCAAGCGCGCGAAGGCACGGCTGCAGGGACGCCGGGGCCCCCCGCTCCTCCAGGGCTACTTCGATCTCGCGAAGCTCCTGCGCAAGGACGCGGTGGTCTCCGAGCACAGCTCGGTCATCTCACGCGCGACGCCGGCCGTGTACGCAGGCGCGATCGCGTCGGCGGCGCTCATCGTCCCGGCGCTGTGGGCGCCCGCGCCACTCGGAGGATGGGGTGACGCGATCGCCGTCATCGGGCTCTTCGCGTTGGCGCGGTTCGCCCTCGCGCTCGCGGGCCTCGATACCGGCAGCGCGTTCGGCGGGATGGGGTCGAGCCGCGAGGTCGCGCTGGCCGCCCTGGCCGAGCCGGCGCTGGCCCTCGCGCTCTTTGCCGTCGTCTGGCGCACCGGTACGACCGATCTGGGGACGACGGCCCTCTGGCTCGTCGAGCGCCCTTACGAGACGATCGCACCCAGCCAGCTGCTCGCGCTCGCGGCATTCCTGATCGCGATCATCGCCGAGACAGGCCGCGTGCCTGTCGACAATCCGGACACGCACCTCGAGCTGACGATGATCCACGAGGGAATGCTCCTCGAGTACTCCGGTCGGCCGCTTGGGATCCTCGTGTGGGCCACGCAGCTGAAGCAGCTCGTGCTGTTCTCGCTGCTCTTTGCGCTGTTCCTTCCGTTCGGCATCGCGCGGACGCCGGCCGAGCTGCCGCTCGCGGCACTCGCGCTCGTGGCCAAGCTCGCTGTCATGTGCGCGATGATGGCGCTGATCGAGTCGAGCAACGCCAAGCTGCGCATCCTGCGCGTGCCGGAGCTCCTCGGCGCCGCATCGACCCTCGCCGTCCTTGCCCTCATCGCCGAGGTGATGGTCGGATGACCGAGGCGAGCGCGGTCGTCGACGCCCTCTCCATCGCGCTCCTGGTCCTCGCGGTCGCGAGCGTCGCCATGCGTAGCCTCGTCGCCGGGGTCTGGCTCCTTGTGGCCCAGTCCGTCCTGCTCGCGGCGGTCGCGGTGACGCTGGCGATCGCATCAGGGGTGGACCACATGTGGGCCGCCGCCGCGCTCACCCTCGCGATACGCGCGATCGCCGTTCCGGCGGTGCTGCTGGTGGTCCTTCGACGGGTGGCACTGCGCCGGGAGCTGCGGCCGCTGCTGCCGACGCGGTCCGCGCTGCTCGTCGCCGTGGGTCTGACGCTCGTGGCGTTCACCGCCGCTGGACGGCTGGAGCTGTCGGATGCCTTTCCGTCTCGCCAGGCGCTCCCGGTCTCGCTCTCGCTCACGTTCGTCGGCGTGCTGCTCATGGCGACCCGCCGGAAGGCCATCTCCCAGCTCATCGGGCTCGTCGTGATCGAGAACGGCATCTTCCTCACGGGGCTCATCGCCACGCTCGGCCTGCCGCTGTTCGTGGAGATCGGCGTCTTCTTCGATCTGCTCGTCGCGGTCGGGGTCACCGCGGTGCTCACGATGCGCATCAACGAGCACTTCGACACGATGAATACCGACCAGCTCCGCAGGCTGCGCGGATGAGTCTTGCCCCGCTGCTGCTCGCGGTTCCCGTCGCCGGTGCGGCGTTGTGCGCGGCCGCGGGCGCGCGCGCGGCGGCCGTCAGCGCCATCGCGTCGATGGCCACGTTCGCGCTCGCGATGGCCGTGGCGGTCGACGCGTTCACGCGTCCGCCGCAGCACCTGGTGGGCGACATCGTGTACGTCGACGCCCTGTCGGGGCTCGTCGTCCTCATCGTCGGCGTCGTGTCGCTCGTGGCGACCCTATACGCGCTCCCGTACCTGCGGAACGCGGTCGACGCCGGTGAGGTACCGCAGCGCGACGTGCCGGGGTTCCACGTGTGGCTGCAGCTCTCGGTCGGTGCGATGTTGGCGGTCCCGCTCATGAGCAACCTCGGTCTCATGTGGGTCGCGATCGAGACGACGACGCTCTGCACTGTGCTCCTTGTCGCCTTCGTCCGCCGCGGTCACGCGCTCGAGGCGGCGTGGAAGTACCTGATGCTCGGCGCCGTCGGCCTGGGGTTCGCGCTCTTCGGGCTGCTGCTGACGTACTACGCGGCGAGCCACGGCACGCCCGGCGCCGTACCCGGCCTCGACTGGGACGAGCTTCGGGCGCGGGCGAGCACGTTCGATCCCGACCTGATGCGGGTCGCCTTCATCCTCGTGCTGGTGGGGTTCGGGACGAAGGCCGGCCTGGCTCCGATGCACACCTGGCTGCCCGACGCGCATGGACAGGCGCCGACGCCGGTGAGCGTCATCCTTTCGGGAGCGCTCCTGAACTGCGCGCTGTACGGGATCCTGCGCTTCCACCTGCTCGCCGCACGGAGCCTGGGGCCGGAGTTCTCGTCGGACCTGCTCATCGGATTCGGTGCGCTCTCGATCGCCGTGGCCGTCCCATTCGTGCTCGTCCAGCACGATCTGAAGCGCCTCCTGGCGTACTCGTCGGTCGAGCACATGGGGATCGTCGCGCTCGCGGTGGGCATCGGCGGGCCGCTCGCGCTCTTCGCGGGCGCGTTCCATATGTTCAATCACGCGCTGGCAAAGACGCTGCTCTTCGTTGCCGCCGGAGCGCTCGGCCAGCGGTACGGCACGCTGCGCCTCGCGCACCTGCGTGGCGCGCTCCAGCTCGCACCACTGCCGGCGGTCGGTCTGCTCGTCGGGACGCTCGCGATCACCGGTGTGCCGCCGTTCGCGGTGTTCGCAAGCGAGTTCGGCGTCGCACGGGCGGGTCTCGCAGGACGGCCGACCGCGATCGCCGGTGCGATCGTGCTCGTCATCGGCACGGTGCTGGTGTTCGGCGGCATGCTCTTTCACACGATGAACGTGGTGCTGCGTTCGGCGCCACGCCGGCGATACGACGCGCCGTTCCCGCTGGCGAGCGTGTTCATCGGCGCGCCGATCGTGGCGCTGCTGGTGCTGGGGGTCTGGTTGCCGCCGATCCTGCGCGACGGGTTCGCGGCGACCGCGTCGGTGCTGGGGATCGCGCCGTGACGCGCGCCGGAGGAGCCACACGCGTCGCGGTCGCGGCAGCGGCGCTCGCCGAGACCTGCGGCGCGCTCGTGCGCGATCGTGGTGCGCGCCTAGTGGTCATGACGGGCACCGACGAGCGGGGGCGAGGCCGCGGTTACGGTCTGTACTTCGTGTTCGCGCTGCCGGCGGGGGAGCTCGTGTCCGTCGAGGCGCAGGTCGATCCCGCGCACCCGGTCTACCCGTCCGTGACGCGCGCTGTCCCAGCGGCCCACTGGTACGAGCGCGAGGTGAAGGACCTCTTGGGTGTGGAGCCGGAGGGCCATCCCGACCCGCGGCGTCTGGTGCTGCACGATGACTGGCCGCGGGGACTGCACCCTCTACGGAAGGACTTCGACGGGTCACAGGCGGTGGCGCGGGTGGCGCATCCGCACGAGCCACTCACCGGCGTTCGCGGCGAGGGCGTGATGGAAATCCCGGTCGGGCCGATCCACGCCGGGATCATCGAGCCGGGACACTTCCGCTTCGGCGGGGTGGGAGAGGTGGTGCTCCAGCTCGAGGCACGGCTCTTCTACACGCACCGCGGGATCGAGAAGTCCGCCGAGGGTCAGAGCATCGATCGCGTCCTCTTCCTTGCCGAGCGGCTGTGTGGCGTCTGCTCCCTGTCGAACGCGGTCGCGTACTCGCAGGCGGTCGAGTCGCTCGCCGAGGCCACACCGAGCCCGCGCGCGCTTCTCGTCCGGAGCATCCTGCTCGAGCTGGAACGCCTGTACAACCACATCGGCGACATCGCCAATCTCTGCGCGGGCGCCTCCCTGCAGCTGGGCGTCCACCAGGGCGGTGTCCTGAAGGAGCGCCTGCAGGAGCTCTGCGCCGAGGTCGCGGGGCATCGCTACCTCTTCGGGGTCGCCTGCCCGGGCGGTGTGCGACAAGACCTGGACCTCAGCGCGCAGCGGCGTATCGCCGAGGTCGTCACCTCGGTGGTCACCGGATTCCGGGGATATCTCGACGCGCTGCTGGAGACCGACTCGTTCATGGAGCGCCTCACCGGGACCGGCGTGCTCGACCGCGACATCGCCGAGGAGCTCGGGGCCGTGGGTGTGGCCGCGCGCGCCAGCGGCATCGCCCGCGATACCCGCGTCTCGCACCCGTATGCGGCGCTGCGGCCGGACATGGTCGTGCCGGTCGTCCGTTCGGAGGGCGACGTTCGCGCGCGCATGCTCGTACGGGCGGACGAGGTGTTCGCGTCGGTCGAGCTGGTCCGCCGTCTGCTCGAGGAGCTGCGCGATGTCGCGCCCGGCGCGCTCGTCACCCCGGTGGGGCCGCTCGCACCGGATCGCTGGGCGCTCGGCATGACGGAGTCGCCACGCGGCGAGGACGTGCACTGGCTGATGACCGGCAAGCAGGGCGAGATCACGCGCTATCGCGTGCGCTCGGCGTCGTACAACTGGGCCGTCGTCCCCTTCGCGGTCACCGGCAACCTGCTCCCGGACTTCCCACTGATCAACAAGAGCTTCGAGCTCTGCTACGCGTGCCTGGACCGGTGAGGCGCTGATGCTGTCGCTCCTCCGCAGGCGCCTGCGTATCGCGACCGCGACCTCGTCGTGGCCGGCGGAGCCGGCGCCGCCCGTGGGCCTGGCGCAGCCGCTGTTCGATGCCGGCCGCTGCGACCTGAACGGGGCCTGCGCGCAGGCGTGTCCGGTCGGGGCCATCGACGTGCGCAGCGCATTCACGCTCGACCGCGCGCGCTGCATCTCGTGCCGCCGCTGCATCGAGGCGTGCCCCACGGGGGCGCTCGCGCAGGGGATCGCGTTCGCCGCCCCGGCCCGATCGCGCGAAGGGCTGCTCGATCCGCCGCGGGCGCCGTCGGTGGCCGCGCAGGACCTCGGCGAGCGAGCCCGCCGCATCCTGGGGCGGTCACTGCACGTCCGGCACCTCGACGCCGGCTCGTGCAACGGCTGCGACTGGGAGATCAACGCGACGACGAACGCGGTACACGACATCCAGCGGTTCGGCATCGACTTCGTCGCCTCGCCCCGGCACGCGGACGTGCTGCTGGTGACGGGCACGATGACGCGAAACCTCGAGATCGCGGCGCGCCGGACCTACGACGCGATGTCCGATCCACGGCTCGTGGTCGCGGTCGGCGCCTGTGCGTCGAGCGGCTCGCCGTATCCGTCCGGGCACGCGTCGGGAACGGGAGCGTCCGGCGTGCTGCCGGTCGACGTGTTCATCCCCGGATGCCCGCCGCGGCCCGAGGCGATCATCCAGGGACTGCTCCTCGCGGTGGGGCGTCTTGGCGAGCGCGACTGAGGCCTGCGCATCCAGCCTGCCGTGAGGCCGGGCCGGCGGCGCTCAGCGAGCGCTGTCGGTCGTGGTCGGGCCCAGCGCCTCGTGCAGCGCGGCGCCGATCTGGTCGAACGCCTCACGCGCCCGCGGGATCTGGCTCGACCAGCCCATGAACCCGTGGACCATGCCCGGGTATTCGAGATGGGTCACCGCGACAGCCGCCTCCGCGAGCCGCCGCGCGTACGCGACGCCCTCGTCGTGAAGCGGGTCGCACTCAGCGGTGATGACGATCGCGGGCGGCAGGCCGCGAAGATCGGGTGAACGCAGCGGTGAGGCATCCGGTGCGCCGCGGGCACCCACATCGGGCAGGTAGTGGTCCCAGAACCAGCGCATCGCCGCCCGCGTGAGGCCGTATCCGGTCGCGTTGGCGCGGTACGACGGCGTGTCGAGGTCGTGGTCGGTCACCGGGACGTGCAACAGCTGGAGACGCAGGTGCGGGCCGCCGCGGTCGCGCGCCATGAGCGCGACGACCGCCGCGAGGTTCCCGCCCGCGCTCGAGCCGCCCACGGAAAGACGCGCGGCGTCGCAGCCCAGCTCGTGCGCATGCTCCGCCGCCCAGACCGTGGCGGCGTACGCGTCCTCGACCGCGGCGGGGTAGCGATGCTCAGGCGCCAGGCGGTACTCGACCGAGAGCACGGCACAGCCGGACGCGTTCGCGAGCGCGCGGCAGAACGTGTCGGACAGCGCGACGCTGCCCACCACCCAGCCGCCGCCGTGGAGGTACACGAGCAGCGGCGGCCGGCCGGCGCCCGGGCGGTACAGGCGCGCGGGGATGGCGGGGTCGCCCGGGATGACGACGTCCCGCGTCTCGGCGACCTCCTCGAAGGGCACGGTCGCGGTGACGGCGGCCGTCCCGCCTCGCGCCCTCGCCTCCTGGACCGTGAGCTCCTCGATGCCACGCGCGTCCGCGCGATGTGCATCGGCAAGGAGCCGCGCGATCTGCGGATCGACCGGCATCAGGCCGCACCCGCTCCGCGCAGCACACGCCCCGGCAGCGCGCCGGTGTGCTCGCCGTCGGTGAGCACGGGCGTGCCGTTCACGAGCACGTGGTGCACGCCGGTGGCGTACACCTGCGGCCGCTCGTAGGTGGCGTGGTC
>DASSPF010000006.1:0-2374 GCA_035699805.1 Candidatus Limnocylindria bacterium | reverse complement strand
GTTCACGGTGTCGCCGATCGCGGTGTAGTCGGACCGCTCGGGGAGTCCCACCTGGCCGAGCACGACGTCGCCGGTGTGGATCCCGATCCCGAACCGGACCGTCGGCAGCCCGCGCGCCTCGCGCTCGCTGTTCAGCACCGCCAGCCGCTCGCGCATCAAGCCGGCGGCGCGCGTGGCCGCCGCGGCCCCGTGCGTCGGATCGCCCATCGCCCCGAAGATGGCCATCAGTCCGTCGCCGAGGAACTTGTCGAGGATGCCGCCAGCCTCGATCACCGCGCGCGCCATGACCCGCAGGTACGCGTTCAGCACCGCGACGATCTCCTCGGGGGCGAGGCGCTCCGCGAGGGCCGTCGAACCGCGCAGGTCGGCGAACAGGATGGTCACGGTCTGCCGCTCACCCTCCAGGCGCAGCGGGTCGCCCTGGATGACCCGCTCCACCACGTTCGGCGGGAGGAAGCGCTCGAGACCGCGGCGCCGATCGAGCTCGACGAAGATGGCACCGAGCGCGGCGACCGACGCGACGAGCATGAGCACGTGGTACTCCCACCACGACGGGGTCCAGGTGGGCCCGAGGAACTGGGAGATCTGCGCCTGCGCGAGGAGCACGTACGCCGCTGCGAGCGCGCCCTGCATGGGAAGCCGCGAATGCAGGAAGTCGCGCCCCTGCCGGACGGCCGCGGACCCGTAGAGCAGCACGACGCCCGTGGCCACACCGTATGGCAGCAGCCCCGCGCCGCCGAAAGGATCGGGCGCGCGATAGGTGCCGTAGCCGTAGAGCGTCGGGTCGTAGTCGCCGTACGAGCCCGCCGAGACGAGCATCCAGCGCGCGATCCCGCCGAACCAGCCGGGCGACGCGAGGGCCGCGACCGCGTAGGCGCCGATCGCCACGAGCGTCGCGCCCAGCAGCAGACGAGCCGGGACGCGCCGCGCCAGCCAGGCCGCGACCGGGGTGTAGCGCGCCGCGAAGAAGATGCTCGAGACGAGGAGGGCGAGCTGCGCGGAGACACCGACCACCAGGCTCGCGTCGTCCGCGCGGTCGCCGCGCTGCAGGACGCCCGGTGTCGACAGGCCGTGCACGGTGAAGATGCCGGCCATGGAGAGGAAGCCGAGCGCGATGAGGAGCGTGGGATAGTGCCCGACGCCGAGTGCGGCCCGCGCGGTGAGCACGGCGACGAAGAGCATCACCACCGCCACGTTCGAGGTGATGACGAAGTGCTGGGCGGCGTCGGCCCAAGGCTGGTTCGCGTCCGGCGTCGCCAGAAGCCATGCCAGCAGTGCCGACGGGAAGAGCAGGGCGCCGAGCGCGAGGAGCGGACGCCACAGGAGCCGGCGCACGCGCGAAGTCTAGGCGGCCGGCCCTCCAGCGAGCCGCGCGATACGCGGTAGGAGCGTGTCGATGTCGAACGGCTTGGTGACGACGTCGGCAGCGCCCAGACGCTGTGCGTGGCGCGTGACGTCCGTCGCCGCGGAGAGCACCACGATCGGGACCGCGAGCTTCTTCTCGCGCACGCGCTCAGCGAAGGTCCAGCCATCCATGACCGGCATCATCAGGTCGAGCACCACGAGGTCGGCAGGCCAGCGCTCCAGCAGATCGAGCGCCTCCCTGCCGTTCCGCGCGGACTCGGCCTCGTAGCCGTCATCCTTCAGCACCGCCACGAGCAGGTCGCGGATGTCCGGATCGTCGTCCACCACCAGCACGCGAGGACCGCTCACCGGCGCGAACTCTGCCACAAGTCGCCTAGTGGCCGACCAAGCGAGCACCGCCGGGGTGGAGCCCGGCCGCGAAGGCCACGGGGATGAGGAGCGTCCCGACGACGAGGATGGCGATCCACAGGACCAGCGCCTCGCCGTGACAGGTCCCGAAGCCGCAGGCCTCCAGCGACCGCTCGCGCTCGAGGATGAGGAGAGGCAGGCTCGCCGGCGACGCCACCACCGTCGTGGCCGCGAACGTGGTGGCGACCGTCGGGATGGAGCGCACCAGCGGACCGGCGTGTCGATCCGGGAGGCGCCCCATCCGGAGCGACCAGACCAGTGCGAGCCCGGAGACGACGACCGCCACGACGACCGAGATGGGAAAGCGCTCGGCGAAGGGCCGTGCAACGAGGAACGGCAGGACGACCTCGAAGGCGGTGAGCGCGGCCCAGTAGGCGAGCTTGATCGTCGTGACACGCCCCACCAGGAGCGAGAGCGACGCGCGCGTGGGCAGCGGCGCGTCGGGGGCGGGACCTACCGGTAGTTGGTCCACCACTTCTGCAGGAAGTACAGCGTGCCGATCATGATGACCGTCGTGACGAAGACCATGTAGAACTCGTGGGCCTCACCGACCTCAGCGATCACGTCACTTCCCCAATCCTTCGAGGTATGTCACCAGACG
>DASSPF010000005.1:0-6967 GCA_035699805.1 Candidatus Limnocylindria bacterium | reverse complement strand
AGGAAGATCGTCGGGTAGCTCTCGGGGGAGCGCAGGCGATTCACCGTGGCTGGTCGAGCACGCCTCCGCCTGCATCGAGCCAGCGATCGGGGTTCTCCTGAAAGATGCGCTTGCAGCGCTCGCGATCGAAGTCGTAGAACTGGCCCTCGTAGCGCAGGCGCTGGGCCCCTTCAGCGAGCTGCTGCTTGCACACGACGCAGCGCCGCTCGTTCACTCGAGCTCGATGATCGGCTGGTGCGCCCGCACGAGCTGGCCGTTCTCGACCATGATCCGGCGCACCTTGCCGCTCGCGGTGGAGCGGATCTCGTTGAAGAGCTTCATCGCCTCGATGAGACCGATGACGTCACCCTGCGACACGTGGCTGCCCACCTGGATGAAGGCGTCGGCCTGGGGCGACGGCGAGCGGTAGAAGATGCCGGTGAGCGGCGCGTTCACTGTGGGGTAGTCGGTGCGCGTGGGCGCCTCGAGTGCGGTCACGCTGGCACCGGCCGGGGTCGCCGCTGTGGGGGCCGCGATCACGGCGGTCGCCGGGACGCTCGCCGCGCCGACGGTGCCTTTGCTCACGCGCACGCGGAGCGGACCGCGGCGGACCTCGAGCTCCTGCACCTCCTCGGCCGCAAGGCGGCCCAGGAGCTCCACCGCGAGCGCATTCGCGTCGGCGCGGAGCTTCCTCGGATCGGCTATGGCGCGCCTCGCCGGAAGATGAGCGAGGCGTTGTGGCCGCCGAAGCCCATCGAGTTGGACATCACGACGTCCACCTGCTGACGCCGGGCGGTGTTCGGGACGTAGTCGAGGTCGCAGGCCGGATCGGCGTTCTCGAGGTTGATCGTGGGTGGCAGCACACCGTCGCGCATCGCGAGCACGCAGAAGATCGCCTCGATCGCGCCGGCGGCGCCCAGGGTGTGGCCGGTCATCGACTTCGTGGAGGAGATCGCGAGCCGTGTGGCGTGCGGGCCGAAGGCCGTCTTGATGGCCTGCGTCTCCGAGCCGTCGTTCGCCTGGGTGGAGGTGCCGTGCGCGTTGATGTACCCGACGTCGCTCGGCGAGATGCCCGCGTCCTCCATGGCCATGCGCATCGCGCGGACCGCGCCCTCGGCGCCCTCCGGCGGAGCGGTCACGTGGTACGCGTCGGCGGTGGCGCCGTAGCCCATGACCTCCGCCAGCGGCGTCGCCCCCCGCGCCCGCGCGTGCTCGAGCTCCTCGAGCACGAGACAGCCGGCCGCCTCGCTGAACACGAAGCCGTCGCGGTCGCGGTCGAACGGGCGCGAGGCCTGCTCCGGCGCGTCGTTGCGCGTCGAGAGCGCCCGCGCCTGATTGAAGGCGGCGATCGCGATCTTGATGAGTCCGGCCTCCGAGCCGCCGGCGAGCATCACGTCGGCCTGGCCGCGCCGGATCGTATCGGTCGCCTCGCCGAGCGAATGCGCGCTCGAGGCGCACGCGGAGACGTGACCCATGTTCGGACCCTTCGCACCGAACTTCATCGCGATCTCGCCGGCGGCCATGTCCACGATCATCATCGGGATCATGAACGCCGAGACCCGCTTGGGGTCCTTCGCGTGCGCCAGCACGTTGTCCACGAGCGTGCCGACGCCGCCGATGCCCGAGCCGAAGGCAACGCCGATCTTCGGCGCCGTCTGGGGGGTGATCTCGAGCTTCGCGTCGGCGATGGCCTGACCGGCGGCGGCGACCGCCATCTGCGCGAAACGGTCCGCGCGGCGCGCCTCCTTGCGGTCCATGTACGTGGTGGGGTCGAAGCCCTTGAGCTCGCCGGCGATCGTGGTCTCGAGGCCGGCCGGATCGAACCGCGTGATCGGCCCGATGCCCGAGCGGCCCGCGACGATGCCGTCCCAAGTCGTCTCGACGGTCAGGCCCAGCGGCGTGACCATGCCGAGACCGGTCACCACCACACGCCTTCGCTCACCGGTCATGACCAGAGTCTAGGGAAGGCCGCCCCGCGGGAGGCCCGCGACGCGCTCGCCCGCCCGGTACGTCGCTCGGCCGGCGCCGTGAAGGACGAAGACCCGACCCGGGCCGCGCACCCACCAGCCATCCTCGTCCTGCACGATCGCGGTGTCCTCGTCGATCCCGAGGAAGACATGACCGTCGGGCCGCAGGTCGGCCCATTCGGCGAGGAGGCCTTCGGGGATCGCATCCGCGTGCGGCGCGACGATCGCCCGCGGCAGCACGCCGAGCGCCGGCCGCGTCGTCATGCGCGTGGGCAGGCCATCGGGGCCACGTCCGAGCGGGACGAACGTGGTCTCGCCGAGCATCATCGCGCCCGCGCTCGACCCCGCGAGGATCGCGCCGCCCGCCCAGCGCGCACAGACGGCCGACCAGAAGGGCGAGCCGGCCAGGGTCTCGACGAGATGTCCCGGATCGCCGCCGGAGAAGTACACCCAGTCGGCGGACTCGATGGCGCGAGCGTTCGTCGTGCTCTGCGCGTCGGCCCGGCTCAGGGCCATCACGCCGTAGGGCTCGGCACCGAGCGAGCGGAAGTGGTCGACGCCCTTCGCCACCCACGTGCCGGGTGTGTCCTCAAGACCCGCCGCCGTGGGGACGATCGCGATGCGCGCGCGGGCGGGTAGCGTGGCAAGGAGCGCTTCATCGACCGCGCGCATGGCCGGCGTGAATTCGCCGGAGCCGCACAGCACGAGCGGTCCGGTCATGCCCCGACGCCCAGCGAGCCGAATCGCCTGACGAGCCGGTCGTAGTTGCGACGGCTGCGCTTCTCACGCTCCTCGTCGGGTAGGCGCTCCCAGGCACGATGCGCGTGGCGGGTCGCCGTGCCAGCGCCGGCGGCGACCGAGCTGAGGCCGCGCGCGCGCAGCGCGAGCGACACGGCGATGTCGAGGTTGCGATAGAAGCGGAAACGCTCGTCGAATCCGCCCACGGCCAGGAGCGGCTCGCGGCGTGTCGCGAAGCAGTAGCCCTGGACCGCGTCGCAGGCCCCGGTCACGACCTCATCCCACTGCTTCAGATGGTCCATCGCGCGAAGTCCCCACGGACCCGCGGCGCCGATCTGGGGCGGCGCGAGAGCGCGCGCGAGCGCGGAGAAGAGGTCGCCGGTGAGCTCGACCGACGGGTCCAGCTGCAGAAGGAGGCGTCCTCGAGCGAGCCGCAGGAGCGCGTTGCGGCCCGCCCCCTCACCGAGGTCACGGTCCGCAAGGATCACGCTGACGCGCGCATCGCGCCCGCCCGCCTCGACGCGTCGCGCGACCGCATCCGGCGATCCCTGGTCAAGCACGAGCACCTCGCTCTCGGGTGGCAGCCACCGCAGCACCGAGGCGACGCAGCGTTCCACATCGTCCGGGAAGTCGCGCGTCACGATGCACACCGACCAGACGCGGTCGGGCGCGTTCGCTCGACCATCCGGCACCGCCCTCACCGAGGAGATGCCGCGCTCGCCGCTCCGCTTGCGTCGCTGGTCGGCGCGTGAGACGAGCACCCCGCCGTCACGCCGGTCCTCGACGCGCCACGCGCCGTAGCCGGCGCGGAGCGTGTCGGCGAGCGTCCGGTGCCCTGCGGCGCGCGCCCGCCGGTGCTCGTCGATGGCGCGCCGGACGTCGGCCGGGACCTGCTCGTGTTCACGCGCAACGTCGGCCAGCCCGAGACCGAGCAGCTCGTCGGCGGCAAGGATCACCGCAAGCCGCGACGCCGCCGCGGTCCCGCGGTCGCGCGCGCAGGCCTCCACGACGGCGAGCGCCCCCGGGAGATCGAGATCGTCCTCGACGCGCTCGCGGAAGGCCTCGCGCCAGCGACGGGCCTCGGCGCCTTCCGCCGTACCGTGCTGGGCGAGGATCCGCACGCGCTGCCGCAGGCGTTCGAGCCCTGCCGCGGCCTGTCGCAGCGCGGCGAGCGAGAAGTGCATCCGCGCGCGGTAGTGCGTGAGGAGGCACTGGAAGCGGAATGCGAGCGGGTCGATCCCGAGGGCGGCGAGGTCGCCGACCTCCACGGTGTTCCGCGCGGACTTGGCCATCTTCACGCCGTCCGCGAGGAGATGCTGGCCGTGGACCCAGGTGCCCACCACGACGTGGCCCAGCGCGCCCTCGGACTGCGCGATCTCGTCCTCGTGGTGCGGGAAGATGTTGTCCACCCCGCCGGTATGGAGATCGAACGCCTCGCCGAGGTAGCGGGTGCTCATCGCCGAACACTCGATGTGCCAGCCCGGATATCCCTCGCCCCAGGGTGATGGCCACACCAGGGCCGTGCGGCCCGGCTCGGCGCGCTTCCACAGCGCGAAGTCGGCCGGCTCGCGTTTGGCGGGGTCCACGTCCGCGCGCACGCCCTGACGGAGCGCTTCCTGCACGTTGCCCGACAGTCGGCCGTACGAGGGGAAGCGCCGCACCGCGTAATAGACGTTGCCACCCGACTCGTACGCGAGTCCGTGCGCGATGAGGCGCTCCGTGAGGGCGATCATCTCGGGCACGTGCTCGGTGGCGCGCGGATAGAAGGTCGCCGGCAGGATCCCGAGGGCACGCTCGTCCTCACGGAAGCGCGCTTCGTAGCCGGCGGCGATCTCCATCGGCGTCCTGCCCTCCGCCAGGGCCGCCGCGATCACCTTGTCCTCGCCCCGGTCCACCGCGTCCTGCCGCATGTGGCCCACGTCGGTGATGTTCTTCACCTGGACCACGCGCCAGCCCTGGAGCTGGAAGAGGCGCCGCAGCCAATCCGCGAGGAGGTACGAGCGCAGGTTGCCCAGGTGGACCGGTCGGTAGACCGTCGGCCCGCAGGTGTACATCCGGACCTCGCCCTCCCGCGAGGGGACGAACGGCTCGACGCGCCGGGTCAGCGTGTTGAAGAGCTGGATCGTGGCTCGATGCTAGCCCCGTCCGACGCGGCGCCGTAGCCTAGCGCGCACTGCAACGTTCAGGAGGACGTGATGTCCGAGCAGTTCCTCGCGGCAGTGAAGAACGGCGATCGCGAGACCGTCGAGCGCATGCTCGCCGCGGATCGCGCCCTCGCGCGCGCGCGTGACGAGAGCGGCACCTCCGTGGTCCTCCTTGCCCACTACCACAACGAGCCGGCCATCGGCGCGCTCCTCGCGACAGCGCGCGACGATCTGGATGTCTTCGAGGCCGCCGCCGCCGGCGACGCCGGCCGCCTGCAGGCACTGCTCGCCTCCGACCCGGCGCTCGCCAACGCCACCGCGCCGGACGGCTTCTCGCCCCTCGGCCTCGCCGCCTTCTTCAAGCGCGAGGCCGCGGCGCGCGTGCTGTTGGATCACGGCGCCGACCCGAGCGCGCCATCGCAGAACGCGATGAAGGTCACGCCACTGCACTCGGCCGTCGCGGATGGCGGCAACACCGCCATCGCCAAGATGCTCATCGCCGCGGGGGCCGATGTGAACGCCACGCAGCGCCACGGCTGGACGCCGCTGCACGGGGCCGCCTCGACCGGCGACGTCGAGGTGGTCCGGCTCCTGCTCGCGCGCGGCGCCGATCCGCACGCGACGCACGACGGGGGCCTGACCGCGCTCGACCTCGCGCGCGAGAACGACCACAGCGAGGCAGCGGCGCTCCTGCACGACGCCGTGCTGGGGAAGCGGCCCTAGAGGATCGTCTCTCCGAGCGCGCTCGCGACGAGCTCCACCGCGAGCGAGGCGGTGCGGTTGCCCGTGTCGAGGATCGGATTCACCTCGGCGATCTCGATCGAGCCCAGCTTCCCCGACGCCGCGAGCATCTCCATGGCGAGCTGCGCCTCGCGGTAGCTCAGCCCGCCGCGGACCGGCGTGCCCACGCCCGGCGCCTCATCGGGATCGAGCGCGTCCATGTCGAGCGACAGGTGGATCGCACCCGCGCCGCCAGATACCGCGATCGCCTTCTCCATCGCCGCGGCCATACCTATCCGGTCGATATCGGCCATCGTGATCGCGGTCACGCCGGCCCTCGTGATGTTCCCCTTCTCGCCGGCGTCGATGTCGCGGATGGCCAGGAGCACACCGCGCGAGCCGTCGGTCGTTCCGCGGAGTGACGCCGGGAACGGCTCGTCGGCGAGCCCGAGCGCCACGGCGAAGGGCATGCCGTGAACGTTCCCCGACGGGGAGGTCTCCGGGGTGTTGATGTCACCGTGGGCGTCGATGTAGATCACGCCGGCGCGCCTACCGCCGCGGTCGAGACCGGCGATCGTGCCCATGGCGAGCGAGTGGTCGCCACCGAGCACCACCGGGATGCCACCTGCGCGAACGATCTCGGCGACCACGCCCGCGAGCTCCTCGCAGACCCGCACGATCTCGGTCACGTTGTGCGCGCGTGCCGGCTGCTCCGCGGGGCCGGCCTTGGGGCGATGGGTCGCGCGGCCCTCATCCGGGTCGGCCACGCGGATGTTCCCGCGGTCGCGGACGCGGTACCCGAGCGCGGTGACCTTCTCGGCCAGGCCCGCGTAGCGGACAGCGGACGGACCCATGTCCACGCCGCGGCGGTTCCCGCCGAGGTCCATGGGGACGCCGACGATGTCGACGGTCCTGTTCAATCTCTCGCCTTTGGCGAGGAGACACGCCACGGGCGTGCGGGCTCGCTCCTCGCGGATGGACCGCTCGTCGCTCGTCCCCTCACGGCTTCGCGCTCGCCTGGAATACCGCGAGGATGACTCCCTCCGCCGCGAGCTCGTCGCCCACGAAGGTCCGAACGATCACGCGCGCGAAGCCGCGGCGGAACTTCTCCATCACCGCCTCGAACCGCCCGGTGTCGCCCGGCTTCACCATCCGCTTGAAGCGCATCTCCTCGATGCCCGCGAAGAGGCCGAGACCCTCGCGGTAGTCCGGGAGGCTCATGGCCATCACCGTGGCGGTCTGGGCCATGCTCTCGACGAGGATGACCCCGGGAACGATGGGATTGCCGGGGAAGTGTCCGGGCTGATACCACTCGCTCCCGGTGAAGACGTGCTCCCCCACGGCGCGCACGCCCGGGTCGAGCTCGGTGATGCGATCGATGAGAAGGAATGGATCGCGATGCGGGATGAGCGCTTCGAT
>DASSPF010000004.1:0-2567 GCA_035699805.1 Candidatus Limnocylindria bacterium | reverse complement strand
GCGATCTCGAGCGTGCGCCGGCTCGACGCGATGTCCTCGCCGCAGGAGAGGATGCGGACCACGCCCGCCGCGGCCGCGCGGGCGATGACCGCGTCGAGGTCGTCACGGAGACGTGGATCGTCCAGGTGCGCGTGCGCGTCGATCACGCGCGGCGCGCGCTCAGGTCGCGGTGCGCTCGAGCCGCGGGAAGAGCGGCGGCCCGGTGCGCACCGTCGTGCCGCTGGCGAGGCCACCCCAGCGCGCCACCTCGCTCCACGGCGCGCGCGCCGACGCGGCCGCACCGAGCTGCTCGAGGATCCGCGCGCTCACGCCGGGCATGTACGGGGCGAGGAGCAGACCAGCGAGGCGCAGCGCCTCCAGCCCCGCGTAGAGCGCGCCCTCCAGCTCCGCCCGCTTTCCCGGGTCCTTCGCGAGCTGCCAGGGCTGGGTCCGCTGGAAATGGCGATTCGCCTCCTCGACCAGCGCGAAGATCGAGCCGAGCGCCTCGGAGAAGAGCAGCCGCGATGCGAGGTCGTCGTGCTCCTCCAGCGTGCGCAGGGCGCGCTCGCGGACCGCGCGCTCCGACGCGCCCTCATGCGAAGCGGGCACCGCACCGGCGCAGTACTTCTCGGCCATCGTGGTCGTGCGCGACAGGAGGTTGCCGAGGTCATTCGCCAGGTCGGCGTTGTAGCGCTTGGCGAAGGACTCGGCCGAGATGGGCGCGTCGCGGTCGAACGGCGCCTCGCGCAGCAGCAGGTAGCGCGCGGCGTCGACACCCCACTCCTCCACGAAGGCGAACGGGTCCATCACGTTGCCGCTCGACTTCGATAGGCGCCCGCCGCTGTTCTCGAGGAACCCGTGAACGTGCACCTTCTTCGGCAGCGGCACGCCCGCCGCGAGGAGCATGGCCGGCCAGAAGATGCAGTGGAACCGGCTGATGTCCTTGCCGATGACGTGCACGTCGGCCGGCCACCACTTCGCGAAGGTCGCCTCGTCGGTGCCGAAGCCGACCCCCGTGACGTAGTTGATGAGCGCGTCGAACCACACGTACACCGTGTGACCGGGCTCGCCCGGCCAGGCGATCCCCCACTCCAGCGACCGGCCGCGCGAGACGCTGATGTCCTTGAGGCCGCGGTCGAGCCAGCCGAGCACCTCGTTGCGTCTGGTCTCGGGCACGGTGAAGCCGGGGTCGCGCGTGTAGAGGTCGCGCAGCGCCTGCTCGTACTTCGACAGCCGGAAGAAGTAGTTCTGCTCCTGCACCCGCTGGAGGTACTCGGGGCGGGTCGGATGGAGCGGACAGCGGCCGTCGACGAGCTCGCCCTCCTCATAGAAGGCCTCGCAGCCGCGGCAGTACAGGCCCTCGTAGGTCCCGAGGTAGATGTCGCCGCTCTTGATCCACCGGCGGACGAACTCCTGCACGCCGCGCGTGTGGTCCTCGTCCACCGATGTGCGGATGAAGCGGTCGTAGGAGATCTGGTACGTGTCGCACAGCCGCCTGAACTCGGCGGTGTTGCGATCGACGAACGCCCGCGTCGAGATCCCCAGCGCCTTCGCCGCATCCACGTTGCGGTCGCTGTTCTCGTCGGTGCCGGTGAGGAAGAACACCTCCCGGCCCCGCTGCCGGTGGAAGCGGGCGAGCGCATCCGTCCCCGTCTTCTCGAACGCGTGGCCGAGATGGGGCGCGCCGTTCACGTAGTCGATGGCCGTCGTGAGGTAGAACTTCATGGGGGTCGCGCGGGTATTCTAGGTCGACATGGACGCCGCGGACCCCCGGTGAAGCGCGTCCTCCTCCGCGTGCTCGTCCGCGTCCTCATGGTCCTCTTCACGTTCGTCCTGGTCGTCGCGCTCGCGCAGCTCGCGCTCGTCGCCGCCAGCACGCGCGCCGCACACGTCGGGCTCCTCGAGGTCGTCACGCGCTCCTGGGAGGGCACGCAGGATTACTTCTCGAGCCTGCTGCAGGGCAGCCTGGGCGAGGCCGCATCGACGTCCATCCTCGGCGACCGCCGCCGCGCCATGGGCGATGTCCTACTGGACGCCTACCCCAAGAGCATGGCCCTGGTGGCGCTGGCGGTGCTGGTGGCGACCATCGGCGGCGCGGCGATCGGCGTTGCCGCCGCCGCCACGCGGAGCCGGCGGCTGCGGGGTCTGCTCCTCGGCGTCACCGTGCTGGCGATCTCGACCCCGTCGTTCCTGCTCGCGATCTTCCTCATCCTCCTCTCGGCCACCATGGTGAGCCGGTACGGCATCCGACTGTGGCCGAGCTTCGGGTTCGGATGGGACGAGCACCTCATCCTTCCGGTCATCGTGCTCGCCGCGCGCCCGCTCGCGCAGATCGCGAGCTTCGCGTACGTCGCGGTCGAGGAGATCCTGGCGGCGGACTACGTGCGGACGGCACGATCGAAGGGCCTGCTCGAGCGTGCGATCCTGCTGCGCCACGCGCTCGCGAACGCCGCGGTGCCCATCATCGGGGCCGTCGCCGCGGCGCTCTCCATCGCTCTGTCGACGCTCCCGGTGGTCGAGGTCTTCTTCTCCTGGCCCGGGATCGGCTTCGCGCTCCTCCAGGCGATCCGCCGCTTCGACGGGGCGAC
>DASSPF010000003.1:0-7846 GCA_035699805.1 Candidatus Limnocylindria bacterium | reverse complement strand
TCATCGCGAACCCGGCGCTCGCCCGTGCGGCGGTGAAGCTGCTCGCGCGAACGTAGAATCGACATCCGCCGGAGTGGAGTAATGGCAGCCTCGAGGGCCTCAAAATCCCTTGGCCGCAAGGCCGTGAGGGTTCGAATCCCTCCTCCGGCACGGTGTGATGTCGAGAGACAACGATCCGACACTGACGCGGGGTACGATCGGGCCGCGGTGACTGCATGACGCGCTGGGTCGCGGCCTCTCGGTACGTCGGCGCGTTGGCCGGGGTCGGAGCGGTCACCCTCTTCATCGGACTGGTCCTCGGCCGGACGCAGATCGCGAACATATCGATGCTGTACCTGGCCGCGGTCTTGGGGGCGGCGGTGTACCTCGGCCGGGGTCCGGCGATCCTGGCCGCGCTGGCGTCATTCGTGTCGTTCAACTGGTTCTTCGTCGAGCCGACACACCACATCACCGTCGCCAGGCCGACCGACCTCTTCTCGCTCCTGCTCTTCCTGCTCACCGCGGTCGTGACGGGCCAGCTCGCGGCGGCGCAGCGGGAGCGAGCGCAGGACGCGAGGGAGCGAGAGCGCGAGGCCCGCGTGCTCTACGACGTGGTCCGGCTGACGCTCGACCATCCGCTCGATGAGGGCATGCGCGCGGTCGCCGAGCAGCTGGTGCGCGAGCTCCGACTCGACGGAGTCGCGATACAGACGGACGGCGCCGGACCGGCGGCGCGTGTCCTCGTCGGGTCTCCGGAGGCACGTGCGACGCTGCAGGATCCCAAGACCCTCGCCCGCCATATCCGTGGCACGCCAGCCGCGGGTCCGGCATCCCGCTCCGCCGCGCCGGGGCGCTGGGTGCGCGTCGTCCAGCCGGCGATCCGCCGCAGCGGGGTGGAGCACCGACTCCTGCGAGTCCCATTGACCACTGGCCATGAGCCGCGTGGCTCGCTGCTGCTGCTGCGGCGCAGCGGTACGGTCCCGTTCACGCCACACGAGGACCGACTCGTCTCCGCGACGGCGGCGCAGCTCGCGCTCGCGCTCGAACGCGCCGAGCTGCGACGAACGGCGACGGACAGCGAGGTGCTTCGTCGGGCAGACGAGGCAAAGCGGTCGCTCCTGCACGCCGTCTCCCATGACCTGCGCACGCCGCTCTCCTCGATCATTGCCGGTGCGACGAGCCTCCAGCAGCGCGACGTGGCATGGACCGAGCCGGAGCGCGACGAGTTCCTCGCGAACATCGCGGCCGAGGCACGCAGACTCGACCGCCTCGTCGCAAACCTCCTCAACTTCTCCCGGATCGAGTCGGGCCTCCTGGAGGCGACGAAAGACTGGCATGACATCGCGAGCATCATCGACGACGTCGCGGTGAGACTTCGGGCGCGAGGCGCCATGCACCGGATCATCGTCGACGTCGAAGGCGATCTGCCTCCCGTTGAGGTCGACTACGTCGAGATCGAGGAGGTGCTGACGAACCTGGTCGAGAACGCGATCAAATACGCGCCCGCCGAGAGCGAGGTGCTCATTCGCGCAAGCCGCGCGGCCGACGCAGTCCGGATCGAGGTCCTCGACCGTGGGCCCGGCGTCCCCACCGCAAGCGCTACGCGCATCTTCGAGCCCTTCGAGCGCGGCGATGCGGCGCGGCCGGGTACAGGCCTTGGGCTCGCCGTGGCGAAGCGCTTCGTGGAGGCGCACGGCGGTCGCATCTGGAGCGAGCAGCGCGCGGGCGGGGGCTCTGCCTTCATCTTCACCCTTCCGGTGACCGGGTGAGCGGCGCCTCGATACTCATCGTGGACGACGAGCCAGCGATCTTGCGCACCCTGCGCACCAACATCCGCGCGCATGGCTACGTCGTCGATGTCGCCACGACCGGCACTGAGGCGCTGGAACGCCATGAACGAGGTCGACCAGACCTGGTCGTGCTCGATCTGAACCTCCCGGATATCGACGGTATCGAAGTGATCCGCCGCATCAGACAGCGCGGTGCGACGCCGATCATCGTGCTCTCCGTGCGTGACGCGGAGCGCGACAAGGTGGCCGCGCTTGACGCCGGTGCCGACGACTACGTCACCAAGCCATTCGGGGCCGATGAGCTCCTCGCTCGGGTACGGGCCGGTCTGCGGCGCCTTGCGGGTCCGGAGCGCGACGCGGATGGCGTGCTGGTCGCAGGCGATCTCCGCGTCGACCTGCAGCGTCGCGCTGTGCAGGTCCGCGGCCAGCACGTGCGGCTCACTCCGACGGAGTACGACCTGCTGAAGGTGTTCCTGCGATACCCAGATCGCGTCCTCACGGACCGCATGCTCCTGCAGGAGGTGTGGGGGCCGAGCTACTCCTCCGAGTCGCACTACCTGCACGTCTATGTGGCGCGCCTGCGAAAGAAGCTCCAGCTCGAGGCAGAGACGCCGGCGATCGTCACCGAGCCGGGCGTGGGCTATCGATTCGTCGTAGACGGGTGACCGTTGAGCGGATGTTGAGCGCTCAGCGCTGATCGTTGAGCACCCGTTGAGCCTGTCGCGCTGGACACTCGTCCGTGATGGCTCCGGTTCCCGAAGACGCAGGTCGGTCGACGCTCGAAAGGCGTGTCCCGCACAGCGGCAACCGTCCTGGCGATCGCTACGTGCGCATCGTCCGCCCACCCGAATTCCGCCGCCGCGCAGGTGGCGCGTACGTCGCGACGCCAGCGGCGCAGGCGCCACAGACCGCAGCCGGACGACTCTACGACGCGGTCCGCCATGCGCTCCTCGGGTCGCCGATCGGGAGCGAGGAAGAGGAGGGCGAACGCCTCTCGAAGAAGACTGGCCTCGGGGTCCTCGCGTCGGACAACATCTCCTCGTCCGCCTACGCCACCGAGGAAGCAATGCGCGTGCTCGCTCTCGCTGGGACTGGCGCCCTCGCGCTGACGATGCCGATCTCCGTAGCGATCGTCGCCGTCCTGGGCATCGTCGTCCTGTCACAGACTCAAGTGATCCGGACCTACCCCGGTGGCGGTGGCAGCTACGCCGTCGCGCGCGCTGAGCTCGGCCCCATCCCGGGACTCGTCGTCGCTTCCGCACTGCTCATCGATTATGTGTTGACGGTCGCTGTATCAACGGCGGCCGGCGTCGCTGCGATCTCGAGCTTCGTCCCGGCCGTTCACGACAGTCGCGTCCTCGTTGGGATCGCCCTCATCGCGGTCCTCGCGCTCGGCAACCTGCGTGGCATCCGCGAGGCTGGGCTGCTGTTCTCGGCGCCGACATACGTGTATCTCGCGGCGATCGCCGGCCTCCTCGTGTACGGCATCGGTCGCGTGGTCATCGGCGACGTGCCGCCGGTCGCGATGCCGCCGACCCCGTTCCAGACGACGGGAAGCGAGGCGCTGGGCATCTTTCTCATCCTGAGGGCGTTCGCGTCGGGGTCGGTCGCGCTGACCGGCGCCGAGGCCGTCGCGAACGGGACGCCCAGCCTGAAGCCGCCCGAGGCGCGCAACGGCGTCATCACGGTGATCGTGATGGGCACGCTGTTCGCGACCGTGTTCCTCGGGCTGTCGTTCCTCGCGACGCGCCTCGGTGCGGTGCCCGACGTGCACGAGGCCGAGACGCTCAACAGCATCATCACCCGCTCGCTCGTCGGCCTCGGACCGTACTACTACCTCGTACAGGTCGCCACATCGATACTGCTCGTGCTGGCGGCCAACACCGGATTCACCGGGTTCCCGCGGCTTGCGTCGGTGCTCGCCGACGATCGCTTCATGCCGCGGCAGTTCGCCTTCCGCGGCGAGCGCCTGGCGTTCTCGTTCGGGATCCTCGTCCTCGCGGTCGTCGCGGGCATCGTCCTCGCTTCCTTCGGCGGCAGCGTCACCGCCCTGATCCCGCTGTACACGATCGGCGTGTTCCTCGCCTTCACGCTGGCCCAGACCGGCCTCCTCCGCCGTTGGTACGCCCGGCGTGAGCCGGGATGGCAGTGGCGCATGGCCCTGAACGGGGTCGGGGTCGCAGCCACGTCCGTCACGCTCGTGGTGGTCGCACTGACGAAATTCGAGCGTGGCGCTTGGATGGTGCTGCTGGTGCTCCCGCTGCTGGTGTTCCTGTTGTACTCGATCCACCGCCACTACCGATCGGTCGCGGATGCCCTCACGCTCGACGGCTCCGAGCTCCCGGGCGAGCCGCTGGCGCCGCCATCCGTGATCGTTCCGATGGCTCGACTCGATCGTGCGTCAGCGCGCGCTCTCGCGTTCGCGTGCTCGATCACGCCACGCGTCCGTGCCGTGCACCTGGCGACGAGCGAGGAGAGCGCGATCGGCTTCCGCCGCCGGTGGGAACGCTGGGACGGAACGCGGACGTCGGACGGCCGGGCCATCCCGCTGGACGTGATCGTCTCTCCCTATCGGACCCTGCTCCAGCCCCTGCTGCGCTACATCGACCGTATCGCCGAGCGCGAGGAGGGTCAGATCACGATCGTTCTTGCGGAGTACGTCGCTCATCGGTGGTGGGAGTGGCTGCTGCACAGTCAGACGGCGCTTCGGCTGAAGGCCGCCCTGCTCTTCCGCCCCAATACGGTGGTCATCGACGTGCCGTATCACCGCCATTCCGACATCGCACCGTCGCCTCGGCGCTAGGCGGGACGTCCGCGGCGCGCAAGACGCCCGAGGGCACCGCTACGCGGGCAGCCGTACGCGGACCGTCGTCCCGCGGTCCTCGCCCGGGCTCTCGATGACCAGCGAGCCGCCGTGCGCCTCCGCCAGCACCCGCGCGACGTGGAGGCCGATGCCCATCCCGGCGAACGTCGCCGCCCGCCCGCTTCCGCGCGTGAACGGCGAGCCGAGCCGCGGCAGGTCTTCCGCGCTGATGCCGATGCCCTCGTCGGCGATGACGATCTCCGCGGCGCCGTCGCGCTGCGCGAGCGAGACGCGCACCTCGCCGCCGCGCGGCGAGTACTTCACCGCATTGCCGATGAGGTTCATGAGCATCTGCTCGACGCGCGCCTCATCGCCAGTGATCGCGAGCGATGCCGGCCCCTCCAGGACGATCCGGTGGCGACCTTCCTCGCGCGTCGCCTCGACGTAGCGCTCCACCGTGTCGCGCACGCTCGCGGCGAGGTCGAACGGCCGCCGGTCGATCTCGAGCGTCCCGCGGCCGGCGCGTGAAACGGACAACAGGTCGCTCACGAGCCCGTTCATGCGATCCACCTGCCGCTCGATCGAGATGAGGTTGCGCTCCAGCGACTCCAGATCGAGCTCCTGCTTGCGCTCCCGGGACCGGCGGATCCGGCTCACGAGGAGCTGCGCGAGCGCCTTCAGCGGCGTGAGCGGCGTGCGCAGCTCGTGCGAGACGATCGACACGAACTGCTCCTTCTCCTGCTGAAGCCGCCGCACCTCGGTGAGGTCGTGCATCGTCGCGGTGGCGGCGACGACGGCACCGTCGGCGTCGCGCACCGGGCGGATCGTGACGTGCGCATGGCGGTCGTCGCCGGTGACCAGGTGCGTGAACACGACCTCACGGTCGACCGCGGCGCCGCGCAGGCCCTCCGTGAGCGCAGAGCGCGCGAGCGGCGCGCCGGTCGCGGCATCGCGCGTGGAGAAGCGCTCGAAGAGCTCGTCGAGCGGCCTTCCGATGGCGCTGTCATCGAGGCCGGTGAGCTCGCGAGCCGCGCGGTTCAGGCCGGACACCACACTGGGCGGCCGCGCCACGAGGACGGCCGTGCCCAGCGAGTCCAGGAGCGTGCGCTCGAGCTCGCGCTGGTTGAGCGCCTCCTGGTAGAGCTGCGCGTTGGCGATGGCCACGCTGGCCTCGGCGGCGAGGACCGACGCGAGGTCGATGTCCTCCTCGGCGAACTCGTGCGTCGGATCCTTGGTGTACGCGTTGAGCGAGCCGACGAACTCGCCGTCGTTGTGCAGTGGGATGGCGAGCACCTTCGCCAGGCCCTCGGCGCGGACGAGCGTCGCGTCGCCCAGGGGACCGCGAAGCAGATCGATGACGACCGGCTCCTTCGGCGTCGGGTAGGAGCGGCGCGCGGCGTCGCGCGGAACGCGCTGCGAGCGGACGTACTCCGCGGAAAGACCCTGTGCGGCCTGGATCTCGAGCAGCGCCGGGTCGGCGCCGGGCAGCATGAGCGCCGCGGCATCGGCGTTCAGGATGAAGCACGCGGCATCGACGGTGGCCTGCTTCACGCGATCGAGATCGAGCGAGCCGACCAGCTCGAGGCTCGCGCGCTGGAGCCGCTTCACGCGCTCGGGCATGCGTCGAGTATGGAGCGGAGCGGCGCGGGCGGGCGGACCGCCGCCAGGGCGACGAGGGGTCGCTCGCTAGCGCTGCGGAAGCACCACCTCGACGACGTCCTTCCCCACCTCGCGCTCGACGGCCTCGGCCACGTCGGCCGACACGCTCGCGCGGAACGAGGTGGGCACACGCCGCGCTCCGCCGCTCGCGCGCGGCAGCTCGAGCACCACGGCGGCACCGCCCGAGAAGTCCTTCAGGACCTCCTGGATGCGCTGGAAGATGGCGATCGAGCGCTCGTAGTCGAGCGCCTCGCGGAAGCGGATCACCAGCTCGGTCGGCCGGCTCTCGATCGCGACCGGTGCGAGCGGCGTGGCCGGCCGTGCAGCCGGCGGCTCCGCGGCGGGCGCAGGCCGGACGAACTTCGCGCGCTTGGCGAGGCGCTCGCGCGTCTCCTCGAGGACGCGCTTGATGTCGCGGATCCCGTCCTCACTGAAGCGCACCGCGTGCTCCACCAGGAGCTTGGGGGCGTCGTCGCGCTTCTCGACCCGGCCGAGGACGAGGAGGATCTCGTCGGTGTTCCACACCGCCGCGGTGGCCTCATACGTGCGCGGGAAGATCGTCGCCTCCACCGAGCCGGTGAGATCCTCGACCTGCGCGAACATCATGAGCTTCTTCTCCTTGGTGATGTGCTTGCGCGCGGTCGTCACCACGCACGCGACGATCACCAGCCCCTGCTCCTCCTCCTCTTTTAGCTCGGCCAGGTAGGCGGTCACGACGTCGCCCATGCGCGACGCGACCTCCTGGAGCGGGTGGTCGGAGAGGTAGATGCCGAGGAGCTCCTTCTCCCACGACAGCAGCTCCTTGCGCGAGGCCTCCGGTCCGCTCGTCGCCGGCGGCGCGACGATCTCCACGTCTAGGCCGAGGCTCGCGAAGAGGCCCACCTGGCCGCTGGCGCGGTCCTTCTGCTCGCGCTGGGCGGTGGCCAGCACCGCGTCGAGCCGGCCGAGCTGCGCGAGGCGCGGGCCGAAGGCGTCGAGCGCGCCGCAGCGGATGAGCGACTCGAGCACGCGCTTGTTGCAGCGGGTGAGATCGATCCGACCGCAGAAGTCGTCGAGCGATCGGAACGGTCCGCCGCTCGTGCGCGCCTCGATGATGCTCTCCACCGCACCCTCGCCCACGTTCTTCACCGCGCCGAGACCGAAGCGGATGCCCTTTGGCGTGATCGCGAAGCCGAAGGCCGACTCGTTCACGTCGGGCGGGAGCACGGCGATGCCCATGCGCCGGCACTCGGCCACCGCGATCGCGACGCGCTCGGGGACGCCCATCTCGGCCGAGAGCACCGCGGTCATGTACTCGATGGTGTAGTTCGCCTTCAGGTACGCGGTGTGGTACGCGATGACCCCGTAGATGGCGGCGTGCGCGCGGTTGAAGCCGTAGCGGGCGAACGGCTCGAAGTCCTTCCACACCTGTTCGATGACGTCGCTGTGGAGGCCCTTCCGCAGGCAGCCCTCCACGAACTTCACCTTCTGCGAGTCGAGCTTCTCCTTGATCTTCTTGCGGATCGTGTAGCAGAGGACGTCGGCCTGGCCCATGGTGAAGCCGGCGAGCGCCTGCGTCACCGCCATCACGTCCTCCTGGTAGACCATGACCCCGTACGTCGCCTTGAGGACGGGC
>DASSPF010000002.1:0-3705 GCA_035699805.1 Candidatus Limnocylindria bacterium | reverse complement strand
TGACCGCGCAGAGCCGCGCCTCGGCGGCGGTCCTCGTGGCGCTCGCGCCGCTCGGTGCCGTCTTCTTCAGCGTCGCGATGCCGGACTACGGCGCGACGCTCACCGGCGACGGCCGGGTGCTCCTCGCGTTCGCGGCGCTCTTCGAGGCCGCGGGGATCGTGTGGCTGTGGCGGATCGTCCGCGCCACCGAGCCGCCGGCCGACCTCGCGCTCTTCCTCGAGGCGGTCGTGGTGGGCCTGGACGCGGGGCTCACCTTCGAGCGCGCGCTCGCCGCGTTCGTCGCCCGGTCACCGGCCTTCGCGCGGGTCGCGGACGCCCGCCGTCTCCTTGCCGATCTGGCCCTCGGCGTGCCGGTCGCGCGCGCGCTGCGCGCATTTGCCCGCGGACGCGACGAGGCGCGCGTCGCGGCCCTTGTGGCCGCGTCGGCGCGCTTCGGCTCGCCGCTCGCACGGCTTCTGGTGGTGCAGGCGGAGACGCTGCGCGCGACGGAGCGCCACCGGGCGCAGGCGACCGCGCGCCGCCTGCCGGTCCTCATGCTGTTCCCGCTCGCCCTGTGCATCCTGCCGGCGCTGCTCCTGGTCTTCCTGGGTCCGCCATTGCTCTCGCTGCTCAGCTAGGCAAGCGACCGCTCCATCGCCGCGCACGTACGAGTTGGTGTGCGAAAACTCTGATGCCGCCGCGGCCCACGGGGCCCACGCTCACCTCATGCGTACCGTCGCGCTCGGCCTCGCCCTCGTGCTCGCGGCGTGCAGCGCGTCCGCGCGCCCCATACCGAGCGCCTCCCCGACGGCCGCCGCGTCGCCCACCGCCGTGCCGGCCGCCGAGGAGGAGGGCCAGCCCCCGGCGACGCCACCGCCACCCGTGGTCGACACTCGGACGGCGCCCATACCGCTGCCCCAGGTCACCCTGGTGAGCAATGACTTCCGTGTGGGCGCACCGCCGCCGCTCCAGCGCCTGGCGAAGAGCGAGTTCCCGAGCGAGACGCTCCTGCCGTGGGCGGGGTTCTTCCTGCAGCAGCTGGACAGCTTCCGCGGCGTCGGACCGGGGGCTCGCGCGGCCGGACGCAACACACCGGTGCTGGACGAGGAGTGGGGCCAGATCGTGTGGCCCGGTCCGTTCCAGCAGATCGTTCGGAAGGCCGTGGCGGCGAAGCCGGCGGAGGGGCGGTTCTTCCATCTCGAGTCCGCCACGCTCGACGCGGTGTACGCGCTCCCGTGGTCGGGCATCCAGCTCATCGACGCGACGATCGTCTTCCGCGATCACGCCGAGACACCGCCGGCGGAGGGCGAGCTCTGGTACACATGGCGCGTCCGCCTGCCGGCGACGGGCGCGCGCCTCTTCGCGGTCGCCGACGGCTACGACGGCACCATGCGCTCGTTCCCACGGATCGAGCCGTATTGGACGCGGGCCCTCCTCGAATCCGAGGCGGTCTCCACGGCGGCAGGCTACCTCTGGAACGAGTCGTACGTGCCCGGTGGTCACCAGCAGGGCTGGAACGGCAGCGTCGAATCGGCGTTCGCGAAGGACCGCGTCGCCGCGCTGAACGAGCTGAATCGGCTCTTCGGCGCAGGCACGCTCACCAGCCGCGCGTTCGAGGACGTCCGCGTGCGCATCGATGCGTTCGATCCGCTCACGATCTTCGGTGGCGGCATCGTCACCGCGACCGTCAGTGGACGCCTTGTCGAGGTCGTCTCGGGCAGCACGGTGAGCGAGCGCTTCGATCAGCCGATGAAGTTCTTCCGGTTCGGCGCGAGCGGTGTCGGCCTGAGCGGCTGGTTCCCGGTGGATGCCTACCAGGACGGCCGATGGCTCTCCGGCGGCGAGCTCGCGCTCGACAAGCTGTCCACGGGACATGGCTGATGACCGCCTCTGACGGCGGTCGCCGTCATCCCGGGAGCGTCACTCGCCGCGGATCGTGAAGCGCGGCTTGCCGTCGGGGAGCGAGAACACCGTCGTGCCCTCGAAATAGCCGACCGCCTGCGTCGCGCCGTACGCGTAGAGCCACTTCCCGTCGCGGTACGCCCACGCGGTGTTGCCATCCATCGTGTAGAAGTTCTTGCCGTCGGTGCTGTACGCGAACGCCTTGCCGCCGGGGATGCCGAAGAGCCACTCCGTGCCCACGACCTAATCTTCGCGCATGTCCCACCCGCGCGTGCTCGCGACGCTCGTCTACGCGATCCGCGACGGCGAGGTGCTCCTCCACCGCCGGGTGAAGGAGCCGAACCTGGGGCTCTGGGTGGCGCCCGGCGGCAAGCTCGAGCCCGACGAATCGCCGGTCGAGTGCGCCATCCGCGAGCTGCGCGAGGAGACCGGGCTCGAGGCCGCCGAGCCGCTGCTTCGGGGCGTGATGACGGAGGTCTCGCCGCGGCCCGATTACCAGTGGCTCACGTTCGTCTTCGCCGCAGCGCGGTTCAGCGGGACGCTCGCGCCAGCAGCGGGCATCGGCGAGTTCCGGTGGGTGCCGATCCCCGCGGTGTTCGATCTCGCGATCCCGCCGACCGACCGCATCTTCTTCGCGCGCGTCGTTCGCCTCGACGATCCACCGTTCCTGCTGAAGTTCACGTACGACGCGGAGCTGCGCATCACGCGTATGGGCGAGGGCTGACCGCTAGATCGTGACCTGCCGGGCGGCCTCACGCTCGGTCTCACTGAGATTGGCGTCGTTGATGCGGCGATCGATCGCGTCATCGAGATGGGCACGCACGGTGTCGCGATCGAACGCGGCCACGAATGCCTGGGCGAACTGCTGCGCCAACGTGCGCACTGGTCTCTCCACGACCGCGCCTGCGAGGATCACGAACGTCGTGGCGACGTCGTCGGCCCAGTGGCCGCGCGCCGCGTTCGCCCAGTCGATCACTCGTGGCCCGTCTCGGCCCATGAGGACGTTCTCCGGATGCAGATCGAGGTGCAGCAGCGAGTCGCCGGTGCCGGCCGCCGGCAGCCATGCCGGCGCGGTGATGGCGTGGAGCTGCTCGTGCAGCGCGGCGAGCAGCGCCGCATGGGACTCCAAGAGCGACGGGTCGCGCTCGAGATCCTCGCGCATGGTCGGCCCCACGACGCGCTCGAGGACCAGGTCGGGTCCCCAGACGGAGATCACCTCTGGAGCGGGGAAGCCGTGCGCGCGAGCCTGGCGCATGACCGAGACCTCGTGCTCGGGGACGTCGCGCCTGCGGTAGCGGCGGAGGACCGTGCGGTCATCCAGCGCGTACACGTCGGCGTCCCGCCCCCGAGCGAGGAGCGGACCCGGGTCGGTTATGCCTTCACGACGTACGTGCCGGCGATCTTGTCGTGCCAGCCCTGCTTCTGGGCGTCGAATGCCGCCCAGATGACGCCGATGAAGAGGCAGAGGATCGAGATGAACAGACCGACGTAGCGCAGGAACGCGCCGACGAGGTCGAGCTGCGAGCCGTCCGTCTTCACGACCTTGATACCCAGCGCGCGCATGCCGAGGGTCTGGCCCTTCCCGTACGAGGACCAGAAGTAGCAGAAGTAGATGACGCCGAGGAGCGTCTGGAGCCCGCTCGCGCCGACGCCGCCGTCCTGGTACAGGATGTTCGTCAGGATCCCGCTGACGATGCTGACGCCGATGCCGTCGATGAGGATCGCGAGGAACCGCGTGAACCACCCGGCCTTGTCCGTGGACGCCGCCGTCGTGGCTGTCGTCGTGGTCATGTTTCCCCTCCTTGTGCGGGGAGTCTAGGCGGG
>DASSPF010000001.1:0-3142 GCA_035699805.1 Candidatus Limnocylindria bacterium | reverse complement strand
GGCGCGCGCTCCGATGCCGGGCTCCTGCGCGTCCCGGCGTCGCTCACCTCGTCGGCGCTACGGCTTCCGGGACCGCTGCGCGGGCTGCTGCTTGCGTCTCTTCGGACGCCCGTCGTGCTGTTCGTGCACCCGTGGGAGCTGGTGGACCTCCGGCGTGCGCCGATCCGCTGGGACTGCCGCGCCGGCACCGGCGACCATGCCCTTCGCTCCATCCGCGCGACGCTCGAGACGCTGCGCGCGCGGGGGGCGTCGTTCCACACCATCAGCGCCGTCGTCGAGGAAGGCCGGCGCGAGGATGCGCGTGATGAGCCGCATGAGCGCGAGCGGGACGCGACGCACGGCTGAATCGTAGCCGCGGTGTCCGGGCCGTCGTTCAGGCCGCGATGTGACGGACCGCGCAGTACGGTGACGCGGCGCGGCCCAGCGCTCGGTCGCAGGTGACGAACGTCGCGCCGAGGCGGCGCGCCAGCAGCACGTAGAAGACATCGTGCGAGCCGACGTTGTCGCGGAGGGCCAGCGCGTCCATGAGGTGACGCGTGACCGGATGGCGCTGGACGATGAACGAGCGCAGCGCGTACGTGGCGTTCAGCGCCTCCATGAGATCGATATGGCCGAGCATCAGCTCGCGTCGGACGGCGCCGAAGACTTCGACATCGAAGTGGACCGGGACGTGGACGGGTCCCTTGCCGATCGCCTCTTCGACGGCCGATGCGGCGCGGGTGCCGATGAGGTACGCGACCGCGGCCGACGCGTCCAGGACGATCACGGCCGGCTGGCCTTCTCGATCGCGTCTCGGATGGCCCGGACGCTCTCGGCGGGATCGAAGCCGCGGTCACGCGGCGGACCGCGAAGCTCCTCCACCTCCTTGAACCACTCCTCGAGCGTCGCCGGCCGGATGACGTCGTCCTCGAGCGCTTCGATCACGTATCTACTCATCGACACGCCCTTGCGGGTGGCCTTCTCCTCCACCCGGCGCCGCAGGTCCGCCGGCATCCCGCGGATCTGCAGGTCGACCTTCTTCTTTCCGCGCTTCACCGCTCCAGTATGCATGCATCAGCGCATGCGTACGGGTCCAGGCGTGTCCGAGACGGTATGCTTGGACGGTCCCCGCGCGCAGATGAAGGAGCCCCGATTGCCCGTGCAGATCACCCCCGACATGACCGTCGCGTCCGTCGTCGAGCGCTGGCCCGAGGCCGCGCGCCTCTTCGCGCGCTACGGCCTGTCGTGCGCCTCGTGCGCCATCAGCAAGACCGAGTCGATCGCGCAGGCCGCGGCCGGTCACGGTGCGGGGAAGGTGAACATGGACGAGCTCATGGGCGATCTGAACCGCTACGCCGACACCGGCAAGCTCCCCGAGGGATTGCCCGCCGCCGGCGCCGCGCCGTCGCTCGGCGGCAAGGGCGTGCCGCGCGGCATGGCCGAGCAGAAGGGCATCAAGCACGTCATCGCGGTCATGTCGGGCAAGGGCGGCGTGGGGAAGTCGCTCGTCGCGGGCCTCCTCGCGGTGGGCCTCAAGCGCCGCGGGTTCCGCGTGGGCGTTCTCGACGGCGACATCACCGGCCCCTCCATCCCGCGCATGTTCGGCGTGAAGGAGAAGCCGGTCAGCACGGACGGCAAGACGCTCGCGCCGCCGCTGTCGCGCGGCGGCATCCCGATCATGTCCATGAACCTCATCCTCCCGAACGAGGAGGAGGCGGTCATCTGGCGGGGCCCGATGATCTCCGGCGCCATCCGCCAGTTCTTCACCGACGTCGCCTGGGGCGAGCTCGACTACCTCATCGTCGACCTGCCGCCGGGCACCAGCGACGCGCCGCTCACGGTGATGCAGGCGCTGCCGGTGGACGGCGTCGTCCTCGTCACCACGCCACAGGCGCTCGCCACGATGGTGGTCACCAAGGCGGTCCGCCTGGTGAAGCAGCTCGGCGGCGACATCCTCGGCGTGGTCGAGAACATGTCCTACGTGCGCACGCCCGATGGCCAGCGCCTCGAGGTGTTCGGGCCGTCGCAGGGCCTCAAGCTGGTCATCGCCGCGAACGCTCCGCTCATTGCGAACATCCCCATCGACCCGGACATCGCGCGCGACGCCGACAACGGCGACATCGAGCAGTACAGCTCACCGGAGACCGATGAGCTCACCACGAACTTCCTCAAGGCCGCGCCGATGAAGGAGCCCGCCCCGGCGCACGCGCACTAGGGGTCAGAAGAGGCGGACCCTCGCGACGCCCGCGCACGCTGTCGCGAGCGGCGCGTCGCAGGTGAAGAGCTCGGCGTCGAGCGCATGCGCGGTGGCCACGTAGAGGCTGTCTGGCGGCGAGAAGCGCTCCCCGAGCGCGTCGGCCCGCGCGAGCAGCGGTGGGAGCGGGATGCGATCCGCGGCGAACAGCGTGAGGAGGCCGATGCGGTGGCTGACCTCCGCCGCCGTCATCTGGCGGCGCCGCTGCCATCGCCGCAGCGCGCGGAACACCTCGGCGTCGAAGTGCGCCGGCGCCACGGCGCGATGCCCAGCCAGCGCGGCCCCGATCGCTGCGCCGCGGGCCGTCCCGAGCAGCATCTCGACGCCGGCCGAGGCGTCGAGGACGATCACGGCCAGAGCCGTTCGTCCTCGGTCTCATCCTCCTCGCGAGCCTCGCGCACGAGCTGGGCGGCAGAGAGGCCGCGCGCTTCCAGGTCGATCTTCGGCAGGCGCGCGACCTCATCGAGCCATTCGTCGAGCGTGGGGAGGGCAAGGTCGGCCTTCAGCTGTTCGATCACGTACTGACTCATCGACACGCCCTTGCGCGTGGCGCGGCGGCGCAGGCGCTCCCGCAGCGACACGGGGATGCCGCGGATCTGCAGGTCGGTCGTGCGTGCCCGTCCCATGGGCCCGAGCCTAGCATGCAGAACGCATGCTGGCCGTGGCGAAGGTGAGCCGCGGACCGGCGCCTGGCTCGTCGCGAAATCCCGCACTATCGACCGCACCGTGATCGGCCGTGCCCGCGCCCACTCCGGCGCGCTCTTCCTCCTGGTCGCCACCACCGCCGCGAACGTGCTCGCCTACGGCTACCAGGTGGTGCAGGCGCGCCTCCTGCCGCCCGAGGCGTACGCCGCGCTCACCGCGCTCTTCGGCATCCTCATCCTCGAGAGCGTCTCGTCGCAGGTCATC